>JBFJXH010000128.1:0-5241 GCA_041623215.1 Thermoplasmatota archaeon
CAAGGGGTGTGCGTCAACGTGAATCGTCGCGTCGGCGCGCCGCCATTACCATGGCCAAAGCAGCCCCCGCGCCCAGTAGCGTTACGAGCGCTGAGGGCCCGGGCGCGCCGGCATCTTCCTCCACCGTGAACGTCCAGCGAGCAACGCCTTCTCCGCCCGCTTCGTTGGTGACCTCTACGGCGACGGCATGGAGTCCCGGCTTCAAGCCGCCGAAGGCCGCCGAAACGAGCCCCCATTGCACGGTGAAGCCGTCCGGAATTTCCTGCTTGTCCAAGAATAGGCGAACGCGGTCATGGGGAACCAACGATTCCGGACTGACGATCCGTGCCTGCACTTCGACATCCGGCCCCAAAACCGTGCTGCCGGGGGCCGGGCGAAGATCCACTAACCGGGGCTCAGGAGCGGCGGGCGCGGACAGCGTTCGAAGCGAGAAATTGTCCGAACGAGCGACCTGCCCCGCCCAATCAGTGAAGGTGTACCACACAGTGTACTCCGTGTCGCTTTGCATGCCTTGGACCGGGAAGTACTGCACCGTATCATAGGCCGTTGTGGGAAGCGGCACAGGTTCGTCGCCGGCACCAGCCTCCAATCGGTACACCGTCGCAAGGGTCGGTTCTTCGGTGGTGCTGCTCGCGTGGAAGGAGAAATGCGTGAGCTCGGTGACCTCCCCAACCTCGAAGGCAGGAGGGCTAATATCGCGCCGCAGGAGCAATGTCGCCGGGCCCGGCCCCGGAAGTCCAAGCCGGTAGGTGAATTGGTCCAGGGTGCCTGTGATGTTGATGACCGGCGTTCGCTTGTGGCCAGCCTCAGGGGCCGGGAACTCAATCACATCGACGTCAACGCGGTCGAGAACCTGGAATGCGTGCGGGTGAGTGTGCGGTGCATCGGGGTGCTGGGCCGAGTCATTGAACTCGGGGACGACCTGGCGAATCCATTCCACGTCGAATGCACCCCCGGCAATGTTGATTTCTGCGATGGTGGTATTCTTGTTGAGGTTGAGTTTCCACTCATACCATTCGCCGGCTTCCCATCGACTCGACACAATCAATCCTGGTGGCGCCTGGGTCACGGGCACCCCACCCGTTCCTGTGAACCGTATGTCGAAATCGGACGAGGTGCCGCTCGACTCGTTTGGCGCGGCGGCCGTGGACAAGGCGACGAGCGGGGACGCCATGAGGACAACCGCAAGGAGCGAAACGGTGAGTGACTGCATCTCGGCCATCCACCGGGGGCCTGGATGAAAACGGTTCGCTGGCGCGCTGAAGGCCAGCGGGCATCGTTCGAAGAATAAGGGGGGAAGAAGGGGAAAAGGGAGCGTCTTGACCTAGACGCCTTCGGTGTGGCAACTGCCACTGGAGGCGTGGTCTGCCGCGCTGTCCCAGGCTAGGACGGCGTGGCTGAGTCCGGTTACGCAGGTGGTGTAGGTGCCACTGCCAACGCCCGACCATTCGAACGTCACGGTGCCATCTGCGGCGGTGTCGGCACAACCGGAAGCACTGCTGCCGCCGGCCTTGTCGACTTGCACGCAGACATTCGCCGCCGCGACGCCAAGCTCATTGCTGTCATAGATGACGACATCGATGAGCAGATTGCCGTTCTTGGGGCCACCTTGGCGACGGTGGTCGAGGCTGTGCACGTGCATGGTGCTTGCAGCATCGGTCTCGTCGTCGTCGTTGGCATCCGTGCACCCGGAGTCCGCGGGGAAGTCCGTGAAGCCGTCGCCGTCATTGTCGATGCCATCGCTGCACGCCGGGGCGGGCGGGTCGGTTTCGTCATTGTCGTTGGCGTCGGTGCAGCCAGGGTCGTTCGGGAAGTCCGTCAGGCCGTCGCCATCGTTGTCGATGCCGTCGCTGCATTGGGCAACCGGCGGCTCACCACCGGCGGCGATGACGGCTGCGGCCGCATCAATGCGGCCAAAGCCGAACGTGTTGTCGTGGCCAGCGGGGCCTAGGTCCACGGCGGTATCCTTGAGAATTTGGTCGGCTTGGCTGAAGGTCAGCGTGCCATCAACCGCCTTCATGAGGGCAACGGTACCGGCGACATGGGGCGTGGCCATGGAGGTGCCCGAGTAGGCAGAGTATCCATTACCCACCGAGGAAAGGATGCCGACAGCAGGGGCGGAGACGTCGGCCTCGGGGCCCTTGCTGTTGCTCGTGTAGCCGTTGTCATTGCTGTCCGTGCCCGTCACGATGGTGACGATGGATGCAGCGGGCGCCCAGGGGTTGCCGATGCAGTTGCTGCATCCGCCGTTACCTGCTGCCGCGACGTGGTGGACACCAAGGCCATGGCTGTAGGCGATGGCATCGTTGATGGCGGTCGAGAAGGCGCCGCCACCCCACGAGTTGCTGCTGACATGACCGCCCTGGTCGCCGACGTATTTCAGCGCGTCCGCGATTCCTGTGTCGCCCGCGGATTTACAGGAGTACGGTCCGCCGCCGACCTTGTGGAAAATCTTGGCGACCAGCACGCTGTGCTGGCTCATGCCGGCGATGCCGACACCGTTGTTGATGTTGGCTCCGGCCGTGCCGGTTGTGTGGGTGCCGTGGAAGCTGCAGCTGCCACCGGTGTCCTGGGGATTGTTGTCGCCCTCGTAGAAGTCCCAACCACCGAGGTAGCGCGCGCCTTGGTGGTCTTCGTGATTGGCAACGAGGCCAGAGTCCACCATGCCGACCTTAACGGCCGTGCTGCCGGTGGTGATGTCCCACGCGGCTTCGCCGTTGATCTTCTTGGAACCATAGTGGCCAGGATCGCTGTACAAGGCATCGTTGGGGGTCAGGTGCAGGACGCGGTCGCCGGGGTTGTTGATTTCGACGTACCGTACCTCGTTGTCAAGGAGCGTGACCGCATCAAGTGCGACCCGCGCTTCCGCGTGCACGAGGAAATAGCGCAGGTCTTCATCCACCTTGAGGACGGGGAAGCCGGCGTAGGAGACCTTGTCCAGCGGGAGCTCGTAGAAACCCACGATGTATTCTCCCTTGGGATCCGTTGTGAGCGGACCCTGGTCGATGCGTTCTACCAACGGATGGATGGTTACTTGCTCGTCTGCTTCGGCAACCGGCATGAATGCAAGGAGCATCATCGCGGTCAGTGTCAGGAGTCGTTTCTGCATTGGTTCACCTAGGTCAGTGGGCTGAGCTGCGCAAGCGCATGCCTACCCCCACTTCTGCGCGGCATCACAAGGTCAACTTAAGGGACTTCCTTCCGCCGACAAGAAGCCGCGACACGGTTACTCATCTGGCGCATTGGTCGCCCTGGCCGACCGCGAGAGCCGCTAGGAGCCGTTCGCCGTTTCGCGCGTTCATATGGGATGTATCCACGAAGTCCACTGCCGTGCCCCCAAAGGCATCGATGCGCATGTAGTCGAACACGCGCGCGGCGGGACTGCAATGCGCCCGCGCGAGGTCCACAACCGCTTCATGGGCTGCTGCGAAGGGCTCGCCAAGCTCCGCAACGCGGACCGGGTGCAACGGCATGATGACCAGCGACACGTTGGTCCCGTTGGCTGCCGCAGCGACCATCAATGCATGCACCGCAGCGGCTTGGTGCGGGTGAAGTCCATCGAAGGAACCGCTCCAGGCAACGAAGTCCTCCCGGGCCAGCCGGTTAGGGTTCTCGGCATCGAACTGCGGCGGCCCGTCGGCCCCGCGTTCAAGGTCCAGGTAAGTCACAGTGCCATCTGAGTCGAATGCAACCTGTGCCGGATAGGCTCCCCCCGCCAGATGCCAGGCACGAGCAATCGTGGTCTGTAGGTAGCCGATGTTGAGGGAGCGGCGGGCTCCTTCGGCCAAGTCCCAGGCCGACGGTTGATCGTGCAACGGTGACAGGATGTAACGCGTCGGATCGTCCTGGGGCGTCTGCGTGACGAGCCGACCCACATCCAGGCCAACGATGATGTGTTGCGGCGTCCGCCCTTCAGCCACGGCATGTTGATACAGGGCCAAGCTGCTGGCGGCAGCTGCACCGGGCAAAGCGAAGTTGAACGCCGTGTCACCCGTGGCCTGGTGCCAAGACGCCGCCGGGAGCACCATGGCGGTGCTGCTTCCCAGGATGAGTGTGGATGGCGGCGGCTCGCTAGCAAGAAACAGGCTGCGCTTATGCCCGGGTGCGTCCCAGGGAGCCGGGGGAAATGCTTGCGTGGGGAACTCGTCGAAGGGGTCCACAATGACATTGGCCATCGCGGCTGTACCTAATCCCACGACCACCAACGCCAGCACTGCGGCGGCGCTCCGGCGCCAACGCGGGTCGTCGGCTGGTTGAAGCGGTTCGGCCAGCATCGGGAGGTATGGTCCACGCCTCGCCACAGCGGCATCCGGGGTCTGGGCCGCCGGGCCAGCTTGTTGCGAGTTGGATTCGTTGCGCGTCCGAGTCATAGTCAGTTGGGGGGTGGGGAATCAGAATTGGTAGTACAGGAAGGGGCTGTGGATCGAGTTGGCGACAATGGTAGCCGCAAGCAACAAGGCGGCGGTGGCTACGGTCCACGGCAGCGTCGGCTTGGGTCGCAGGCGACTGGTCGGCTTGGCCAGCCAGGTGAAGAGGACCAGCACAAGTAGGAGCCAGGTCCACGGGTTCGTGAGTGGCGCCATCGAGCCGGCTTGCCACGTGAAGAGCGTCGCGTAGATTTCGGTGGCGGTCGCTAAGTCAGGTGCCCGGAAGACGACCCATCCGAGAACCACCAGAAGGAACATGGCGCCGCGCTGGGCCACCACAGGGAGGCGACTCCACTGCGGTGCCACGGCGCGGTGGCCCGCCAACAGCAGCCCATGGTAGGCACCCCACACGACGAAGGTCCACGCGGCCCCGTGCCACAATCCACCAAGGAGCATGACGATCGCAAGATTCGCCATGCGTCGCCGTTCGCCCAGGCGGTTTCCTCCCAACGGGATGTAAAGGTAGTCGCGAAGAAACGTTGACAGGCTGATGTGCCAGCGCCGCCAGAAATCGCTTGGATCTCGCGCTTGGTACGGGGCGTCAAAATTGACGGGGAAACGCAGCCCCAGCATGGCGCCGAGGCCGATGGCCATGTCGGAATATCCACTGAAGTCGAAGTAGAGTTGCATGGCGTAGCCTAGCGCCGCCAGCCATGCGGTCAGGGTGGTCAGCGCTGCGGGGTCCGCCCACAAGGCATCGACGCGGGCGGCCAATAAGTCCGCCACGAGGACTTTCTTCGCAAGACCCATGGCAAACAGCGACAAGCCGGATGCGAGCAGGCTGTAATTGACCCTCGATGGAATCTCATCCAGC
>JBFJXH010000129.1:0-5228 GCA_041623215.1 Thermoplasmatota archaeon
GTCTTGGGCCGTTGTCGTGCTCATCGCGGCGATGGCTTGGCTTGCCGCAGGCACCGCGGCGCAGGAAGCACCTGCCCCCGGCGCATGGGTCGAAGGGCCCCTGTCCGACGTCGGTGTGCCGGAAGGAGACGGTCGCCACATGCGTGTTCCGCTGACCGTGACCGTTCCCGCCAAGCTAGCTGCAGCGGCCGACCTGGTCGCCAGTGTTGACCTGGATTTGCCGGCGTTGTTGGCTGCGGCCGGGCATCCGGAGCCGGAAGATATCCCTGGTTTTGCCATTGATGCCGGTTCGTTCGTGGTTATCGAGACGGATGAGGCTGGGGTCCCACTGCAAAATGGGGCTCGCGTGCCGAGTGCTTCGCATGAACTCAGCCGCCAAGCGGAGGGGGTTTACACGCTCCGCTGGACGATGGGAGCACCTCTCGTCTTCGGCGGTGTTGCCAGTGAACCTGAAGCCGCCAAGCAACGCTGGTTCCACCTGTACTTCGATGCCAATTACAACGGCGAACGCACGCCGGCAAGCTTTGACCCAATGGCGCTTGACCCGCTGCGCTCGGACGTAGGCAATACCCGCGGCACGCGCCATTATGTCCCTCTCTACTCCTTGCCCGGCCAGCAGGCTACCGAGGAACCTCGCAGTGTCCGCATTGTCAATGTCGGGCCCTACCCGACAGAAGCCAGAGTCTACGAGTATGGGCCGCGGGGCGATTTGCCCCGCTCCGAACCGGCCGTGACCTTACAACTGCCAGCTTTTGGTGGTGTGGGCACCTATGTGCTGGGCAAAAATGGGGCGCTAGCATCCTCTGGGGGCGTCCTGATTGAAGCCGACGGACACATTTGGGCTGAGGCCATTTCGGGCAACGCAGGTGCCTCGGCCACGACCCTGTCGCCGCAGTTCTTGCCAGCCGTAGGTGGCGGCCACGTGGGCCGCATGTTCGTTTACACGACGCAGGTGGGCCAGGCTCACTACATCTATTGTCCGGCAGACCGCCTCCCGGCCGGGGCATCGTCGTGTTCGATTCGGATTGCCATCAATCAACCGTTGGACCAGCAACAGCCGGTCAACATTGACCCCAACCACTTCCGCATCAATCAGGTGGCGGCCAATTCTGTGGTTGTGGTGGAAGCGCTCCGGGGCCACATTGCGATTCAGCGGGTCGGCGCCGTCAACGAAGGAGGGGGAAGTCTGGGATTCTCCAACTGGCCACCACTAGACCGGGCCGGCACAGGGTCCGTCCTCATGGGCTACGCGGCCCCCGCCGACTTCATTGCCTTTGGTGCCAAGCAGACCGCAACGGCACGCGTGCAGGCCTTGACCGGTGGTGACCCCGTGCTTGAGACGGCACTGCGCCTTCGACCCGGGCTATTGGAAGACCAAGCGGGTTGGGGCACGTCGTGGATTCGCGACTGGTCCCGCGGCGAACTACCCGGCAACGGCCCAGTCATCATCCGGGAAACCAGCGGCGTCGGCGGCCTTTCTGTAGTCCCAGGTCCCGTAACGTCGCAGTCAGCTTTCAGCGCCCTTGTCCCCTTGTATTCGCCCGACGGTGGATACACCTACGACTTCGTGGTTCCTCAGACCGAGGAGCAGGAATTGGGTGGCCTCGTCGTCTTCATCACACGCGACGACACAAGGTTGGACTCCTCGGTGGACGGCCGCCCGTCCCCCGTTGGAACCGGGGTGTTTCGCACGCATGAACGTCTCAACTTAGACGGCGCCGGTGCCTGGCATCTGGAGGCAGACCGGCCGGTTGTCGCTGCTTGGCTCAAGCGCGGCACAGCGCCGTTCTCCGGTCCAACGCTTGGCGCAATGGCCCCGCTTGATGTCCAGGCGGGCCAAGTCGAGTTTAGCGGCTACCTGTTCACAGTCGAAGGCGAAGACTTCGTGACGGCCAAGCCGGGCGCGCAGGTGCGCTTCGACATCGACATTGTCAACCTTGCTCGCGCGGTTACGGGCGAAGGCCTGCCTGACCAAGTTCGACTCGCCATTTCCTCCGATGATTTGCCCGGGGCACAATTGTTGCCTGCCACCGTGGAGCTTCAGGGCCGCGGCAAAGGCAAGATTGGCCATACCCAGGTATTGGTCACGGTCCCGGACGATGTGGATACGTCCGCCGGCAGCGCTTCGTTGCAACTGGTTGCGACGAGCGTCAATAACCCCGACTTCGAAGTGCGCCAGCCCCTCACGGTTCGGTTCGAGACGGTCCGCAAAGTCGAGGTCACAGCGGATGGCGTGCCCGTCAAGGTTCGTCGAGAAATCGTTGCGGGCGGCCAAGCTGCCTACAACATCACAATCACCAACCGCGGCACTGTCGCGGATACCTACGATGTGGAGTTCTCCGCACCGCCCAACGACGATTGGTCCATGGACGTTAGGCCCGCGTTCAACACAGACGTGTTGAACCGCACGCCGCGCCTGGAACCGGGTGGCTCCGCTCATTACCTCGTCAGCGTAGCACCGAGCGAGCCAGGCGGTTCACCGGGTGACCTACGCACGGTTGTCCAGGCCATCAGTACGTCCAATAGCTTCGTGCGTGGAAAGGTGGAACTACGCACGGTCATTGACGTGGATCGAGGCTTTGCAGTCAGCGTGACAGATCCGGTGCGGTCCGTTCCTCCGGGTGGAAATACTACCTTCAATGTCGTACTCCACAATAACGCGGATGTCAACGAAGAAATCATTGTTGATCAGGTAGTTGGGTCCTTGCCGGCGTCGTGGCCGGCGGCCCGCATTGAGTGGGTTGGCGTGGCGGACCTTGCCGACATCAACAATACAGTGCGAATTGATCCGCGCTCCAACATTACGCTGGCCGTCCATCGCAGCGTGCCCGACAATGCCCCGCCGTTCCAATTAGGCATTGACCGGTTGCGGCTGCGAAGCACATTCGTGCAAGACTCCGCGGGCGCTGACGTGGAGCTCAGCACCGTCGTCAAGCCGCTCACTGGTTTCCAAGTGGTCGCACCAATCGACCCGATTGCCGTGACCCCCGGGACCACCGAAAGCGTTGATATCAATCTGGTTGCGCAGGGAACTGTCACCCAGGCCATCAAAGTCCACGCATCGTTGCTCCCTGCCACCCAGCAGTGGAAGCTGCTCGTGGACGGGGTCGAGGCGCCCTGGAATGTAACCCTGTCACCCAACACCACGCGCTCCCTAACGTTGGACATTCAAGTGGCCGGCAGCACACCGGCAGGCCCGGCGGAGTTACCCCTCACATTCTCGGTAAGCGGGTCGCCCGCCAGCGTCACCACGCTGCGCTTCCAAGTCGCCTCGAAGGCCGCCGCCAGCATCAGCAGCGGCGAATTGACCGTCGCCTCAGGTCGGCCGACGCAATTGCCCGCAGTCGTGGCCAATGCGGGTAATGTCCCGCTTGATCTTGTCGTCACGCCAACCGGCCTGCCGGCGGGTTGGCAAGCAACGTCGGCGGACGTGGCCTTAGCGCCAGGAGAAACCGGACCTGCTCGCGTCACCGTGAGTGCGCCGCCGGGTCTGCGCGGTTCCAGCGCCCAGGTTACCTTGCGGGTGGCCGACGAGGGTGGCAATTTCCTAACCTCGTCGGTGTGGAGCGTGCGGGTCGGGTCGCCCATGTTGGAGGTCGATGTTGAACGCGCCATCCGCTTGGATTCCGGCGCGCTCAATTACCAAGTGCGCATGAAGAATGCTGGGGATGCACCAGTGTATGACGTGGCGGCTGAGCTCGTGAGTGGAACCTCCGTTACAGAGCGCGTCGAACTTCAGCAACTTCTGCCTGAGGGCCAAGCCACGGCGTCGCTCGTCGGGGACACCAAGCGCCAGGCAATCCTGCGCGTCACCGCAAGCCACCTCGAGGAACCCATCGTGATTGACTTGTCGGGCGTGCCGGTTGACGGCAGCAAGGATACGCCCGGGCTCGGAATGGCAGCTAGCGTGGCAGCCCTTGGCCTCCTTTCGCTGGCGGGGCGGCACCGCGCGTCTACCAGCGGCCGGAGGGAGGCACCATGAACCCGCTCGCCCGCCTGGCTGCCCTGATTGGCCCCCAGCGCGTCGGACGGACCGTCATTGCTACCGCCGCGGCACTCCTCTTCATTGGCGTCGGCCTCGTGGGCCTAGCCTTGGCACCAGCCACCAACGAATGGCTACCGGGCTTCCAGGAAGCAACGCCGCGAGTGGTCGTGGCCGACGATTCCGACCTCGATGGGCTTCCGGATGCCGTCGAACTTCGTATTGGCAGCGACCCTGGCTCTCCGTCCACACTAGGTGAAGGCGTTCCAGATGGGTGGCTCTACCATTGGTATCTGGATGAAATTGATTGGAGCTCTCCGTTGATTTTGCAGGGCCGGGTACTGGTCCCGCCCCCCGACCGCTTACCAGTCCCCTTGCAACGGCCAGACGCCATTGCCTTGCCGACTCTGAAGGAGCTCTACTTCATTGAGGCGGAACAGTTTGACCCGGAAGGCAACCGCGGCGCTTGGTGGCTCGTCGAGGAGGGCCTCATGAACCCGCGTGAGTGGGACAACGATGGTGACGACATCGCCGACGGATGGCTCGTCGCAGCAGGGCTACGGCCCGGCATGCATGCCGTCACCGATGCGGCCCCCGGCGACCCCAGCATGACGCTGCGGGAAAAGTACGACGCCGGCCTGAATCCAAGTACCCCGGACTCAGATGGCGACGGCCTGTACGACTTGGAGGAATTCCAAGGCGCCGCTCGCCTCGGTGGACGCGCTCGGTCCTTCACACCAACTGACCCTCTGGCATTCAGCAGTCGAGGTGACGACATCGCCGACGGCTTCCTAGTCCGATTTGGGCTGGATGTGCAAGACGCCAGCATGGCGGGTCGTGCCCCGGCGGGCGATGGTGTCACGGTCGAGGAAGCGTTCATTGTGACGCGGGACCACTGCGGTGTCGATTGTGATTGGCGCATCCGGCTCGACAACGGCCCTGTCCTTGACCCGACCTACTGGGACAGCATCGGCGACGGCGTTGCCGATGCATGGGCGCTTCGTGACCCCGCAGGCATTGCCCACCCGCTGATCGATGGGCGAACCGTCTTCCCGTACTCGACCGCGACCTGGGACGCAGCAGCGTGGACGGGTCAGACTTCGACCTTGGTTGGTGTGGTTGTGGATGCCGCCAATCCCCGGCCGGCAAGCCCCTACCAGTTGAGTGTTCGCGACCTGTACAGTTTCCATCGCCCGCAAGACTGGGATGAAGTGCGGCAAGGCCCGTGGTGGGGAGGATTACCAAC
>JBFJXH010000130.1:0-5219 GCA_041623215.1 Thermoplasmatota archaeon
AAACCAAGTCCGCGCGCGTGGCCGTCCATTTGCGCTCGCCGCTCTGCCGGCTAACGCCCTCGAATCCATGGGCGCCGGGATCCAGCGGTTTCCACTCCGTATCCATATCAAGAAGATTGACGAAGAAATCGTTCGATAGCGTGCCCGGGCGCGGGGTCAAGACGCCGTGCGGGCTGCCGCCCACCGTGGCCCCCAGAGCGCGCATGCCACCCACGAGGACGGTCATCTCGGGCGCCGATAAGCCAAGGAGCAGCGCCTTGTCAAGCAACAACTCCTCGGCATTCACGGCGACGCCATGGTCCTGGTAGTTGCGAAAGCCATCGGCCACCGGCTCAAGAACCGCGAAGGATTCGACGTCTGTTTGCTCTTGACTTGCATCCACCCGGCCTGGCGTGAAGGGCACCATCACCGAGTGGCCCGCAGCTTTTGCCGCGGCCTCAATAGCAGCGCAGCCGCCCAACACAATCACGTCGGCCAAGGAACAAATCCCCGAGTCACGTTGCAGTGCCTCCAGAACCTGCAGCGTGTGGGCCAAACGCTCAGGGTCGTTGGCGGCCCAGTCTTTCTGGGGCGACAATCGGATGCGCGCCCCGTTGGCCCCGCCGCGCAGGTCCGACGTTCGAAAGGAACTCGCGGAAGCCCACGCCGTGAACACGAGGTCCTGAATCGTCAAACCGGAGGCCAGAATCTTGCCCTTGAGTGCCTCAATGGCGGCGGCGTCAAGGGGCGCATAATCGTTGACCGGCAGGGGGTCCTGCCAGTCAAAGTCCTCGTCGGGCACTTCGGGTCCAAGGTAGCGTGCCTTGGGCCCCATGTCACGGTGGGTGAGTTTGAACCAGGCCCTGGCAAACGCCTCTTGGAAGTCATGTGGATGTTTCCAGAAGTGGCGACTGATTTTTTCGTAGTCCGGGTCCATGCGCAGGGCCATGTCGGCCGTGGTCATCATGGTCGTAACTCGTTTTGAGGCGTCGTGGGCCTGCGGCGCCATGTGCTTGTCGGCAAGATTCTTCGGATGCCATTGCCAAGTTCCGGCCGGGCTCTTGACCGGTTCCCACTCATAACTGAACATGACCTCGAAGTAGCCATTGTCCCACTGCGTGGGATTCGCCGTCCACGGGCCTTCAATGCCACTCGTAATTGCGTCATCCCCTTTGCCTGAGCCGTGGCTACTCATCCACCCAAAGCCCTGGTTCTCAAGTGGGGCGGCTTCGGGCTCCGGGCCCACCAGGGCAGCGTCACCTGCCCCATGCGCCTTGCCAAAGGTGTGGCCACCGGCGGTTAACGCGACGGTTTCCTCATCATTCATGGCCATGCGGGCGAAGGTTTCGCGAATGTCTCGGGCCGACTTCAACGGGTCGGGCTCACCGTTCGGGCCCTCTGGGTTAACGTAGATCAACCCCATCTGCACGGCTGCTAGTGGTGCGTCTAGTTCCCGGTCGCCGGTGTAGCGTTCGTCTCCGAGCCATTCCGCTTCCTTGCCCCAGTATGCGTCTTCCTCGGGTTCCCATACGTCGGGGCGTCCGCCGCCGAATCCAAGCGTCTTGCCACCCATGGATTCAATGGCCACGTTGCCGGCCAGAACGAACAAATCAGCCCAGCTAATCTTGTTGCCGTACTTTTTCTTGATGGGCCATAGTAAGCGGCGAGCCTTGTCCAGGTTGCCGTTGTCAGGCCAAGAATTGAGGGGGGCGAAGCGTTGCTGCCCCGTGCCAGCTCCGCCGCGCCCGTCGCCGATGCGATAGGTGCCCGCCGCATGCCAGGCCATGCGAATCATAAGGCCGCCGTAGTGCCCGTAATCGGCGGGCCACCACTCCTTCGAATCTTCCATCATGGCGGCCAAATCTTTCTTGAGGGCCGCATAGTCGAGCGTTTGGAATGCTTGGCGATAGTCGAAGTTGCGGGCAAACGGGTCGGACCTTTCCGAGTGCTGCGCCAGGAGCCGCACCTCCAGCTGGTTAGGCCACCAACTGTGGTTACGCTGGGCTGCGGCAGTTGACTGACCCGGCAGCACCGGGCATTGGCCTTGGGTTGTGGAGGCGTCGGACATGGGTGCATCAATTTCCATCCACGCCGCTTGCATCCGAGACAAAGGGTGTCCTAAGAGCGGCAACGGCGCGAGGGTCGGGTGATGCGTCCCGTTCCATATAGGCGTCGTGTTGCCCAACATTGTGCGACACCACGACCGCCCATGGCGTCCGAGTAGCAACCATTGCACAGCGAGGCGTAGCCGCACGGCGCCTTCGTGCTAGCCAAAGTATTGCGATATGCCCTGCAAGACCTGGGTCGCTGCAATGGACGCCAACATGAGGCCCATGACGCGACTGATGAGGCTGGCGCCGGCATTGCCAATGAGCCTGGAAATGCGCGGGGCACCCAGCATCAGAACATACGCCGCTGCCACGACTACGAGCATAATCGCCGTGGTCACCGCTTGCTCCCAGATGGAATGTCGGCTATTCTCCGTTAGCACCACCACCGCCATCATGGCGCCGGGCGACGCAATAGATGGCGTGGCCAGCGGAAAAATGGCCGTTTCATTTGCGTCCTCGGCCGCGCGCACCTCTGCCTCGGGCTTGCTTTCACCGAAAATCATGGTCAAGGCAAAAATGAACAAGATGAGGCCGCCGGCAATTTGGAATGCGATGAGGGGGACACCCATGGCCAGCAACAAAACCTCGCCAACAACGATGAAGAATAGCAGGATGCCCGCCGCCGTTATGGCCGCCATCAAGGCAATGCGCCGGCTCCTTGCTTCGTCCATGCCTCGTGTCACGCTCATGAACACTGGCACGGTTCCAATGGGATCGATTACGGCCCACAGCAAAACGAACGCTGTGATCATTTGGTCCGGCGACAACATGGCCTATCCTCGTCTACAATGCGGGCACGTGGCCGGTGGACCTTAACCATGCCAGCTTGATGGAATCGGGCCGGGTCGCATGTCCTGCCAAACTTGGATTCGCTTGCCCGTTGATGGCCCAAGGATGCGCGGCGTCACGACCAAAATGGGTCCCAACAAGCAATTCTTCCGAGCCGTTTGGCCGCCGTCCGATGGTCGATTTTGTATCGAATTTGCGCGGATGCAGGCCGCTTCGCGTCAGGCGTCTCTGGGCCCCGCGCGGGGCGGTTTACACTGGGTCAACTAACCCGTCGCTCGCGAAGCGAGTCTGTGAGTGGAGCGAGCGGTCGGGTCGCGTGCCTTGTAAGCCGTCGCGCCGACCGCCCGCATCATGCCCATCTCGTCGATCTACAAGGTCACGGTGACGCCGATGCGGTGGAATCCGCCGATTCGACGGTGGATGCCCTTCGGGCTCCAATTGGCGAGCCCGGCAAGCATTTCCTCATTGAAGTCGCCAAACGCATGCAATTCAGCCAACTCCGAAGCCTCCAGCAGCTTCGGCATGAACTTCGAGACCGCGAGGCCGTTCATGTGGGCTTTGGCGCCATCATTTCCGACGAACCACTCATGGATCGTCGCCGTCTTTCCAGCATCATCCATGAACCATTCATAGACGACGGTGCCGGGCTCGGTCGCCTCGATGGCCTGGCTCGTCTCAGCACAGGCCTGGCGGAAGTCGTCTGCGTCCTTGATGTTCCAGATCGTTGTCCAGCCGGTCAATTCTGCTTGTGTCATGTTTGTTGTCTCCTTGGGTGTCCCGGGGCGTTTTTGCCACGGAGCTAGGCACCACGTAATGGTGGGCGGACTAAAGGAGGCAGGTCAACAATGTGTGAGTAGCGTGCAGTCACGACGCCCGACGGGCGAGATGAGGCCGGTCCTCGTAACGTCCCTGTTCTTCCCACATGCGCGCGACCAATGCGGGCACTGGGCAGCCCAAGGACAGATCGAAGAACCCCCAAGGAGTCAATCGGTAGGCGCCGTCGGCATCCTTCTGGATCGAACGGATCTCGACCAGTCCGTCGAGGGTCCGGGATAACGGCGCGTCGCCGATCCCCATGTGCTGCCGCAGTTCTGAGTACGTCAGGCCGCCGCTGAATCCGAGTGCCGTGATGACCGGACCGTGGTGGCGCCGCACACATGCCGCCGTGAACCGCTTGGCGGTCGTCAACGGGTGTTCGCCGGCTGCATCTCGATGCAATTTTGCAAAGTGCTTGGCCAATTCGGAGAACGATTCGACTGCATCGTGGTAGTCAGATGGATCCGGCGGTCGCTCCGGCACGAACGAGCCAGCTACAAGAGGAAGATCTGCACCAGAATGGCTGCCGTGGTAACGGTCTGCTTTTCCGATGGTCAACACAAAGATTGCTGCTCCGACGGCGTGCGCGGCGGGCTCGATTGTATACGTGACCTTCTCGCCATCATCTCGGGACATGAAGCCATTGTCGACCAGCATCGCAACCTTTGGTGCCAACGATCCGCTTGCCAAGCCCCCTAGGCCGCGCTGAATCTCGTTGAAGGACATGGTTCCATGATAGCTCATCAACACTAAGATATCCAAAATCCAACGGCGGAATACCAATCCCCGGGCCTCCATGAACCGTTGCCCCGCCTCCGTTGAAGGATCGAGGTTCAATCCGATGCGTTGCCCGATGATGGCCGCTTTTTGCAACAACTTGCGCCGCTCAGAGTCAAGCTCTGCAACGTCGCGGATGGACAGCAAACAACTGGCAGCCATGTCAAGGCATTTTCCGCCGTCTACTCAAGTTCTTCCGAAGGCGGACTGAGGGTGGATAAGGGTCGAAGTGACCCGACGCTCGCGAAGCGAGCCGGCGAGCGCAGCGAGCGGTCGGGTCGAGTGACTTGTTATGCAGCCGACGATACAGGACTCGATGGTTAGGAGTGTTTACACTGACGGCAGTCCTTATAGCCCGGCCCCACCCAAAGGAATGGTTTCGGTGCGATTGCTCATGCCCGCAATCATGTGGCGGCCTTCCGCGATTGCGCGTTGAACGGCTGGCAAGGAAAGCGATGCTTCGTGCTGTTCCTGGGATTCCCAGACTTCGGTAATCCACAGGTCTTCCTCGTTTGATGGGTCCTCGGCAATGATGTAGCTCAAGCAACCTGGCATATCCTTGGTGCCCTCGAGAAGTATCTTTGCAAGGGCCGCGCGATTGCCCGGCGTCGCAGTCATTTTTCCAATCAATCCGAACATCCAAAACGCTCCACGGCCAAACCCGCACATAACCTCCTCGGCTCGCCAGTCCAGCCGCTGCATAACAAGTTACTCAACGGACCCATTGATTTCGTTAGGCTCGTCGAA
>JBFJXH010000131.1:0-5213 GCA_041623215.1 Thermoplasmatota archaeon
AGCGGAGCCGACGCACCCTGGACAGAGCCCCAAGATGCGGCAAACAATACAAGCACAACAGTTGCGGCGCGCCACTGACCAACCATGCCATAGCATCCCGCTCGCAGTTTTTATCGCTTGTGTGGCGGCGCGGCGGCGCGGTCGCTTCGCAGGATGCGCGACCATGACGCCTTAATCGGCGACGGAAGTGGCGACGCCGTGTCTCAGGAACGCATCGTCGCTGGCTGCCTCGCCCCTCACCCCCCGCATCTGGTGTATGCCGATAATCCGGATGCCAACGAGCCGCAGTCGCAGGGCGGCTGGGAACCCATCCGATGGGGCTACGAACGCCTCCGCCACAGCTTGGCCAGGGCGGGTCGCGAATTCGACGTGATTATCGTCCATTCACCCCACTGGCGCACCCGCGTCGGACACCATTTGCTTGGCGTTTCCCATTTCTCCAACATCAGTGTTGATCCCATTTTCCCCAACCTGTTTCGCTACCAATGCGACATCGACGTTGACGTGGAACTTGCCGAGGACATCGCGGCGCGCGGCGCGGAGGCCGGCCTGGTGACGAAGATGATGCGCAACCCGGACTTTCGGGTCGATTACGGCACCATCGCCGCCTGCCACATGGTACGGCCGGAATGGGACAAACCCATCGTCGGCATCAGTAGTTGCAATGTGTACAACGACTACTCCAACGAAGTGGGTCAAGCACAGCAACGAGCCCTTGGCGAAGCAACCCGTGCCGCCGTTGAGGCATCGGGCAAACGGGCCTTGCTGCTGGCATCCAACAGCATCAGCCACCGCCATTTCACGCGCGAAGGCGCCTTGCCGGAGGACATGAGCCGAGAGCACATCTACCATCACGGGCAATACCAGTGGGATATGCACGCCATCCGACTCATGCGTGACGGCTTGGGCCGCCAACTCTTCGACGAGATGCCTGACCTCATCGACCAGGCGACGTCCGAAGCGGATGCCGGCTGCCTGTCTTGGCTGCTGGCGGCACTCGGCTTCCCCGATTACCCCGCCGAATTGCACGGCTACGGGACCGTCATCGGGACCGGCAACGCCGTCGTCGAATGGGACCCCGACGAAGCGACGCGCGTGGTGACGCCGAGGTTGATGACATGACCGCCGCATTGGTAGGCTCCTTTGTGGTGCCCCCCTACCCGCACCCGCTGTTGGTCCCTGACGCCAACCCGGCCTACCAGCGCCTCCGCGACGCCTACGACGACGTGCGGGCGCGCATTGAAGAACTGGACCCGGACGTCATCCTGCTCTATTCGACGCAGTGGCTCTCCGTCATCGGCCACCAAGTGCAGGCCCGGCCGGAGCCCGAATGGGTCCACGTTGACCAAGAATGGCATGAACTAGGATCGATTCCCTACAAGTTCCGTATGGACGCCGAATTTGGTGCCCACTACGTTGCCGCCGGGCAGGCACGCGGTTTGGAGATGCGCGGCGTCGACTACCACGGCTTTCCCATCGACACCGGCAGCGTCGTGGCGTTGAAGTTGCTCAATCCCGACAACCGATATGCCGCGTCAGTCGTCAGTTGCAACATGTACGCCGACCGCGCCGAAACCATTGTGCTTGGCAAGGCGGCCCGCGACGCCGTGGCGGCCTCCGGCAAGCGCGTGGTCGCCGTCGCGGTTACGGCCCTGTCCAACCGAGTTCACACCGATGCCCGCGCGTTTACCGATGACTGCATTCACAGCCTCAAGGACGACGAATGGAACCGCAAATACCTAGAGTTCCTAGAGCGGGGCCGGCTCGAAGACGCCAGCCAATTGGCCCGCGAGTTTTCGCGCCAGGCCAACGGCGACCAGCGCATGAAGGCAATCTGGTGGCTGAATGCCGTCATGGGCCAGTCGAACCACTTCGACGGTGAACTATTCGCGTATGAGCCGGTGTACGGAGCCGGCTGCGCCCTTGTTGGCCTCACCCCCACGGCCAAAGCGGCCGACGAGGCGGAATACGACGAAGATGACGCCGAAGTCTACACCGGCGACCGCAACGTCCTGGGTGGTGTCAATGCCTTCGAGGCCGCAGATGGCACACCCGATGGCGACGAGGACACGTCCCCTGCGGCGCCTGCCGGCGCCCGGGCAAACGCGGCAAGCCCCGGGGGCATCATACAAGCAACGGCCGCCCCCAAACCGGTTGGCGCTTACCCGCATGCCAGGCGCGTCGGCGACCTACTGTACCTATCAGGACTAGGTCCTCGAGACCCCGAAACCAATGCGGTGCCGGGCGGCCCCGTGCGCGATGCCCAAGGCAAGCCGCTCGACTACGACGTGGCAGCGCAAACGGAGGCCGTTGTGGCCAACATGAAGCGCGTGCTAGCTGCAAGCGGCTGCACCATTAACGACGTGGTGGATGTGACGTGTTTCTTGATTGACATGGACCGAGACTTTGCCGCCTTCAACGCGGTCTACGGCAAGCACTTTGGCGATGTGCAGGCAACGCGGACGACGCTGGCGATTCAGGCGCTTCCGACGCCGATTGCCGTCGAGTTCAAGGTGATTGCCAGGGCTTCGCAGCAAACGAAATGACCTACGAGGCCACGCCACTCCATCCGTGGATGCGGGAATTGGTGCCCTACTGGCGAGTAGAATCTGAACGGACTGCCGGACATCCCGCAATCATCACATCTCCTTGCAGTTCATCCCCGTCGCTTCCTGCACGCTTCACGCAGCACCCATCATGCGTTTACCAAGCGCTCGCTACCGGCGACATCGGCAGATTCCAACACGCGCGCCCGACGAGCACGCGGTTTGCGGCGAATCATCACGTACACGACAACCATCAAAATCGTAAGAATCAGATTGAGTTGGTAATGAGCAATAACATTCGGTAGCCAATACCCAATGATGCCCGGCGGGTGGGCAACCTTGGACGGGCCCCAATGCTGAATCCCTTGCGCCACGTGCTCAATTGCGTGGTACGTTTGGAAGAGCACTAGCCCCAACCACCAGTTATCCGCCCCGATTGGAAGGGGCTTCCAAGCAGACCGCCACAGAAGATAACAAATCAGCAAACTCAGCCAGATGCCCACGTTGAACGCCACGTGGACGAATACTGTGTCAAAGTATTGGCCGAAGAGACCGAGGGCAGGCCGGATGCCAAGGACGTGTTGGTTCAATTGGATGCTGTGCTCCGCGAAGTGCACCGCTTGCACAACCAACAGCACGCGAAACATCAATAGTGCCCTGGCGGGAACCGTGCGCACGGACGGGGTGGGCGTTCGCGATACCATGCTCGGGGCAGGCGCCGAGCTCTGGTGGTTCACTAGCCACAACTGCCCCGTCGCCTCAAAAACACAATTGATGCTGTCACAAGGGGCATTTGGGCCGGGGGGTTGGACGGTTTGACTTCAGCCGTCGCGAGCCGCCGGGTCAGAGGCGCGCGAAGGGGTTGAGTGATTTGTTAGACTACCGTGAATCTATGTCGTCCTTGCGCTTGCCCACCACAGCCGAGGGCCTTCCGACGTACTCATTGTCCAAGCGGTGTGAACAGTGGCATCCGGTGCAATGTCCACCATCAAGTAGTCGCCGAGTGACCGACTAGGAGCATCCGGCCCTGTGCAGCTCAGGCCCACCACGCACATCGGCCCCCGAAGCACAGGGTCACTTGACAGCAGCAAATTGGATTGACGCGGATTGGTCGTGTGGGCATCCACAATGTCGACCACGTACGGATACCACTCCACGTCTTTGGCGACCTCGTCAGGGTTCCCGTGCCCGCCCGGGGCCCCATAGTAGGCAATCGCAACGTGGCCCGGGCGCCCTGCCGCAATCCATGGCATGGCCGTCGTGCCTTCGGGGTTGCCAACGAGCACCGGCGGATTCCAGGTGACCCCCTTGTCGATAGACGAAGCATAGAACACCTGTAGCCGGTCCCCATTTGTTTCGGCCCATACAACGTACACATTACCTGCAGAATCAACGGCAGGAACAACGAAAACCCAACCCGTTCGATTGGCAGTAGAATGGACGACATGCGATGAAAGCGTCTCCCCCCCGTCGGTGCTGCGATAGAGGGTTGGGCCCCAGGCACTTTCGTCGTCCGTCACAAAAGGATCAACCAAGCGTGCAGCGTAGATGGTTCCATCTGGCGCCACGCGGGGCACGCCGGCAAAGCTCCCGCCGTCGTCTACTATGCCTGACCCTTCCAAGTTCGTTTGCGTTGGGAACGACTGGCCACCATCCTTGCTCACTGCAATCCAATAGCCAGTCTCCCGCTGGTTCCATGCCGCCACCACCATGCCCTCGTCTCCAGCGGCCAACCAGGGACGGTCGCCTTCAGGAATCTGGAAGATGGCGGGGGTCTGCATCATCCAGGTTTTGCCTCGGTCCTCGCTGCTCGATAGTTGTGCGTTCGCACCAGAAAGGTCCGTGAAGTAGACGTTTCCTGCGTCATCGATGGCAACATCACCTTCAAGGCCAAACGGCAGGTTCGAGATTCCCGCGCCCGCATTCAACCATTCGACGTAATCAAACGTTGCTCCATTGTCATGACTCACCCACAGCCGAGCCGCGTTTGCAGGAAAGGTCGTTCCACCGGGCCCGGTGATGTAGATTGTACCACCCGGCCCGACTGCTACACTAGGCTCCCCTGCGAAACTGTCTGGTGTGACAAGCTTGGTGCCCGTAAGCGCGAAGGTTGCCTCCACCCCCACGGAGCCTTCGGGTGGAATTGAAGGGCTGCCATTCTCCGCCAAGCAGCCTGCGAGGATTGAGGCGATGGCCAGAGATGCTAAGGTTAGGCCCCGGGCGGTAATCAATACAGTGCCCATTAGAAGAAACGCTCCATTGCTCCAAAAAGCCGCCCGTGGTACATGAAGGCACGCGTGGGGAGTCTAACGGTTGAGCTAACGCGCCCGGAGCCGTAGGCGTAGGGTCGCGTTGAGCGATTTGTTATCTCGCGTTCACGCCCGCGCGAGGCGGCTGAGGTTCTCATCGATTGCGTTGGCCCATTCACCGTGCGTGACCTCGACGACGGGTCGTTGCCCGGCAGAGCATGCACTGGAGATGACCACATCGGGCCGTAGCGTGCGGTATAGTCGAAGGCTTTGCGCCAGGTCTTCGGGTCCACCACCCGCATGTTCAAACGTCAGCGTGGCCCAATCGCCGTTCGACTGAAACAGGGTGTCTCCCGTGAAGAGGTATGTTCTCCCGCTTCGAGGCGCTAATAGAAACGAGATGCTCCCGCCAGCGGGC
>JBFJXH010000132.1:0-5201 GCA_041623215.1 Thermoplasmatota archaeon
GACTACACCGAGGATCTCGTGGACACGATGGACCTCGTGGTCGTGGGTGCCTTCCACGGGCGCGGCCGCCGCGCTGGCTGGTACGGGGCACTTCTCATGGCGGCGCGCGATGGCGATGCCGATACGTTCCCAACCGTGTGCAAACTTGGCACCGGCTTTGACGATGCGGCGCTTGCTGCCTTGCCCGAGCGTCTCGATGCCCACAAGTCCCAGGAGCGGCCGGCCGAGGTGCGAACAGCCATGGAGCCAGACGTCTGGTTTACGCCTGCGGTCGTCGCGGAGGTGCAAGCTGCGGAGATGACCATGAGCCCGGTCCATCACGCCGGCCTGGGTCGCATCCGGCCCGGCGCCGGCATCGCCGCCCGCTTCCCACGCTTCACTGGGTGGCGAGACGACAAGGGGCCGGACCAGGCAACCACCGTCGACGAATTGGTATACATGTTTGAGTCCCAGGGGGAGCGCGCGCCCCGTGCGGATGCGTGAGCCATGCCCACGCGGTTGGCGCGACCACGCCCGGACCATCGTCTGGGAGCTTAGCGCGAATGAGCGGCCGGGCTACTCCGACGTCGCCGGCGCCCGCCGCGTCATGGCAACCGCAAGGATGATTCCAATGCCCAGTACCAGGCTGACGAGAATCTTGACCTCTCGACTAAGGACATCGATGGCTAGGAACCGAATCTCCGCCGTGACACCAGCGATAATGGCCAGTAAAACCATGACACCGGGGGGGTGGAGCCAGGGAAGCGCATCAAAGAACGGCCCACCAATGACCGTCTGCTTGAGAAACGCCGCGAGGAAGCCAAAGCAACCGGCGAGCAGCACGAGCGCGGCCAGCTGACTCCAATCTCCAACGCGTGGGATGAATTCAATGGCGAAGTAGAAGACCGCTAGGACGCTGATGATGAAGCCAAGGAACGTAAGCGCTCCTTGCAGGGTTTCGTCCTTCATGCCTGCACCTCCGTGAATGAGGTTTCATTTCCTTCCGCGGGGGGCGGCGACGGGGGTGTTTCGTGCCGCACAGGCGAAGGCGCACAGGCGCTGGCATAGAGCCAATCATCCCCGACCCGAGCATTCAGGTCGCCATGCCATCGTGTCTCGTTTTCCGTACTCATTTGAGGAACCTCAAGCGCAATCGTGATTTCTTTGCCGGCTGGGATGCGCACCGTCCCCCTGTACAAGGTCGGGTCCGACGTTTGGCCGTGGTACCAAACTTCCACGTGCCGCTTGACAGCAAAGGGAGCATCGTTGTCAAGGACGAGCCGCGCCTCCAGCAGGGGACAACTGTGGCCGTAGCGATAGAAGCGCTCGAATTGGCCGTCGTAGGGTGCACGCGCCAAGGTTACCCAGCCCTCATCTTCGTAACGCCCCTCAAGGCTTGACTCGAGGGTCCAGGCAATATCCACCCCAACCAGGAGGACTGCCATGCTGCCGGTCACGAGGGCCAAGGTAAGGGACGTGCGGGCACGCATACACTGCACTGCACTGGTCGAGGCTTGAACGTGTCGGCACCAGCCTAGCCAAGTGCCGACGCCAATCGAGGTGCCGCGTCGGCGGGTGCCGTTTGCGATGCCACGAGGCGGGCACTGCCACCGTGGGTCGCCGCAGTTACGACGGCCTCTTATCGCGCCGGCGGTTGACCCCCCCATGGGCTTGGCAGTTAAGGTGGTAGCGCGCGTGCTTTGGATCTACTCGTTCGCCACGCTAAGTATCGTGCTTGGCGTTGCCGCAGTACCGGGAGTCCTCCTGGCGCGTTGGGCCTGGTCAACCCATGCCTGGGGGAGTTGGATTTTGCCCGACTTGGTACATGTTGTGCAGGCCACCGTCTTCACGGTCGCAGCCTACTTTGTGACCGGCCTCGTTTTGATGCTCATGCTGCCCATTTTGCGCTTTGCCATGGGGGCATCCACCGGCGAAGGCACGGTCCCGATTCGGTCGTTCAAGGTGTGGTCGTGGTACAACTACAACGGCCTCATCCTGGCTTGGCAAACCCTGTTTGGAAAGTTCTGGCGCTCTTCGGCGCTCTACGTACTGTTTCTTCGCGCCATGGGTGCCAAGATTGGGCACAATGTCATCGTCAACAGTAACGTGGTCTACGATCACGACATGCTTGACATTGGAGACAACACGGTCATTGGCGGCGACGCCGCCATTATTGGGCACGTCGGCGAGAAAGGCCACCTCGTGCGCGCGCCCATCCGCATTGGTCGCGGGTGCACCATTGGACAATACACGACCGTGTTTCCAGGCGCCACGCTCGGCGACAATTGCCACGTCGGCGCCATGAGTCTGGTACCCAAGGGGGCCACGCTCGAAGCCAACGCCGTCTACGGCGGGGTCCCGGTTCGCAAGCTGAAGAGTCTGCGGCCCGGCGAGCGCAGTAGCGCCATTCAGGACGCCGAACCGGAGGCCCTCGCCATGGAATTGGATAAGGCGGACGAGGCCGAGGACGAAGCCAATCGCGCCCGCAAGCAGGTCATGGCATAGGGGCATCGTCTGGGGCGGCATCGCTGGACCGCGCGCGGACTTCCCAAGCCCACCAGGGCGACCACCGGCCCAGCAGCCAGTACCAGAGTGCCCACAGTCAAAGCGTCTCACCAAGCCGCTTGTAAAGCCTGGACCGGCACTAACGTGAGGTCCGACAATGCAGCCGACGCACCAAGATCGCTTCCTAACAGCCATGAAATTCAGCATCTGGGCCTGGGCCCTGTACTGGCCGGGCGGAGGGCTCCTGCTCGCTGGCGGCGGGCTCGGGTGGGCCGCGGTCCTGATCACGCTGGGCACCGCCGGCGTATTCGTGGGCCTCCTTGCTACCGGCGCGTTGCAACCGTCTCGAAGCCACCGCGTAAAGCAATTCATCACGGAACGACCGCTGTATTTACTGGTCCTGCTACTGGCGATGGTGGTTGCATCCAACCTAGCCAGCGCCTTCGAAAATCCGGGTCTGTTCCTGTTTGCCAGCATCTACCTGGCCGGCCTTAGCCTAACCTTGACGCGGCTCGTCCAATGGATGCGGGCCACGGGGGAGAATCCATTCCAAGCCCGCACGGACCAGACGTTCATCGTGGTCGGCATGGCCCTGCTTGGCGCCTTCTTCATCTGGCTTGATGCGACGTTGCCTCTGCTGGGCGGCTCGGCCGTCGGAGGAACCAGCACTACGGTCATCCTAGTGAATTGGGTTAGTCTCCTGTACCCGCCCTTGCTCATGGTTGCCACGCGGCCGTTCCGAGACCGCCTGGTTTTGCCTCGCGTCCGAGTCGGCGTGCCCGAGCGCGTTGACCAGGGACCCATCGTGGCCTCGTAAGGGCTCAAATCCCCAATGTCCAATTCCCAAGGCCCCATCAGGTTTGAGCGTGCATTCATACCCGGGGCAATTGCGTGCGGCAAGAAAAAGCGAGCGCGGTTCAACCGGCCACGCTCACCCAGGTCTACGAGACCTTAGCGCAACGCGACGCAGGCGGCGTCGCGTCCGCCATTGATGAATTGGAGGGGGCCATCGTTGCGCCCCACGAATGGCGCGCTATTCTGCTCGAGCGCGTGGACCGGCCTGAAGTCATTGACAATGGTCTTGACCCAGACGAGGAGGAGGCGCTGGCGGCGCTGCTCGGTTTGTCCGTCCGCACGCTGCGCAACGTCATCGATGATTTAGTGCAGGACGGATTGTTGCCGATTGGTGTAGCCTCGCCAGAACGCCAAGACGCGATGGAGCGACGCGCGGCGTTGGAGCGGCAACGATTACGGGACGCGGAAGCAGGAACGACGGAAATCATTCCGCCCGATTCGTTGGGAGGCCCCAGCATCGTCAAGCGCCATGTGCAGGAGCCTTGGCTGGACGACCCAAACCAGGAAGGCCTGACAGCCGAGGAAGAAGAAATCATTGCCAAACGCCTAGGAATTGACCGGGACGTTTTGCGCGAAATTATCGACGACTTGCGAGCCAGCGGGGCCCTTGATTGGCATGCGTGGCGACCCAAGAGCGGCAAGGAAAAGGGCGAAGTCATCCATGCCGGCCGGCGCGAGGCCCTCCGGGACCGCGAAACCATGCGGCGCGCCCACCAAACGGTCCATGAAGCGCTGCGCATCGACCGCAAGCCGCTGGAGGTGGAGACTCGCCAAGCGCTGGCTGGCACCATGGCAGTGGTCTTCGTCGCGAGCTTCCTGCTGGGTGCGGTCGGCACGCCAGCTCTTGCCACTGCCGTCGTAGCCGAAACCGTGGTCCCCACGCTCGTTGCCACCGGGGGGTCCTTGGCGCCGGCAGGCGGGGCCGGTGGAGGCGGCGCCGCAGCCATTCTGTTCACAGGAGGCGGAGGAGGCAATGGTAGTGGGGGCGGCCAAGGTGGGGGGCATAGTGGTGGGCACGGGCAACACGGCAACGATACGGATGAGGATGGCATACCTGACCGTACGGAGGAGTTGGGCGGCAGCAATGCCACAGACCCGGAGGACCCACGCCAGGTGGATGGCAGGGTTCTGATTTGCCATACTCCCCCCGATCCCAATCATACTCTATGGGTTGCAATCGCAGCTGCGCCGGGACACATGCACCACGGCGATTGGTTTGGTCTCTGCGATGAGCCCGGCGACGACGGCAACGAAACCGACGACGACGGAGGCGACGGCAACGAAACCGACGACGACGGAGGCGACGGCAACGAGACCGGCAATGATGGCCCGCCCCCCGGCGACGGCGGCCATGGACAACACGGCAATGATACCGACGGCGATGGCATCCCGGACACGACCGAAATAGCAGGTGGCAGCGACCCGCTCAATGGGACTGACCCACCTCAGGTTAACGGCACGGTCCAGGTTTGCCACGTCCCGCCCGAGCCCAACGAGACCATCTGGATTGATGTCCCCGCGGCCCCGGCTCACATTGACCATGGCGACCACTTCGGCGCTTGTGCACACGACATCGATTCGGACGGCGACGGCTTGTCGGACGAACTGGAGGAAGAATTGGGCACCGACCCCAACAACCCCGACACCGACGGCGACGGCTACACCGACGGCGAAGAAGTCGACGCCGGCAGCGACCCCCTTGACCCCAACAGCATCCCCGGCGACACCGACGGCGACGGATTACCCGACGACTGGGAACAAGACAACTTCGGCAACATCACCGACCAAAACGGCACCGGCGACCCCGACAACGACGGCCTCAACAACACCGCCGAACACAACGCCGGCACCGACCCCAACAA
>JBFJXH010000133.1:0-5036 GCA_041623215.1 Thermoplasmatota archaeon
ATGGTTTCAATGATGTCCAAGCCGGCATCCTTGGCCGCGATGCGAAGCGCCTCAAGGCCGGCTTGCAGCGGTTCGGGTTCGTCGGCGGATAGTTGCACCAACACCGCACTAGGGGCGTCCTCTTGGTTGATGCGCGCGTCGATGCGCCCGACAGTGGCACCGGCACTCCACACTGGGTGCAGCAAGGCCTGAATATTGGCTTCAAAGACGTGGCCGGATAGGAGAACGGCGGCGCGCGCGGGCCCGCCTTCGCGATTGACGCGAAGGAGTCGGTGTTTGGCCGTGACATCGGCCAGCAAGGCCACGAAGTCGCCCTCGTCGATGTCAATGCCAAACAGGACAGGTAGCCGGCCATCCACCTCCTTTTCGTGCCGGTGCAGGACGCTGATGACGTTGCCTCCGTGGTCGGCGATGACGCCTAGGACGCGCTGGAGTTGACCCGGCGCGTCGGGCAGTTCCACTTCGAATTCGACCTTCATTTCATTGCCTCTAGGATTGCTTGTTCGTTGCAGGCGACGCGTGTCATGCTGCCGCCGATGCGCTCGCCGGCGCTGGGGTCCTTGAGTCCATGGCCCGTGAGGACACAAACCACGTCTTCGTCGGCGTCGATGTGGCCGTCGGCTGCTAGTTGGGCCAAGCCGGCCACGCTGGCTGCGCTGGCGGGTTCGCAAAAGACGCCTTCGCGGGCTAAGCGCCCTTGCCAGGTGGAGATTTGTTCGTCGGTGACGGCGGTGGCCGTGCCGTTGGTTTCGCGAATGGCGCGAACGGCCTTGACGGCGGAGACCGGTTTGCCGATGCGAATGGCGGTGGCGATGGTTTCCGGGTTAGCGACGGGGGTTTCCCTCTCGGCGCCGGCTTGGATGGCTTGGGTGATGGGGGCTGCACCGGCTGCCTGACTGCCGGTGAGGCGCGGGACGTCATCGCCCAGCAGGCCGTCCCGTTGCCATTCTAGGATGGCCTTGTGGGCGGCGCTAATGTTGCCAGCGTTGCCGACCGGGTACACGACGCGGTCGGGGGCGGCTTGGGCGATGGCGTCGACGGGCGCGGCGGGGCCGGCGCATTGATCCAAGATTTCCCACATCAGCGTTTTTTGGCCTTCGAGTCGAATGGGGTTCTTGCTATTGAGAAGTGCAACGTGACCATCTTTGGCGAGGTTGGCGACGGCGGCCATCGCATCGTCGAAGTTGCCTTCAACTTCCAGCACGTTGGCGCCGTGCGCGAGTGATTGAGCGACTTTGCCGATGGCAACTTGGCCCGCGGGTAAGAGAACGACACCGTGGACTCCGGCTCGTCCGGCGTAGGCAGCCATACTGGCGGCCGTATTGCCGGTGCTGGCACAGCCAAGGACCGTGGCGCCTTGGCCGACGGCCCAACTGACGGCGGCGGTCATGCCGCGGTCTTTGAACGAGCCGGTAGGGTTCGCGCCTTCGAATTTGACCCGCAGACGCTTGACACCAATTTGTTGGGCCAGACGCGGCAAGTCAAGAAGGGGGGTGCCGCCCTCGCTGAGGCTGATTGGTTCTTGGTCGGCGTGATGGGGCAGCCATTCTTTGTAGCGCCAGACACCAAGCGGCCGGTCGCGCCAGCCCGCAGCCGGCGTAATGGGTCCAAGGTCTACCGTGAGCAGGCCGCCGCAAGCATCGCAGCCGCAATGGGGCTGCATGGCGGGCGCATGGTGGCCGCAGTCAAGGCAGTCAAAGCGCATGGGGGACTCCGAGTTCGGGTTTAGCAACAAAAGCCTCCGCTTCGATGTCGCAAGCTTGCGTTGCTTCGCGCATGGCGTTGGCCGCTTGGCTCGCGATGGCGGGGTCGTCGGCGACGGCGATAAGCGCGGGCCCGCTGCCGGAGATGCACGCCCCGTAGGCACCGGCATCTAAGGCAGCTTGGCGAGCAGGGCGGAAGTGGGGCATGCGGGGGGAGCGATAGGGTGTGTGCAAGCGGTCGTCAAGGCATTGGCCAAGCGCTTGGACGTCGCCGGTGTGACAAGCATGGACGAGGCCCACGAGGCGGGCGGCGTTCCACAAGACATCCTGGCGTGGCCAAGCCTTGGGCAGCAGGCGGCGCATGTCCGGCGTTGACAAGGCTAGGTCGGGGGCCAGCATCGCCAGGTGCAAAGTGCTGGGGGGGTCGAGGCGCTGGTAGCTGTGGGTGCCGGCGGATTCCAGGGGGGTCACGAGGGCGATGCCGCCAAGCACCACGGCGGCCACGTCGTCCGGGTTGCCGCCCCCGGCAGCTTGCTCACCTTCATACGCCGCCTCGATGAGGTTCGTGGGCGTCAGGTCGGCCGCATTCGTAAGGCGGCGGTAAGCCAAGGCTATGCCACCGGCGGATGAGGCGGAGGAGCCGAGCCCCGAACAGCCGGGCCGAGGTTTGTCCAGGGTGATGTGGTAACAAGCTTGGTCTCCGGTTTGCTTGCGCAGTGCGTCTACCGCGATGCCGGCGACGTTGTCGTGCCAGCCGCTTGGCAGGCCGTGCGCGCCGGGTCCCGTCACGGCGATGCTGTCCTGGGTGGCTTGCTCGATGGTGATGGTGTCGCCGATGTCGGCCACGGCTAGGCTCAAAACGTCGAAGCCAGGCCCAAAGTTGCCCACGGTCCCCGCCGCTTGCAAGGTGAGGGCACCACCGGAGTCCATGCGCAAGCAGGTTGAGAGTGCCATGAAAAGGAGGCGGTCTGCGCAAACCGTTCCATCCCCTCTCCACACCCTTCAAATGCGATGAGAGTCGAGATTTTACTATGGGCCTCATGACCCGCGCCGCATGGAAGGCAAGCAAGCTCACCGTCAAGTACGTCGTCGTGCCCATCGCGTTGACTGCCTTCTGGGCCGCCATGGCTGAAAAGGCACAAGAAGCGATGCAAGAACGGCACGCCAACGGCGCCATTGACCCGGCGCTTCGACCGGCACCCTAGCCAAGCGACGCCCTGCCACTGACGTGCGACGAGGGGCAGCGCGCCCCGGTTGCTTCCCGGCACCCTAATAGAAGGACGGCAGCGTCCGCGCCGCCGTGTCCGTTGACTTCGACCTGACACCGGAGCAGGAACTCATCCGGGAAACCACGCGTGCCTGGGTGCGTGAACACGTCAATCCCTTCGTTCGCGACTGGGAACGCGCCGGCGACCACCCGCACGACATTTACGACAAAATGGCGGCCCAAGGCATGCTGGGCGCCTCCCTGCCCGCCACGTATGGGGGCAGCGAACTGGACGCCATCGCCTACGCCGTTTTGACCGAAGAACTAGCCAAAGGCTGCTCGTCGCTTCGCACCAGCATCAGTGTCCACTTGTCCCTGTGCGGAACGACCCTGAAGTACTTCGGATCGGACGAACAAAAACAACGCTTCCTGCCCGACATGGCGACCGGGAAGACGCTAGGCGCCTGGGCCCTGACCGAACCGGGGTCCGGCTCGGACGCAGCCGGCATGCAAACCACGGCGCGCCGCGACGGCGACGACTACATCCTCAACGGCTCCAAGGCGTGGATTTCCAATGGCGGCGTCGCCGACCACATCATCGTATACGCCAAAACCAACCCGGAACTCCGCCACCGCGGCATCTCCTGCTTCATCGTCGAAAAAGGCACACCCGGCTTCGAAGTTTCCGGCGTCGAAACCAACAACAAACTCGGCCTTCGCTCCTCACCCACCGCGAGCCTATCCTTTTCGGATTGCCGCATCCCCGCCGCCAACTTGATTGGCGAAGAAGGCGACGGCTGGAAGAACGCCATGTTCGTCCTCAACCACGGCCGCCTGTCCGTGGCCGCCGGCGGCGTCGGCATCGCCCAAGCCGCCTACGAAGCAAGCCTCGACTACTGCATGGAGCGCGAAGCCTTCGGCCGACCCATTGGCAAATTCCAACTCGTCCAAGCCATGATTGCCGACATGGACGTGCAAATCGCCGCCGCACGAAACCTCGTCTGGCAAGCCGCCCGCATGCGCGAAAAATACGACGCCGGTGACTGCACGTACGACGACTGGACCCTCGCCGTCAGCCGCGCCAAACTCTTCGCCGCCGAAATGAGCGTCAAAGTATGCGAAGACGCCATCCAAGTCCACGGGGCCAACGGCTACACCGACGACTACCCCGTCGAACGCTACTGGCGCGACTCCAAAGTGCTCGGCATCTACGAAGGCACCAACCAAATTCAGCGCCTGATTATTGGACGCATGGTGACCGGCGCAAGGGCCTAAGGCGCGCGGTATATCCACCCAAGGCCAAGATTTGTGCCGGAAGGGCGGCGGTGTATCCCGCCTTGGACTGCAACAGAGGAAGCCGCGAAGTTGCTCATGGGTTTCCGGTGAATAACAAGTTAGCCCTCGCCGGGTTCGGCTACAGGTCCCACGCCCGATCCTTGGCTGCTTCGATGAGCATGGCAAATCGATGCCGATCATCGTCCGTCAAACGCTTCTCGGCGGCGAGCGCCTGGACGAGTTTGGCGTGTTCGCCGGCGTCGAGTCGACTGTCGCGAAGGCTCAGGGTCGTCAGGGCGAGCAACTCGGCGCTCGCCCGGCCTGCGACTGGCTCGAGTACATCTGTTTGAATGGCGGCGACGAAGCGTCGGATTCGCTCCTCAACCAATTGGACTTGCCCTTCATTCAGGCGGCCACGGATGAGGCGTTGGTTGAGGTCTCGGCGCATCGCAGCCAACGCTTGTAACGCGGCCTTGGGGTCCTCTTCAGCCAAGACCCTCATTTCGCGCAGGCGCCGCAGTTCCCGCTTGATGCGCACACGTCCAAGTCGACGAGAAAGGTAGGCAACGATGGCACCCAGCAGCGTGACCATCAAACCAACGACGAATAGGGACACTTCCTGGTTTTCCTTGCTAAAGCGCTCTTGCAACCACGTCTCGGGGTCGTCCGGTTTGCCGCCCACATCAAAACTCACGGTTCGGCTGCTGGTCGTCCCGTCGAGGAAGACAGCCGTGAACGTGGCATGTTTTTGGCCGCTTTCGCGGTAGGTGTGATTGAACGCGAAAACCGGGCTGGTCGTGTTGTTTCGGGTGATGGTTCCGTCCCCCCAGTCGGCAACGATTTCGACGAGG
>JBFJXH010000134.1:0-4944 GCA_041623215.1 Thermoplasmatota archaeon
GCACTTGTGGAAGTTGCCGAGCGTGCGTTGGCCCACACGCAAAAGGACGAACTAGTCTTGGGTGGCGGCGTGGCGTGCAACGCCCGCCTGCAACAAATGGCCCGTATGATGTGCGAGGACCGCGGCGCTGACTTCTATTGCCCGCCCCGGCCTGTGCTCATTGACAATGGCGCCATGATTGCTTGGAACGGCGTCTTGCTGGCCCAGGCCGGTGCTCATACGCCCGTTGAACAGTCGGCCGTGGATGCCCACTGGCGTACGGAACAGGTGGATGCCGTCTGGCGCCAAGGGGGCCTGGGTGACCCGAGCGGCTCGCAAGCGGCCGCCCTCGCTGTAGGCGCAGATGCTGGTTCCCACGACTTTGTCCCCATTCGAGGAGCAGAGGCGACCGTGTCATCGGCCCGCTTCCTCGGCCGCGACGCAGTGGTGAAGACGCGAGAACCCAAGCGCTACCGAGACCCCCGCCTGGATGAGCGGATTCGGGGCGAGCGGTGCCGCGACGAAGCAAACCTGTTGCTGGCCTGCCGCAATGCCGGCGTCGCCGCGCCCGTAGTCCTTGACGCCGATTTATCCGGCGCAGCCATCCGAATGTCGCGCATCCGTGGCGAGCCGCTGCGAACGGTACTCGCCGCGCGGGCAACCGTTGACCAGGCATCGGTCCACCTGGCCCAGCTTGGGCATGGTGTGGCGCGCCTCCATGACGCGGGCCTGACGCACGGCGACCTTACCACCAGCAATGTGCTCGTGGACGGCGGCGGCGACTTGGTCTTCATTGATTTCGGCCTTGGCCAATTCAGTCAGGAGGACGAGCCCCGGGGCGTGGACCTCCACCTGGTGGAGGAGGCGCTTTCAGCCACGCACGAGCAATCGGCCGTCCTGTTCGAGACATTCCTGGACGCCTACCGGGAGGCCCGCCAAGACGGCAAGGCAGAGGCGGCCGTAACCAGACTTGAAGACATCCGCCAGCGTGGCCGCTACCGATGACCTCCGCCAGCCCCCTCACCTTCATCACAGGCAACCCTGGCAAAGTGGCGGAGCTGCGGCACGCTCTACAGGACCTCGGGGTGGACGTTCAGCAGGCCAACCACGGCTACCCTGAGATTCAAGCCGACACGCTCGAAGAGGTAGCTCGCGCCGGCGCCCAGCATTTGCTTCAGCAAGGCGTCGATGTACCCTTCGTCTTGGAGGACGCAGGCCTCTTTGTTACAGCTCTCGCCGGGTTTCCGGGTGTGTACAGCGCCTACGCCAACCAGACCGTTGGCTGCCAGGGCATTCTAGACATGCTGCGGGACACCGAGGCCGAAATGCGAACGGCGGCCTTCCAAGCATGTCTGACCTACGTGGACGAAGACCAAGCCATCCACTGCTTCACTGGTGTTTGCAAGGGGGTCATCAGTGAAAGGATGCTTGGCGAGGGCGGATTCGGCTTCGACCCCATCTTCGTGCCCGACAGCGCTGGTGAGGATGCGCGCGGCCAGACCTTTGCGCAAATGAGCCCCGCGGCCAAGGACGCCGTGAGCCACCGCGGCCGCGCAGCGGCCAAATTAGCCGCTTTTTTGGCGGGCCGAACGGCAAAGGCATAAAATCGGAACCCTTGGCCGACCTGAAATGGCCCGCTTATCGGCTCGATTATGGATCGGCACCAGCCTCTTTTTGGTCGCGCTGTTGGCGACGGAAGCCTTCCTGTTCCTTCTCTTTGCAAACGACCGAGGTGCCCGCGGCGGCGTCCTCGAAGAACTGCCTGTGGTAGGCATCCTGTTGGCTGTCCTGCTGACCCTCATCGCGGTGGTCCTGCTCGTTTTCATCATCCTTTGGTTCAAGCGCGACGCCGAGACCGACGACGCCGAGGACGGCGACCAGCCGTTCTTCATCCCAGACGAAGAGCACTACCAGCACTTGCAGGACTGGGATGAGGAAGTTCCCGGCACCACCGTCGAGTTCGAGGAAGCTCACGGTGTCATGGGGGCAGATAGTAACGCGGCTATGACCTACGATGCCGAGCCTGTTGGCGAGCCGGTGACCGACCCCAGTGGCAGCAGCGCCGTGACCACAACCACGACCACCACGACCACGACCACCTACGAAGAGCCCGCTTGGATTCCAACCGATGGCCACCATATTGGCGGCGGCATGGCCACCTACGAGCTCAAGGCCATGCCAATTGCCCGCAAGTCGTGGGGCAAGACCCAGCAAACCAACGAGGGCCCGGTGCATCCCTTCTTCTTCCCGCGTGCCGTTGACCAGGGCATCTACGTCAACGACTACGTCGAGATTGGCGGTGCGGCGCGCCTGAAGCTCCGTACGCTCCTCGCGGGCAGCGCCGACATCGGCGTTGACATCAAGCGCCCGGCGCCGGCGGCCAAGCCCGCGGCCGCGCCGGCAACCACGGTCACCGAAACGGTGGTCACTTCGTCCGCTGAAGCGGCCGTTCCACCGCCGCCCCGCCTGACCCCCGAAAGTCGCATTCCCGAAGCGCCTGCCCCCGAAGCGGCAACCGCAGCGTCCCTCGCGTCGGCTGAGCCCCGTGTGATGGAGGCGGAGGTCATCGAAGACGAAACCGTCGAAACGACGGAAATCAAGGACGATGGCTCCACCAGCACGACCGTCGTCTCAACAACGCGTACCGTCGGCAAGGACCCCGATTCATTCTATGACTTCCCGGGTGACGACAAGGACATCCAGGACCTCCAGGGGCTAGGGCCTACCAACGCCCGCAAACTGCGCGGCGTCGGCGTTCATACCACCGCTCGCCTCATGTTTGAGGATCCGGCGCGGTTGGCCGCCGTAAGCGGCATCGCTGAAGCCAAGGTCCGCCGCTGGCAAGCCATGGCCGAGTTGGAGAAGGTCAATGGCATTGGCCCCGTATATGCCTACGAGTTGGCCCAAGCTGGCATCACCGGCGTGGACGAGCTGAAGAAGCGAAGCGCCGAAACGCTTGCCACGCAGGTTGAGGATGTGGGCATCAGTGCCAAGCGGATTCAAACCTGGCAAGAAGCGGCCAAGGCCATGCGCCGTTCGCGGCAAAAGGTCCCACAAAAGTAGCCTCTTCGCCCGTAAGGCGGGCTTCCTGCTCCGAAGCCTTCATATCCTGGTCCAAGTGGGCCGGCCTTAGACGGTGTTCCCGTGACCGACAGGGACGGGCGCGCCGATCGGAAGTGAACCATGGCTCGTATGCATGCCCGCCGCCGAGGATCGAGCGGCTCCGTGAAGCCCGTATTGGACAGCGCCCCTGAGTGGGTTCCCATGCTCCCGCGTGAAGTGGAAGCCAAAATTGTGGAACTCGGCAAGGCTGGCGTCCAACCCGCCGTCATCGGCGTAACCCTCCGCGACGCCTACGGTGTCCCCAACGTAAACCTCGTGACCGGCAAGTCCGTCACCCAAATCCTTACCGAAGGTGGCGTCGAAGAGCGCGTCCCGGTGGACCTCAAGAACCTCATCAACCGGGCCATCGGCTTGCTTGAGCACTTGCAGTCCAACCGCAAGGACCTGCACAACCGCCGCGGCCTGGAACTCATTGAGGCCCGCATTCGCCGCCTCGCCCGGTATTACAAGAAGACCGGCGCCCTGCCGGCGGAATGGAAATACACGCGCGCCGGCGCTCGCCTTCTGGTCGACTAAGTAACGACGGGCGGGGCCGCCTCTGGGCTGGCCCCTGCGCGCCGCAAGCCTCATCCCCTTTCCCTTCACCCCCCTTTTGTGACCTTGGACAAGGCAGCCGCCCGCGCCGCCTTGGCCATTGCTGAAGCAGGCCCAGGAACCCAGTGGCTCCTGGCCACGGATACCGATGCCGACGGCCTAGCAAGCGGCGCCATCATGGCAACCGCGCTGCGGCGCCTCGGACACGTTGTGACGGTCCGAGCAAGTCGCGACAAAACCCTCGAAGGGCTCCTTGCGGCGATTGGGGGCCGCCACGACGGCATCATGTTTCTTGACAAGGCAACTGGTCACGCGCTTTCGTTGGCCCGGCAGGCAGCCGAGGCAGGGCGCCACCTCGTCATCGTGGACCATCATGCCCTGCCCGCCGACCCGCTGCCCGACACCGTTCTTCTCGTCAACCCTAGAAACGAAGGATTGGATGGTGGCAAGGACGCGTGCAGCAGCACGACCGCGCTAGCGGTCGCCTTGGAGCTCAATCCGGCCAACGTGGATCTGGCTGCCACGGCACTCGTGGGCGCCATCGGCGACTGGCAGCACGTCGGCGGATGGCAAGGCTGGAATCACGAGTGCCTGAAGCGTGGAATCGAAGCGGGGTCCGTCCAGCGCCGGCCGGGCTTGCACCTGGCGGGTGGCCCACTGCGTCGTGCATTGGAGCTTGGCACGGCCGGTCACGTTCTGTCGCAGGCAGGAATCGACGACCCTGGCTCCTGGCTTGCAGAGCTGGGCATTGACCCGATGGCTACGGTAGATGCACTGGCCGATGATGAGCACCAGAGACTCGCCGACGCTCTCGTGGCCACCGCGATTGCCGCAAACGTCCCTGCCAAACAACTGGCCAAGCTAACCGGTGACACGCTCATGCACGCACGCCTTGCCCTGCCGCTGCGGCAAGTCTTCGCGCTAGCCGATGCCTGCGGCCGCCAAGGGCAAACAGGTCTCGGCATTGCCCTCTTGATGGGTGACCGCACTGCCCTGGAAGGCGCGCAGCGTTGTCTGCAAGCCTACCAGGAAGCGATTCATGGCGGCTTGCAGCAATTGCAGCAGACCATCCGACGGGAAGCGAACCTGCAATGGGGTCGTATTGACAATCCCGCCTACACGGGCATGGTGGCCGGCTTGGGCATGGAGCATGCGCTCGCCGACGATGCCGTTCCCGCCGTGGTTGCGGCGCCACGAGCCGATGGTTCGCTCCAAGTGAGCACCCGTGGAACGCAGGATTTGGTCGCGCAAGGCCTCGACTTGGCAACCGCCGTCCAAGACGCGGCTGCAACCGCTGGCGGCGAGGGA
>JBFJXH010000135.1:0-4909 GCA_041623215.1 Thermoplasmatota archaeon
GCAGAACATGAAGCTGCGTTTGGAACCATGTGACGGAGTTCCGGCAGCGTTTTCTTCACGCCCGGAAATGATGCCCCATGCGCCGAGCCCTAGCGCTGATTATCAGCGGTCTACTACTGGGACTTCTTGTCGCCCCAATCACTTCGGCAGATTGCCACCGAATTAAATTCAGGTGCGAAGAGGACCTCATCGACCTCCCCAGCCGCGACATTACCGAGTACCAGGAGCCAAAGGGCTCCACAAGCTTCGAAACCGACAATGTCACGGGCAACGCGGCGGCCGACACCGACAACACGGACCGCAACGGGGACGGTGTGCATGAAACGTCGCCGGGGGGAACGGGAACCATCTCCATCCGCGTTGCCAGTAAGAGCGACGCGCCTCGCGCCGTTATTCTCTACATCCATGAACCCCACGGGGCCGAATTGTTGGGGGACCCGTGGATTAACGCGACGGTTGGTCCATCCGGCTCAACCTTTGACTTCCGTTATCAGGTGAACGGGGGCGAACGTTGGGATCACGTCCATTTTGACTTCGATGTCATCGTAGACCAGGGCAGTGCTGGAGAGGAAACAGCCTCCGACTTCGTTAGCGTCGAAGTGCGGCCTTCCGTCTCCACGTCGCTCCTGCATGTTTGGTGGGTCGTGCTCATTGTCGCCCTAGCAGCGGGTGCGGCTGCCTTTGGCATCGGCCATACCGTTGGCAAAAAGCACTGATTCTGGGCCGCGTCTACGCTTCGCCCTCGCCCTCAGGAGCGGCCTTAACCTCGTCGTTGGAAGCAACTTCGGCGGTGGGTCGCGTGGCAACACGGGCATACCGTAGCACCCGCTCCCCGAGCCGGTAGCCGGGCTTGACCACGCGGCTGACGGCGCCGGGCGCCACCTCGCCTCCATCGCGGGCCACGATGCCCGTGGCCGGCTCCTCCTCGGCCACCGCTTCGTGCAGGGCTGCATCAAAGGGCTCGCCCACGCAGCCAATAGGCGTGACACCCTCCGACTCCAGCATCCGGTCAAACTCACGCACAATCATTTTGACCCCTTCCGCAAGCGGACCGGGTTGGCGCTCGGCCTCCATGGCCGCCATTTGACTGTATTCGTACACGGTCAGGAAATGTTCGAGCACGCGTGCCTTGACTCGGTCGCGTTCTAGCGTTGCATCTCGTTCGACGCGTTTTTGCAGATTCGTGTAGTCTGCGCGCGCCCTTGCCAATCGGTCACGCAAGTCGGCAATGGTGGCTTCGGATTCATCGTGCTGGCCCTCAGCCTCGGCCCGGGACGCCGCGCCCTCTTCACGCCCACCCGACGTCGTCTCGGGCACGGCCTCGCTCTCTTCAGGCTGTTTGCCGGGAGCTTCCGATTCACTGCGGTTGCCGCCATCCGATGTCTCCTTGCGGCTCATGACGGCGCGGCCGACTCTGGGGTCTTCTTTGAGCCTTGCGCGCCGCAACTAAGGCCGGATTCCTAGGGGCCGCAGATGACAAGGGGGCCCGTCGCCCGGTCACAGGGCTGGCACGATGTCATCCAACGTTGGACGAGGCTCGTCCAATGGAGATAGGACCAATCCACTGGTAATTTTGGGTATGAAATAGGTCGATTTCTGGGGCATCACATGGCCTGCCGCGGCCACATCCAGGACCGAGTTAACGGGCAAGCCCGCTAGCAAGACGGCCACTTCACAAGCGCCGGCACGAACGGCCGCCACCGCCTCCGTGGCGCTTCGTGTATACGTGACATGGCCCTCAAGGTTCTCCGGCGTGACGCCCCACGCATCGGCCAACAGCCGCGTATGAAGCCGTGTAACATTCAACTCATCCAAGCGCCCACGACCTTCATCCACATCACCCTCGGCGCGAAGCCTTAGCACATGCGCCTCGGCCGGGGTGTCACGGTGGATGACTGCCACGGTGCGGTCGTCCTCGATGGCCGCCATGACCGCAGCGGCAGCGTCTTCGTCAGAAGCCCCAATCGGAATGGTCCGCGCGTCCCACGACGCGGCGGCCCTGACCAGTGATTGGACGGATTGGTCCAGGCCAGAGACGAGCCGGTGGGTAGGGTCGATGGTGATACCAGGGTGGGTGTCGCGTACCAAGAGCATGAGGATGCCGCCATCTTCATCGCGACCGGTCTCCTGCCAATGATGCAACGCGGTTTGGTACCGGTGATGGCCATCGGCAATGACCAGGTGCCGGTCTTGGAATTGGGCAATAATCTCGCCCACAGCTTCCGGGCGACTGACGCGCCACAGCCGCTGCCGACCACCCGCTTCATCCTCGAAGTCTAGAACGGGCTCCAGGGCATTGCTTCGAAGTACCTCATCAACCCAACCGCGCTCGTCTCGATACAATGCCTGAATGGGCTCGGTATTGCAATTCGTGGCACGCATGAGATGCAATCGGTCTGCCTTCGGTTTCTTGAGCGTCGCCTCGTGGCGCCGGACCGTTTGATATTCAGAATCGAGGGCCACCCGGGCAAAGAAGCCCTCCATGGTGCCCCGTTCGTGCTGGACCTCCAGGAAATAGAACGCTGGCTCCGCGTCACGAGTCAAGGTGCCCTCGGCAAGCCACGTATCCAATGTTTCGGCAGCCCGCTGGTAGCGATTGGGTTCGCCCGGGGGCTCCTGGTCGCCGTCCTGGGCTGGCGGTAGAATGACGCGTACAATGTTGTGGCTGTCCGCCGCCAAGTAGGCATCGCGCTGCTCCGAAGATTGGACATCGTAGGGAGGACTTGTTGCGCGCCCCAGATTCACGCGTTTGGCGTCGTAATGCACGGCCTTGAAAGGCGCAATAGCAACCACAACGTTGGCACCCGCGCCCCCTATTTGGGCCCCACGACAAGCGGCCGGCCAGGACGGCCCACGTTAGCTATAGGTCGACGCTGCGCGCGGCACCGACTGTGCTTCTCGCAGCACTAGGTCCGCTACGGCGTCGGCCAACGGGTGCGGCAGGATGACGACAACCCGACTGGCATTGCCCTGGTAGCGGCGCACCAAGGCGTGGGCCATGGCGCGGTAATCATCCCAGAGAACTTGGCGAAGCTTGGGTAGACGAGCCACGTAGAGCGCATGCAACTTGTGCAGTGCGTGGCGCGGTGTTGGCGCATCGAAGCCCTCACGGCGAATCATGTTCTCCAGCCCCTTCACGCCTTTGCGGCCCTTGGGTAGTCGGGCCGCCGGGCGAGGAAGTGCGGGGCGCGCCGACACTGCTTCGAGGCTGGACCAATCAAGCACGGCTCGCCATACGGCATTTGGCTCAGCACGCCATCGTTGCAGCAACTGGTCGTAGATGACACGTTCGAGCCGATCCAAATGACCCGGTTGGTCGTGCAATCGGTCCCACAAATCAACGCTCAGTCCCAGTTCAATTACTTGCGGTTGAAGGGTCTTGAGGCTCTTGAGGACGGCATCAACGCTGCCAGGGTCGTGGATGACCGCGCCAATGAAGTGTAGCCGCGAGCGGCCTACTGGAACGAAGCGTTGCATGCTCAGGGGCCGCGCGGTGCATCGCGCGCGACCGGCCCGCCGGCACCGGTTACGGTTTGCCAGCGTCCCGCCATGTGGTCGGCGCGGTATTGATGGTATCGTTTGCCATTTTTGACAGCCATGTCGCGCATCCGGGCATCATCCTTCTTTACGACACGGCATGGCGCCCCGACAGCCAAGCTGCCCGCCGGGACCGAAAAGCCTGCCGGCACCAGCGCCAAGGCACCAATCACGGCGGCCTCCCCCACGACTGCGTCATCCAAGACGACAGCATTCATGCCAACAAGGGCATGGTCCTCAATGGTGGCTCCGTGCACGATTGCTCCGTGTCCGAGGCTCACGTCGCGTCCGATGGAGACGGGGCTCCCGTGATGGGTATGCAGAACGACGCAATCTTGGACGTTGGCGCCTTCTCGTACGACAATGGGCTCGATGTCGCCGCGAAGGACGGCATTGGGTCCAATGAAGCAGTCTGCCTCAATCGTGACGTTACCGATGATTTGGCAACCGGCCGCTAGATAGGCGTCGGCGTGGATGGTGGGGCCCTGGGGCGTTGGCTTGGAGGTCACGGACAGAAGCGTTATGCCCGGACCCCGACCTAAACACGACCGTGTACCGGACACGCGCCTTGCTGTGCCTACTAGCCTTCCTTAGTCTGTCCCTTACAGGATGCTTCGGCGGCAGCGATGCCGCCGACACGCCGGACCCCGGCACCTCGCCGGGCGGCAGCGGCGGGGACCCGAATGGCTCGGGGGCCGGGCCTTCCAACGAGAACGGCACGACGTCGGTCCCCACCATTGAGGAATTCGAGGACCCAAGCCATTACTGCGTCAGAAACGGCCTCGAGCGCGAGAACGCCCCCGACCTTGAAGGCCGACCCTGGATTTTCGGCCAGTCGTGGACCTACAGCTTGGTCGTGGACGGCACCGACCACGGCGAGACGAAGTTGGTGTACTACGATTTGCAAGACAACGGCCAGCACTACATGGTGGGAACCCCCACCCGGGAGGAGGCCCTCCTGCACGCGGTTCGTAGCATCAATCCCATGATTGGCCGCGTCCACCAAGCGCTCTACTCCCCGCACGAGTCGGGGGACCATGCGGACATGTTCCATTTCCCCTTGTGCGATGGCAGCACATGGCAGACCGTCTTCTACGGCGAGACGTTCAGCCTGACCGCATCGCCCACAAGCATTTCTGTGCCGGGCAAGGGCAATGCAGGCGGGTACCGGATCCAAGGCGCATCAGCGGAGGGCAGCACCTTGACCATTGACTATGCCTTGGCGGCCCAATGGTTCACGCGCATTGACTTGCAGCGAGCCGACGGCGGCACCGTCAACATGGACCTGACCGCCCTGGATACTGGATACACGGGAGAGGCATTCTTCCTTCGCGGCCAAAAAGACGAGATGGTGAGCCTTGCCCTCACGCCC
>JBFJXH010000136.1:0-4891 GCA_041623215.1 Thermoplasmatota archaeon
CCTGCCCCGCGTGATGGATGGCCGCCTCGAGCTTTGCAGCGTCGCGGGTTGGCGTGACCTCGTGCCCGGAGCCTTCGGCATCTTGGAGCCGGCGAGCCACTGCGAGCTGGTCGCCCTGGCGGACGTGGATTTGGCCGTGATTCCCGGGGTCGCCTTCACCCAGACCGGAGACCGACTGGGACAGGGAGGGGGCTACTATGACCGGTTGTTGGCGCGGCAGGCGGCCGGGCCAGGGAGGCCCGGGCCGGGTCACAGGCCGCCCGTCTGGGGCGTCGCCTTCGAAGCGCAACTGGTGGCGTCGTTGCCGGTTGAGCCGCATGATGTGCAGGTGGATGCAGTGTTCACGCAAGCGGATGCCCTGGGTGCGAGTGCAGGGTGAACCAGTTCGACTTCTAGCGTTATGTTTGGCTTTTGCCGAAGTCAAACGTTGACATTGCAGTGTATTGTCGAACTGATTCGAACAGTGTTCAAATAGGCGGAGCAACGAGCTCAAACCATGGTCGGTCCTTTGGGAAACCCCGTGCAAGTGCTATTGCACGATGAATTCGGTATCGATTCCTTTGCCCTCGATGGCGACACATCGCCCGTCGAAGAAACGTGGCAAGACCGCCACCGTCGCTAAGGTGACGGCGCCTCCGCGCGCGCTCCTCAGCTTGGGCGGCCGCCCGGTGGGGCCGTGTAGGTGCCGCGCACGACGCCCCATGACAGGACATGGGGCTCCAGCGCCTTGATGGCCTCCACGGCGTTCGTGCCGGGCTCAAGACTAATCGGGCCGTCGAGGCAATAGAGGTAGAATGCGTAATCGCGTTGGCCCGCCTTCGGGAAGGGGCCGTCGTATTGCGCGCGTCCCCACGAATTGCGGCCGACGGTGGCACGGTACAAGCTGACGTTGGCGCCTTCTGGCAGGTCTGTTTGCTGTTCGGGCAGGTCCCAGAACACCCAGTGAATCCACGGCTCCTCACTGATGCCTCCCGTGGCAACCATCACGAGAGCATACACCTCATTGTCGGGGTGCGGATTGGACCACGCCAACGCAGGCGACAAGTCGCGGCCGTAGCAGGAATTGCGCTCTGGAACTGGCTCGCCATCGCCAAATGCGGCCGATGTAAGCGTCAGAGATTGCGGCTTTCCAAAGCCAGGATTTTCCAGCCACGTACTCAGCACAGAACCTAGAGTGCAGGGGGGCTTTGAAAGGGCGTTGGAAGAAGCGCCGTTGCTGGCCGCCGCGACCGCAGACCGGGCCAACCTTGAAACGGCGACCGGCGTGGCCCATTTGAGCACCATGACCCCCGAGACTGTGACCATGGAGGCGGCTGCCCCCGACGCCGCGAGCCTCGCCGACCCCCTTGCCTCCACGCCGGAATTCGTCCGCGCGACGTACGAGAAAATGCAGGAGCGCATCGCCATCGTCCGCAAGCGCCTCGGCCGCCCCTTGACGCTGGCGGAGAAAATTCTCTACGGTCACCTGGACGATCCAGCCAATGCGGATTTGACCCGGCAAAAGGCGTACCTAGACTTGCGGCCCGACCGCATCACCATGCAGGATGCCACCGCACAAATGGCCATGCTGCAATTTCTGACCACTGGCAAGCCGACCACGGCTGTGCCCACTACCATTCACGCCGATCACCTGATTGCGGCGAAAACTGGCGCTGGCCCTGACCTAGCCGCAGCTAACACCAACAATGCTGAGGTGTACGAATTCCTTCGGACGGCTGCCGCCAAGACCGGGTGTGGCTTCTGGAAGCCTGGCGCCGGCATTATCCACCAAGTGGCTCTTGAGCAATACGCCTTCCCTGGCCAGATGCTCATTGGAACCGACAGTCACACGCCCAATGGTGGCGGCCTGTGCCAATGGGCCTCCGGCGTGGGTGGGGCTGACGCCGTCGATGTCATGGCGGGCTTCCCTTGGGAAGTGCTGCACCCCAAGATTATTGGCGTCAAGCTGACGGGCAAAATGTCCGGCTGGACGGCCCCCAAAGATGTCATCCTGAAGCTGTGTGGCATTTTGACGGTCAAGGGCGGCACCAACGCCGTGCTGGAATTCTTTGGCGACGGCTGCGAATCCATCAGTGCCACCGGCAAGTGCACCATTACCAACATGGGTGCCGAGCACGGCGCCACGACCAGCATCTTCCCGCACGATGGGCGCATGGACACGTATCTGCACGCCATCAGCCGAGGCGACATCGTGGACGTCGTCAACGAATTCCACGACGAGCTTCTCGTAGCCGACGCTGAAGTCTTGGCCGACCCCGCAAGCTACTTTGACCAAATCATTGAGATTGACCTCTCGACGCTGGAGCCCCACCTGGTTGGGCCCCACACGCCTGACCTGGCGCGCCCGGTGTCCGCCATGCGCGACGCTGTCGCCGCGGAGGGCTACCCCGACGCCATCAGTGCGTCTCTCATCGGCAGTTGCACCAACTCAAGCTACGAAGACATGGTACGCACCGTCGCGGTCGCCAAGCAAGCGTTGGCGCATGGCGTCAAGGCGCAGACGCCGCTTCTTATTACGCCTGGCAGTGAACAGGTGCACCTAACGATTCAACGCGACGGCATCATGGCGACGCTCAATGAAGCCGGTGCCACCGTGCTGGCAAATGCGTGTGGCCCCTGCATCGGTCAATGGGACCGCCCGGAAGCAGAGAACACGGAACCCAACACCATTGTCACGAGTTACAATCGCAACTTCCCCAAGCGTAACGATGGCAGCGCCAAGACGCAAGCCTTCATCGGCAGCCCCGAAATCGTCATGGCCTATGCGTTGGCGGGAAGCCTCAGCTTCAACCCGTTGGAGGACGAAATCACCATCGATGGGAAATCCTTCACGCTAACCCCGCCCGAACCTGCCCCGGAGGTTCCCGAGGGTGGCTTTGTGCCAGACCCGCACGGCTACATTGCCCCGCCGTCCGAGGACGCCGCCGCCATCGACGTCGTGGTTGCCGACGATTCTGAGCGCTTGCAACTGCTAAGTCCCTTCCCAACCCGCACGGTCGAGCAACTGCAGAAGATGCCACTGCTGCTGAAGGCCAAAGGCAAGTGCACCACCGATCACATTAGCCAAGCTGGCCCGTGGCTCCGGTTTAGGGGCCACCTGGACAACATTAGCGACAACTGCTACATCGGGGCCAACTCCGCCTTCCACGAGCATGTGGGTGGCCGCGTAGACGAAGCCGATGGCAAGGTGAAATTGTACCCGGAAATTGCCCGGCGCTACAAGGCGGAAGGCGTAACGTGGTGCGTCGTTGGCGACGAAAACTTTGGCGAGGGTAGCAGCCGCGAACACGCAGCCATGGAACCCCGCCACCTGGGCTGCGGCATGATTATCACGCGTAGTTTTGCCCGTATTCACGAAACCAATCTGAAGAAGCAGGGCATCTTGCCACTGACCTTCGCGGACCCGGCAGACTACGACAAGATTCGTGAGGACGACCTCGTGACGGCGGACGTGTCCAACCTGGCACCTGGCAACCCCGTCGTGGTCACCTTAACGCATGCTGATGGGTCCACAGAATCGTTCGACGGCAAACACACCATGTCCGACGACCAGATCAAGTGGTTCTGGGCCGGCAGCGCCCTCAACCTGCTGCGCGGCCAATAAGCGGCCGGGAGTGGCCCCCAACACCCAAGTACCAAGCGCGCTCGGCGGAGCCATGGCCATTGAAAACGGCAGCAACGTCAGCGTCCACTACACCGGCAAGCTCGAAGACGGCAGCGTCTTCGATTCCAGTGAAGGTCGCGACCCGCTACAATTCCGTGTTGGCACCGGGCAACTCATCGCGGGCTTCGAGGCCGCCGTCATGGGCAAGGACGTTGGTGACAAGGTCACAGCCGAGATTGAGCCGGCCGACGGCTACGGCGAGCGCCGCGAAGAAATGGTCCAAGATGTCCCCCGGGAAGCGTTGCAGGGCGCCGAAGTGGAGCTGGGCCAAATGCTAGCCTTCCAAGGCCCCGAGGGCCAACAATTCCAAGGAACGGTCATGGGCCTCACCGACGAAGTGGTGAAGATGGACTTCAACCACTTCCTCGCCGGCAAGGCCTTGACGTTCGACATTGAAATTGTCGCGGTTGAATGAGGCGCCGGCCTCTGGGCTCTGCCCGGTCAGGACGAGATTAACGTCCGGTCACGACGACGTTGAAGTCATTGTCAACAGCCGCGCCGTTGCCGTCATTCACGTAGACGTAGAAGGCTCCAGGGGAGCCGCTGACGATGTCCACGAAGGCAAACCGCATGGATGACAAACCGGTCGGTTGGCCATCCACCTCCAGGGTTACCACAGGCAGCAATTGGCCGGCGGTGTCGGCTGGCGCGTCCACCGTAACGAGGTATTTGCCGGTCGCTTCACGCGCCACGGAGGCTAGGCCGAATTCACGGTCGATTGTGCCCGTGTACCACACGCGTCCCCAAGCGCGCACCGCGTTGTCCGCGTAGTAGCGGCCTTCTTCGTAGGTGCCGGCGCCGAGGGTGTCCCGGACGTTGACAGCTCCGTCTACGTCGAGAGCTTCCTGCGGGTTGTTGGTGTTGATGCCGACGCCGTTGTTGAAGCGTAGGACCATGCTGTCCGTGATTTGGGTTTGCCAGGTGGTGGCTTGGCTGTCGCCGAAGATCATTGAGCCGTCGTGGAGCGCGTGGGCTCGTTGGCCTGCGGCGAGGCTCCATTTGCCGGCGGCGCGGTTGTCTTGGCCGCCTGGTACGGTGCCGTGCCGACCGAGAACGTGGTTGTATTCTCCGCCACCGATGGAGCCGCCTTCGGCGCTGACGTTGTTTGCCCAGCCGCCCGATACGGTGCTGATGCGGGCGAGGGCACGGTTTTGGGTGCCGCCGGCAACGGTTGCTTCGACGCCGTCGGCGATGTTGCGGGTTCCTCCGGATACGGTTGACGAATAG
>JBFJXH010000137.1:0-4844 GCA_041623215.1 Thermoplasmatota archaeon
CCGGCGGCCGTGGCCCTGCGTGGCTGGAATCTTACCATTGATGCCAGTCTTGGCCGGCTTGACGGTACGGAGCTTACCGCCGACGAACGGCGGGCCGTCCGCTCGCATGCAGACCCGCGCTCTGTTGATGCCGACAACGATGGCATCCCCGACTTGCTCGAATACTACGGTGTCACCGCGGGCGGCGCCAAGGTGCCTCGCACCAACCCCGGCGACCCGGACACGGACGGCGACGGACTGTCCGACTTACAGGAAACCGGGGTTACTGGCCTCGGTACCAGCCCGGTCCGCCGTGACTCGGCTGCTGACTTCCTGTCCGATGGCGAGGCGTTCCGCTATTGGACCGATGCTTACGCCCAGGCGCTGGCCGACTTCGATGCCAACCTTCCGCTGGCCCAGCAACGCTACGGCTACCTGGCCGGCAGCCCAGACAATCTCACAGTTGCCCACCTCCAGGCGCTTCGACCAGGGGGCACGTTGGAGGGCAACAAGTCCAACATCCTCAGCCCGGATGCTGACGGCGATGGCCTACGAAACGGCCAAGAATTGTTCCCGAACCGCTTCAGCCCGGCGCCCAGTGTCTATGTGCGCCCGGCCACGGACCCAAGCACGCCCGACACAGATGGCGACGGCCTGCCCGATGCTTGGGAAGTTCTGTGGAGTCGAGACCAATACTTCGGCTGCCAGGGGGGCTGCCAAGGCCCGGATATCTCGGGCTGGCCTTTGGACCCAACCAAGCGCAATTCCTTCGATGCCTCGTCGGCTCAGACTGATGCCGACCTGAACCTAGCCGGCGACCTGATTCGCATCGGCAATGACCAGCGTGAATTCACGAACGGGCATGCTTACCAATACGACCTCCACCCCTTCCGGGCAGACACCAGCGGCGACGGCCTGTCGGACATGTTTGCCATCCACTGGGGCATCGACGCGGTGCCCCAATGGGTCGGCGCGGCCGTCGATGCGAATCCCGATTCACTGGGCTTTGCCCGCGATGCGGCCAGCCGCCTCAGCAACCACCTGCGTGACCGTGGATTCCCGGCCGTTTCGTTGGCGGTCATCGACCCGACTTCTGCCGAACAGACCGTTGACCTCGATACCAACTTGCTCGGTCTCTTTACCAGCCGCGAGAAAGGCACCTGGGTTCTCTCGGGCGTTGGATGTGGCAACCCGCTGCCGTCCACGGGCACAAAATCCGAAGCAGCACGGCCCGCGAATCCTGCTCAACCCAATGGAGTCCAATTGGCTGACCGCAGCGGATTGCAGGCGGCCTGCTGGCAATGGGTTTCGTACCCCGTGCGCTCTGATGCCGCCTCCGGCAGCAATCCTTGGCGCCACGACTCGGACCTGGATGGTCTGCCGGACGCATGGGAGGCTCATTATGCGCCCGATGGCGCCTCGTCGCCGGCCACCGTCCTTGGCGCCACCGAACTCACGCCGGGAAGCCTCGCCGGCGGATGCCAGGACGAAAGTCGTGTTCGAGGGTTGGTGGAGCCTGCCGGCGGCTTCTGCATGACCTACTTGCACGCGTACGCACGTGGCGTTGACCCCAACAACATCGACAGCGATGGCGGCGGTTTGTCCGACTGGTACGAAATCGCTCTGGGCCAAGAACCGCTTGACATCAATGACGACTTTGGCCACGAAGACTGGGACGGCGACGGCTTGAACAACAGCGTGGAAGCCGCCCTAGGAACCAGCCCATTGGACCCGGACACAGACGGTGACGGGCTAGCGGATGGCGGCAACCCCGCCAACGCCAACGCAGCCCTTTGCCTTCGCACATCCGGCTCGGGCACCGTGCCGGGCACCGAGCACCGACCCGCCGCGCCAGGGCAGTCCGGGCAACAAGGCATCACGTACGCCGCGCTCTACCGCTTGTTCGTTGATGCGGGCGTCATCATGGACGACTCCGACCTCAACCAGTGCAGCGCGGGTCAAGTAATGGCCTTGGCAGAAGGAGGCCTTCGCAATCAGGAGAATCTCATCATCGGCTATGCCTCCAACCCGACGAAGTTTGACACTTCAGGGGATGGCGTGCCAGACGGCTGGATGGCCTACTGGAATCTGCATGAACCAGGCTTCCAGCACGAGCCGCTCGACGTGGCCGGTTCACAAAACCCCGACGGGGACTTCCTTCTCACGGCCCAAGAGTACCGGCTTGGTCGGCCGGCTGATTGGGTTGAAGCTCGCGATGGCGTCTGGTGGGGTGGCGGCAACCCTGGCAACGAAGACACGGACGGCGACGCAGATTGGTATTCGGATGCCTTCGACGGCCGCGACGGAACGGACAACGACTTGGACAACGACGGCCTCCAGACGGAGGACACGGACGGTGGCATCGACGTCGCCAACCGCGGCCTCGTTCGCTCGAGTCCAGGCGGGGGCTACAGCATGGACTACGAGCGGTTGTGGGGGGTGCTGCTGGAGCGCCGTGCCAGTGCCACGTTGGACCGCGACGGTGTTGACGGCGTGCCCGATTTCTTGGACCGTGTGCCCCTTCGCGTCACGGTAGACAGCGTCAGCAACACGACCATTCAGAAAAATGGCGCCTCTTTTGTCGTTCAAGGCTCCCTTGCGACCCGTGAGCCCTTTGCCGACGACAATGTTCCTGTGGGCAATGTCACCGTACGCGCGGTTCTCAGGGACACGACTGGAAAAGGCGCCCTAGTGGGGATTGGCGTCAGCGCTTCAGATGGCTCCTTCTCCATCACGTCGTCGGTGGCTTCGTCAGTCAATGCCCCCGATACGGGCGCATGGCTGTTTGCGGGGGCCAAGCGCATGGCGCCCGGCGATTCGCGTGCTGTGCCCACGGACGCTCTCGGCTTGAGCCCCGGCTTGGTTCGCCTCATGATTGAAGTCGAGGCCAATGATTTGGTGGTTCACCCCGTAACGTTCAACGGCGCGCCCAGCACCACGTCCAACAAGACGGTGGAAGCCGGAGGATACAAGCTCCCCGACGGTCGAGGCGTAGGTGCACTCCGCCTCCTTCCCGATGGCAGTGGCCCTGACCCCGCCGTACGAGCCATCGTGCACGAAGCTGAAGGCGTGTTCAACACAACCTTCGACTCGGCTCGCGACCTTCGACTCAAGGCGACGGCGCTGCTTGACTTGGCACCCCCCAGCGGGCGCATCCTGCAGGGCGAGGACTTGCCCGTAACGGCCACCTTGACGGACCAACTAGGGGCGCCGCTGGAGGGCCGTTCCATCACGCTCACGGCGTGGCAGGGCGCAACCAAGCGCGGTGAAGTGACCCTAACCGTCGACAACGCGGGCGAAGTCAACCATGTCTTCGAGTCGGATGGTTGGCTCCCGGGGGCTGTGACGTTCGAGGCGCAAGCGACGCTGCTGCCCGAAATCGATGCTTTCCTCGAAACACCGAGTGCCGTGGAGCGGTCCTTGAATCTGGCCCAAGACAGTGCCTGGCACGACCTGCAATGGCAGGGCGTGGACGCCGTTAGTGGCACGCAAAAGGATCTGGGCCAGCAAGATCGCATCCGCCTGACTGCGGTGCTTCGCAACCACTTGGGACACGCTCTTCCCGGCGTGGATGTCCGCGTGCGCATTGTCGAAGTGGAAACGCCGGCCAATGTCTTCTTCGAGGGTGATATCACCACGGCTGCGGCCGGGCGGCTTGCCGTTGATGTGGCCCAACCCAACAGGGCACCCTATGCCACGCTGCGCTTGGTCATTGAGCCCGTGGACTTGCCAAGCGGCGACGAGCACGAGGCGCTTGAGTTGTTCTTACGGCCACGATTCGCCACCTCGATTGTGGTTGACGCTAACGATATTCCGGCTGGCACGGATGGTTCCATTAGCGGCGTCCTATTGCAGGGCGGCGTCCCGGTCAGCGTGGCCGACGGGACCTTCAGGGCGCGTGGGCCCGGAGGCATTGATCAGGTCGTCGTGGGCACCAACGCCGATGGCCGCTTCACCTTCCCTGCACGGCTAGACGACCCCGGGCGTCCCGTCTGGGAAATTCAGTTCCAAGGGTCCCACTTCTTGCGGCCGAGCAGTGCACTCGAAGTGCGCATCAACTTCACCAGTGAGACCCGCCTCGGCGTTGACCCGGTCGTTGGCTTACGCGACGAGCCGGTCCAAGTGCACGGCCGCCTTACACTGCCCGATGGCTCGCCTGTGAAGCGCGCTCCGCTTGAGGCGGCGTGGGCCTCGCAACTGGCGGCTAAGGTCACGGGCATCACCAACCTTGACGGTAGCTTCAATCTCAAGCTGCCGGCGCGCACCAGTGCGGGCACCTTTGACGTAGCCGTACGCTTCGCCGGAAATGCCACCTTACACCCCACGACCCAGACGGTGGAAGCAACGGTCCTCGTCCCGACAATCATTGAAGCGATGCCGGGTAATCTCGTCATCACGGCAACGGGTGCGGGCCAGGGCACGCTCGTGGAGGGCTTGTTGCGCGACGACCGAGGGGAGGTTCTGGCCGGCCGCCCCATCCAAGTAGCGCTGACTCAGCCCAACGAGGACAGCCAGGAGCTGGAAGTCATTACCGAAGGAGATGGCTCCTTCAGCGTTCCAGCAGCTTCCTTTGACGCGTCCTGGCCAGGAATTTGGGTGGTCAACTTGACGTATGAAGGCAATGACCGCGAGGCGCAGGCCACCAAGGCCCTCGATGCCCCCTTGACGCACACAGTGATGGTGCGGATGGAACGCGTTCCGTCGGCGCTCAAGCCCGGGGAAACGGTCACCCTCCGCGGAACACTGGAGGCCGCCAGCGACGCTTTGCCAAACGTGGACCTTGTCGCTCGCCTTGGCCACGTCCGGATTGGCCTCGGCTCGGCTGTCCCCGGTGCCGCTTGGGCCTTACCCGTCAAAGCGGCTGC
>JBFJXH010000138.1:0-4818 GCA_041623215.1 Thermoplasmatota archaeon
GCTTTCCATGGTTTCCACGTGCAGCCCGGTAACAGGGGTGGAGTGGCGCTGTCCAACCGAATCCACCATCGCATACGCTGCTGCTGAAACCAGGACCACGAGCGCCACCATGATGACCACCGCCAAGATGGTGTCAGCCGCCCGGTCGTCGCGTGCCCAATCTCGCACAGTCAATCCTCGGCACCGCAGGATTTGACGCTCGCTGCCGGGGGGGTTTGGGACCCTCTCCATTGGCCCCTCCGCCAGCCCGCCTTATGCCCGAACGCCCGCCAAGTGAAGGCTGCCTTCCTGGACCTTCCAGGCCTCAACACCGGGTCCCGCGTTCGCCCGCAAGCGCGTTGCCACTACATCCACGAAGCCGGCCGCCTCAAGTGCCGCGCACCAAGCCGCCTCAGACCGCCGCACCATGGGTACACCCACATCGGTCGGCCAGGAATGACTGGCAGCATTTTCCTCGTAGAAATCGAGCACAACATGGACCGGGGCTCCCGACCGAAGGACACGCGCAAGCTCCGCCAGCACGCGGTCGGGCTCCGGCGCGTAATACAGCGCTTCCATGCTCCAGGCCGCGTCAAAGGAGCCGTCGTCAAAGGGCAAGTCTGCCGCATCGGCGACAAGAAAACGGCAGCGACCGGCAATCTCCGGCCCCGCCTCGTGGGCCGCCTTGGCCGCCCGTTGCACCATGCCATCACTCACGTCGACGCCGGTCGCGTGCGCCCCCGCGGCCGCCGCCTGACGACTAGCCCAGCCGTTGCCGCAGCCCACGTCCAAGAGCGACTTGCCCGAGCCCAGGGGCAGAGAGGCCACCAGGTGGCCGGCGGTTTGCCCGTGCCCCGCCTCCATGCCTTCGCCTCGGCCGCGCGCCGCCCAATCGTCGAATAGGTCTGCGACCTTCTCCATGGCGTGGCCATTTGGCAGGACGTTTTGCTGTTATGGATGGACGGGGGCAAGTGTCGCCCCGCGCGGGCCGGCCAAGGCCTAAATAAGAGACCCTTGTCGGCCGGCTCCATAACAGGGTAGCATCGCTGCCCTTCCATCCCGAGGTCCTCGCATGGCCAAGAACACTCCCGGCGGTATCTACCGCAAGATCACGCAACACGCCTACACTCGCCGCGAATACATGGGCGGTGTGCCCGGGCTGCGCATTCTGCAGTTCGAATCCGGCAACAAGACCGGCGACTTCGACACCGAAGTCCACTTGGTCCCCGAAGAACGCGGCCAAATCTTCCACACGGCGTTGGAAGCCATGCGTATCACCGCCGTTCGTACCCTTGACAAGACGGCTGGCCGTGCCGCCTACCACGTGCGCGTTCGCTGCTACCCGCACAACGTCATCCGCCAGAACAAGCAGGCGAGTGGCGCTGGTGCTGACCGTGTGTCCATGGGCATGCGCCTCGCCTTCGGCAAAGCGGTCGGTACGGCTGCCCGCATCAAGGCCGGGCAACAGATTCTCAGCGTTCGCTGCAACGAAAAGGACGTGCCAGCCGTGAAGGAAGCACTCCGCAAGTGCAGCAACAAGATTGCCATGCCGTGCCACTTTGACGTGGAGTCCATCGGCACGGCACCCCAGGCCGCATAGGTGCCGGATGGCCATTCGGAGCCGCCGACAATTGGTTGCCGCCCTCGCCCTGTTGGCAAGCGGGGCACTCCTTGTATGGCTGGATGCCGGCGCCGGCGGACTACCTGACTCGGTTCGCTTGGCCGTCGTGCCATGAGTTTGCTCGCCACGGCAGGCATTCTGATCGGTTTGGCAGGCTTGGCCCTGCTGGCCTACTCCCTTCGAGCCCTCGACGCATGGGGCGCAAGCACCAGTTTCGTGCTTGGCGTCGTGGTCGCCTTTGCAGGCGGTCCAACTTGGGTGATTGTTCTGGTTGCCTTTACGGGCGTCGGCTTCGTGGCAACCCGTTACGGCCGCGAGGAGAAGCACCGGCGTCGCGTGGCCGAGGCCAACGACGGTGAGCGGGGCGCCCGCAACGTCTTGGCCAACGGAGCGGCACCGGCCTTGGCGGCGGTGGCGGCCCTGTTTCTAGATTCCACGGCCAGCGCCCTCGCTTTTACGACCGCCGTTGCTGCCCACACCGCAGACACCTTGGCCAGCGAAGTGGGCAGTCTGGCGCCCCGCGTCCGCCGCATCCTGCCGCCCTTTGCGCAAGGACAACCCGGTGACAACGGTTGCATCAGCACCCGTGGACAAATCGCCGCCGCACTGGGGGCCGCCGGTATCGCGGCCGCTGCAGCCCTCTTGGGCATTGTGCCGCTCGGCCTTGCGTGGGTTGCCGCCGTGGCCGGCTGGATTGGCTGTCAATTGGACTCGATTTTGGGAGCCACGCTGGAGCGCGACCCCTTGACCTTGGAGCGCCCGCTCTCCAAGGGCGACGTGAACTTCCTTAGTGCCGCCGTGCCCGCCTTCGTAGTCTTGGTGGCCGCGAGCCTCACCTAGCCGCCGGCGACCCCCGGGCCTTTTTGACGGGCCGCCTCGTGGCCCATTCCATGAGCCTCGATGAAGCGGCCAAGAAGCACGCGTTGCGCCTCGTCCCGTACGGACTCTACCTCGCCGGTAGTCGCCGCGCAGACGGGACCCTCCAAGTCAGCTTGGCCAGTTGGTTCACTCAGACCAGCTTCAAGCCACCCCTCGTGGTCGTGGGCCTCCACCGGGAAGGAGCCGCCTACCAAGCCGTGCAGGAAACCGGCGTTCTGAGCCTCAACCTAGTTGGCGCCGACCAAGGAGAACTCATGAAGGGCTTCTTCAAGCACGTCGATTGCGAAGATGGCAAGGCAGGCGAGCTGACGCACACCATAGGTGACGCCACCGGCTGCCCGATTCTGCCCGACTTACCTGCATCCCTAGAGCTCGAGAAAAGGGGGGAACTGGAAGGTGGCGACCATGCCGCCGTCCTGTTCGAAGTGGTTGGCGCTACCGTGCACGACGATGACGGGAAGGCGCTCAGCCACGAGGCGGCCGGCTTGCATTACGCTGGTTAAGCGCGGCCCCACTAGGCCCAATCCTGAAGTAGGCCACCAAAGTCGGCCGCACCGTGGCCGTCAATGTCGTCGTCGGCACCCAATGGGGTGACGAAGGCAAGGGCAAGATTGTCGATTACCTAGCCGAGCGCAGCGACTACGTCGTCCGCTTCCAGGGAGGCAACAATGCCGGCCACACCATTGTCGTTAACGACGAGGTGTTCAAGCTGCACCTGCTTCCCTCCGGCTGTGTCTCCGGCAAAGCGGGCGTCATTGGCAACGGTTGCGTGGTGGACCCGGGCGTTTTGGTCCAAGAAGTGGAATCGTTGCAGGAGCGGGGCGTTGAATTCGACCTCTACATCAGCGACCGAGCCCACATCATCATGCCCTACCACAAGCTCCTGGACGGCGCCGAAGAGGCGCTCAAAGGCGAAGGGAAGGTGGGCACCACGGGCCGTGGCATCGGGCCATGCTACGCAGACAAAGCCGCCCGCAATGGCATCCGCGTGGGCGACTTGTTGCGGGCCGATTTGCTGACCCAGAAAGTGCATGATAACGTCCGGGTTAAGCAGGCGCTTCTCAAGGCCTACAAGAGCAAGGAACACCTGGACGAGGATCAAATCCTAGCTGAAGCGTTGGCTCACGCCGAGGCCCTTCGACCCTTCATTACGGATACCACCCGGCTCCTTCACGATGCGCTGCACAACGGGCAGACCCTTCTTCTCGAAGGCGCCCAAGGCGTGCTCTTGGACATTGACCATGGCACCTATCCGTTTGTCACCAGCAGCAATGTGAGCGGCGGCGGATTTTGCACAGGCAGTGGCCTTTCACCACGAGACATCGGCGATGTCATTGGCGTCGTCAAAGCCTACACGACGCGCGTTGGCTCCGGACCCTTCGTTACTGAACTGGACACAGAAGACCCCGCCAGCATCGGCCATCATCTTGCCACGGTCGGCCACGAAATTGGCACGACAACCGGCCGCGCCCGGCGCTGTGGCTGGCTGGACTTGGTGGTGGTGAACCACGCGGTGCGCCTCTGTGGCGTCAACAAGCTGGCCGTCACCAAGCTGGATGTGCTCAATGGCCTTGCCGAGGTCAAGGTCTGCACGGGCTACAAGACGCCGGATGGCGACGTGCTGGATTACTTCCCCGCTGACCTCGACGCCCTTGAGGACCTAAAGCCCGTGTACGAGACGTTCCCGGGATGGGATGATTTGGGCGATGGAACGTGGGAAGGATTGCCTGCGACCGCCCGCAGCTTCTTGCAATTTCTGCGCGAACGGACCAGTGCCAGCATCAAGTTGGTTGGCACCGGGCCCGGCCGCCACGAGACGATTGTGCGCGCTGCCTAGGCCGAAGCCACCGACGAGCGGCCCGCCCGAGGACATCCGCGTCCCGCGACTCGTTGCGTTCAATGGCGAGGTTGTCGCCGACCTACTGGTGGAAGGACCCAGCTAGCACCTGGTCGTCAAAGGCACCGCCGCCGGTGCCCGTGGTGGCATACCGGTACAGGGCAGTCTTGTAAACGCCCGAGACCACGGGGCCCAGGGCGGCCACAAACAGGCCGGCCAGAATGGTTACCGTGAGACCGAGGGCAAAGAGGATGGGGTTCACAGACAGCACCATGAATGTGATGAAGGCCATGAGTGCCACGCCCAGCCCGAGCACCATCGTGAACAACCCAACGCCTGCTTCACCGACCACGGTTTCGCCCCAGGTTTTCTTGAACAAACCGCCGCTTTTCTTGAGGCTGGAACCAATCGATTCGTCCTCGAACAGTAGCACCGGGATCATGAAGAACGTGGCCAGGTTCCAGGCAATGCCTGCCAAGCCAGCCATCATCTGACCAACAAA
>JBFJXH010000139.1:0-4754 GCA_041623215.1 Thermoplasmatota archaeon
GCCATGTCAGCACCACGGCGGCCCCAAAATGAATGAGGCTCCAGGCGTCGAAGGGGGCGTCGTTGCGAGCCACGGGCCAAGGCAGGTTTGTCAGCTTGTTGGCGCTTCCGATTGCATTTACCGCGTGGCCGGCGCATCTGTCAGGCCTCAGAGGGACTTCCGCCGCCATGCTCCGAAATGGGAGGTCCAGGCCCGCCTGGTACTGGAGGTAGGCGGGCCAGGGTAAGTAGCGGGACAGAGGTTAGGGCCGCGGCGGTTGCACGCGAACTACCGGCTGTGCCTCCCGCTCAGGCGGGGCATGCTCGGCTTCGGCAATGCGTTGCGGCCGGGGCGCACGCTGCATCCGGGCCTGCTGCTGCGGCCGGCCGTAGCTAATCCAGATCAAGCCGGCGCCTGCCAGGACGAAGAGGAATCCGATCGCAGCCATGCCGACGCTGGTCACAGATGCTAGTTCACCGGCAGCCTGGTTTGCATGCCCGGCTGCAAGGCCGGCCACAAGGCCAAGGGCCAGGGGACTCCACGCCTCGCGAAGCTGGCGCTCGATGGGGTTGCTGCGGTCAAGTTGTGCGTAGTATTTCTCGACCGCAATTTGGTATTCGCCGGGCTCGGTGTACGTGACGCCTCGATAGGAAATGGGGACATCTGCTTCGGTCAATGTTACCGTGCGCTCGCCGTGCAAGACGTGGTAGGTGATGACAGCGTACTGATACATCAATTCGTCACGAGTATTGACAACCGGGTCGTCAGGGTTGAAATTGTCGTGGTCAACGGGGTAGGCCCAGTCTTCCTCCAGTAGCGCCATAATCTTGGCGGCACCTTCGGGCGTGCCACGGTCCAGGAGGCGCCCTTCCTCGTCGTAGGAGAGCGTTACATCCTGGGCGGCGTACATCGCTTGGGCTGAATCGAGACCATCGTCGGCCAAGGGCAGCCCGTAAAACAGGCCAGCCGCAGCTACAGTGACCCCGGCCACCGCCAATGCGATGCCCAGAATCCTCATGCGCTTCAGAATCGTCATCATGGTATCATCTACTGGGAAGCCGTTCGCGTCCCAAGTCCCCAGAGGCCAGTCAACCGGATAGGTCCGGGTCCCGGTTCGCGCGCCTGATTCTTACGTGCGAGAAGCATGGTATGAAAGAGCGCTGCCGGGGAGGTAGGCCCCCATGTCCCGCTGCGGACATCGGCCTAGCCCGGCATCCCTAGGAATCAAACCAGCAAGACGCCCGCCCTACGCAAGCTAGGCAGGAACAAGAAGAAGGAGAAAAAGGAGGTCAAGCGCCAGAGCGCGAGGCCGCGAGGCCCGGCACGAGGCCGTGACCCAAGGTCAGGCGACAACGACCGTCGCGACCATGCCCTTCCACGAGCCGTCGCTCGCCTGGTAGGCATGGGGCTTGCAGTAGATTTCGTACGTGCCAGGCGTGGTGAAGGTGTGGCTCCACGAGTCCCCTGGTGCGATATCCCCTGAGTCAAAGGACAGGTCGGTGGCCGTAACCGTGTGGACGGCGGGGTCGGCGTTGTTCCATGTGATGGTCGTGCCGGCGTCCACGTGAACCTCTTTCTCGAATTGGTAACCCCGCATATCGCTAACAAGCACTTGCGCGCCACCGGTGTCGGCCTCCGATGAGGCGGCCGCACCCTCGCTGGACGGCGTGCCGGCGCCAGAATCGTGGTCGCCATGGTCGTGGGCCGCGTGACCAGCCTTCGGGTCGGCAACGTCGAGGCCGGCCGCTGCTACCAGGTCCGGAGCCAGGTCCAAGAGCGCTTGTTGGTAAGCCTCTCCGACAGCTAGCACCGTGAGCATGCCACGTGGGTACGCTCCAAAGCCAGACCCGTCGCTTGCCGCAGTCACACTGGGCACGACGTGGTCATGCATGAGCCACACACCTTCGCGGTCAGCGTCAAAATCTAGGACGACTGTTTGCCCCGGCGCAATTTCGCGGACGTCCGTGCGCACGGCGTGCTTGGGCCCCGCCACACCCTCCCAGCTGTCCGGCGTGTAGCCATGCACATGCATGGCATGGAAGGTGTAGCCAGCGTTCACCATGTGGATGCGGATGCGTTCTCCTACGTCAGCGAAGATTGGCTGGGTGAGGGGGAACGACCGCCCATTAATGGTGAAGAAATTGTAGTCGGGGATGAAGCCAAGAAAGGTCGGTTCATCTCGCACTTGCCATTCATCAAGCACCATGACGACGTCTTGACGGTCATCCTGTTTGGCACCCGGTTCCTCCACGATGAAGGCGCCGTACATGCCCATCTCCATGTGCGTGGGCGTCTCGAAGTGACAGTGGTAAATGAACGAGCCCGCCGGCTGCGCTTCCCATTCAATGACTTGGGTCTCCCCTGGCTCAGCCACCATGGCCTCGCCAAGCAGCGGATTCCCGTTGAAGTCCGCCGCGTACTGGTGCCAGCCGTGGAAGTGGACCGTATGCGGGATTGAGTGAGAGTTGCGAAACGTAAGCCGAATGGTGTCGCCCTGGGTCACGTGAATGGTAGGGCCGGGAACGCCACACGGACCATCCCACACTGGCTCAACGCCGTCACCTTCGGCGCAGAAGGCCCATACGGGCGTCGTGACGCCGGGATGAATCTCCCAGTCCATCTGTTCGACCCACATGGTAATCTCCCGCACCGTGCCCGCCTGGGCCGGCTGCAGAACCATACACCCCGAGAGGATGGGGGCCATCATTGCTAGGCCTACCACAGCCACCCACCACCGGCCGCTCACGCATGGACCTCCTTCCGGAAGGGTACGACCAATACCGGACGGTCGCTGTGGCGCACGACTTGCTCGGCGACGCTACCAAGGATGACGCGTCCAAGGCCACTGCGGCCGTGGCTGCCGACGACAACCATGCCCGCCCCTTGCTCCTTGGCAACCTCATGCACGAGCCGGCTCGGCGTCTCTCCGCGGACAACAATGTCAACCTCGACGCCCTCAACGCGGACCGGTTCCGCCCATGAGATTGTCAGCTGCCGCACGGCCTCCATGTCGGCGGTGGCGGCGTAGGTGTCCGCTTCCGCGCTGTAGGCTCCGACGCTGAGGCCCCGATAAGCGTGGGCAGGCTCCAGGGCATGAACCAAGATGATTCTGGCCCCGAAGTCCTTGGCTAGGTTGGTGGCCGACTCAAGTGCCTGGCGACTAGCATCGCTGAGGTCCGTCGCGACGACGATGGCCGGCGCTGTACTGGTCATGCGTGCACCTCCATGTCACCAACGGCCGCCGCTGGTTTGGACGCCGCAGTGACCTCGACGGTCATTTCGGCATCCAAGATCTGCTGGTGCATGTGGCGGACCTGGCCCGTTAGCCATTCGGCGTCACTGTGCTCAACCGTTAGCTTGGCGGTCAATTGATGCTCGCCTGGGTCTAGCCCGGGGAGCACTTGCTCTAGGTTACCCCAACTGTCACTCCGGAACAAGGGCACATCGCCGCGCTCCACGGTGACCGCATCCAATGTTTGGCCGTCCAACGTCGCGTCTAGGGTCAGACGCCAATGGTCTCGGTCAGGCGAGCGATCCTGCAGGCGGTACCGCACGCTAAGGGCAATCGGTTGCTGGGCGTTTACTTGGAACCGCGCGGGGCTGACCCTGTCGATGTGGATGGATTCACCCACATTGACGTTGGCCAGCAGCACATAGTGCGGTTGCTGGGTCGGTTTGTTCATGGTATCACTCATCTCCAGGGGAAGCAGGGGTAAGGCAGGGGGAAGAAACGAACGCCGCCGCTAGAGCGGGTGCTACGGGCATTGGGTGTAAGCCAAGACCATCTTGGGGAACAGGAGGGCGAAGAGTGCGGTTGTCTAGCCTCGCCGCAGCAACGCGCCACAGGGCGGCCGTCACAAGGAAGGCGAACCATGCCGGAACCAAGGTGCCAGTGGCGGTGTGCGTAGCGGCAAAAGCAAGAACGCCCATAGCGCCGGCAATGGCACCGTGACTGATGCCGAGGGCGCGGCGGTGGCCGCCATCCAGGAAACCGGCAGCAAGGCCTGCCAGGAGAACTACCGGCGCCATGGCGGCCAGTGGGGCAGCCGACGGCACCAGCGCCGCCACCGCAGCCACTAGCATGATGCCGATGGCACCAGCGCCGAACCGGGCCCAGGCAGGCATTTGGCCACTGCGGCTTACGCCGGAGGCCTCTCCCGAAGGCTGGCCTAATGGACCCCGGGACGCACGCCGTTGCTGCCGAACAGCGATGACAACGTGGCACGCCACCGCCAGGGTTACGCACAGCAACACCAATGCTGAGGGGTCCGTATCACGGAAGGGCAGGGCGGCCACCGGAACTAGCATCCAAGTAAGCCAGAACCCTGCCCTTCCTCCGGACGGGGGAATCAACTGCATCACCATGATGCCGATGAGGGCCCCCGCCACGGTGGCGATACCAGGTAATAGGAAGCCGGCCGCCGCGTCGTCGCCTAGGTAATATAGGCTCAGCGTCGGCGTGATGGGGCTGGCAGCCAAAATGCCACCTGCGTGACCTCCTGCCCGCCGGGCCAGCGTGGTAGCCACGAGAACTGCCAGTCCCGCCGCTGCAGCGTAAATCAACGTCCTAGTGACCGGGTTCACGACGATACTCCTGGGCGCCTCCAAGCCGTCACCAAGCCCGCCGCAAGGAGGATGGCAGCCGCTATGAGCCAAGGTGCGCCACCCCATGCAACGGCCTCGGTTGCAGCGGCAGCGGGAGGCACGCTGCCAACTGTCAGGCTCAGGTCAGCCATGGTGAGCACAATCACGGCTACGCAGGCAAGAAGCAGCCA
>JBFJXH010000140.1:0-4745 GCA_041623215.1 Thermoplasmatota archaeon
CAAGCACTCATTGACGACGCGCTTCGCCACGCCAAAAGCAACGACGCGCGTATGCGTCACCAAGGCACCACAGGTACGCCGCCTCTGCAAGATGGACTGCCGACTGGCCCCACCTCCGTGGCAGCCTTGACCATCAACGGCCACCCGCTCGACGACCCGCAGGCCGCCGCCGAACTCGCTGCCGTCAGCCACGACGCCGCCATCGAACGCATGGGAGGCGGCACCGCCATCGCAGCTTTGGGCTGGCGCCAACGCACAACAACGCTGCTGGATGCTACTGGCACCAGTCGCACGTGGGACAATTTCCTCTCAACCCTCATCGTACAAACCGTCACCAAAGACGGCGGCAGCATCGGCAACGGCCAGGCCCACTTTGGTGCACCCATTGGCACGCACGACTACGGCAGTGCCCGCACGCATGGCCGTGGCGACCCGGAAGCGCTCGGCACCAGCGCCGCCGACAACGCGCTCGAAGAACTACGCGCCCGCGCCGCACCCGCCGGCCACCATCGCATCGCCTGCGACAGCCACCTGACCGGCCTCATGGTGCACGAATCTTTTGGCCACCTCACGGAAGCGGACCTCATCGAACCGGGCTGGTCCGTCCTGGCTGGCAAGAACGGCCAACGCCTAGCCGCCGACGGTTTGACCATCCGCGACGCACCCAGCCTCGACAATCAAGGCGTGCATGCGCCGGTGGATCACGAAGGCACACCCGGACGCACCGCCACACTGGTCGATGACGGGCACCTGGTGGGACACTTGCACCGGCAGGAAACGGCGACCCGCGCCGAAGTCGAGGCCACCGGCAATTGCTTCAGCCTCGGCATCGCCCAACGGCCCATCGTCCGCATGCGCAATACGTACATGGAAGGCGGCGACCTGAAGGACCTCGACGAAGCACTGGAAATGCTTGGCGACGGCTACTACTTCCTCGGCGCCCGGGGCGGCAGTCCCCAAGCCGACGGCTCCTTCCACTTCGGTTCCCAACGCGGCTACGAAGTCAAAGGCGGCGAGATTCAGCGGCCGGTCAAGATGGCCAGCATCCGAGGCAACGTCCTCGAACTGCTTCGGGGCATCGAAGGCATGACACGCGACATCCAAGTGGATGCCAACCATTTCGCTGGCTGCGAAAAATGGGATCAAGGCTACCTCCCCGTGGGCACCGGCGGACCCGCCATTGTGGTTGACCGCTGCCAGGTGGGAGGCCAGGCATGAGGGACCCAGAAGTCCTGCTCGACGCCGCCTCGCGCGTCGTAGCAGCGGCCACAAAGCGTGGGGCAGACCATGCTGAAGCCTACGTTAGCGAGGGCGAATCCTTGGCGCTTGAGTACCAAGGCGACCACGGCGGCCCACACCTAAGCCACACACTTGGCATCGGCCTTCGCATCCTGCGCCAGGGCCGCCAAGCCAGTGCCACCATCAGTGGCCTGGACCGGCTCGATGCCTTGCTGGACGACGCCTTTGACGCCAGTCGCAGCTTCCCCGCAACGCTGCCCGACTTTGCCGGCGCTGCACCGGCGCACAAGCCCTACGCAGTGCCAGATGCCATCTGGAGTCCGGACCCGGACCACCTGGAGGAGCGCTTGGCCGCCGTTCGCCAAGAATTGGCCACGCCCGACACCACCTACCAAAGTACCAGTCTCAAAACCAAGCGGTCGCACTACGCCTTGGCCACGTCAAACGGCCTGGAAACGTACGACCGCCATGGCTTCGAATCAGCAACACTCCAGATTCGACTGACCCAAGCTGGCAACCATCGCACCGGCCTAGAACTGGATTCTCACCTGCAACCATACGGCCACGATGAACTCACGTCCTGGGCGGCGGCCATGCGGGACCGCGCCGCCGATGCCTTCACGGCCAAGCCGCTGGACAAGCCGGTTCAACAAGTCATTCTGGGCCCACACGTGGTCAAGAGCCTCGTTGCTCGCAGCATGACTGCCTTGGCCGGCGACGCCTTGGTGGAAGACCGCTCGCCCTTGGGCCCCGAAAGCGAACCCCTAGCAGAAGCACTGACCATCACAGACGTACCCCTGCGGTCCCTCGACGGCGAAGGCGTGCCCACCGCCAAGCAGCCGCTGCTGGAAAACGGCCGCGTTTCCGGCCGGCTATGGGACCGGCGAACATCTCACCTACATGGCGCCACTTCAACCGGCAACGGGCAACGCCGGGGGCGCGTCGGCGTCGCCGTTTCACCCCACCATGTGCAGGTCAAACCGGGCCGCCACGACGTGCAAGACTTGGTGGCCCAAGTGGATGGCGAAGCGGTGCTGCTGCTCTCGCCCCTTTCGGGCATGTTTGCCGCCAACCAAGTCACGGGCGACTTCAGCGTCATTAGCCCACATGCCACACTCATTCGTGACGGCGAAGTCCAGCGCGCCATCCCGCATACGACCGTCGGCGGCAACGCCTTCGCGGCCCTTCGAAGTGTGACGGCCGTTGGCTCGGACGTGTGGCCTACGACAAGCGGTTCATATCCAAGTCTCTTGTGCGGGGGCATGACATGCAGCAACTGATTGCGGATGTCCCTACCATCGAGGACCCGGGCCGTTTTTTCCCCGAGCCGGTCCTGATTAAGGACCCCGAAACCAAATGGGACGAAGAGGACCCGTTCTACGGCGCCATTCGCCTGCCAGGATCATCCAGTTGGCGGCGCATCCACCCGTTGTTCATGCACGTGGTGGACGGCCTTCGCTCCGGCAAGTCATTCAACACGTGGACCCAGGAGTTGCCCGAGTACCGGGAATACTGGAAAATCTATGGTTCACGCCGCAAGAAGTTGGCCAAGAAATTCTGCTGGACGCTGAGCCAGGCAGGCTGCGTTGACTTGCCCCTGGAGCCCCCGGAGGAGCTTTACAACGACCGCTACGAGCGCCTCAAGGAATTGGGGCGCGGCGGGCTGGGCGTGGCCCAATTATGCCGCGACCGAGAAACCGGCGAGGAAGTGGTCGTGAAGTATCCGTGGGGCGTGAAGTCCAACATCAAGAGTGGCCAGCGTGTCATTGTTGCCGAAGCCAACGCCTTGCATGCCATGGCACACCACCCTGCCTATGCGCGCCTCATCGACCACTTCACGGTCCGGGGCCTCCAACATATTGTCAAGGAATTCATTCCTGGTCATGGCTTGAGTCGCGAAGCAAAATCGGGCGGCATCGCGAATCGGGAACGCCGACTGGAGCTGTTTCGACAATGCGCTGACGCCGTCCATGCCTTGCACGAAGCAAGCTACGTCCACCGCGACATCTGCCCCGACAATTTCTTCATCACGCCCGATGGAACGATTCGCATCAGCGACATGGGCGGCGCCCGCGTCTTGGACCCAGACGGCACCTGCAAAGGTGGCGGCGGAACGCCAGGCTATGTCGCCACCGAATTCCGGCACAAGGACTTCGCCAACGGCCTCATGGCATCTAGGCGCTCGGACATCTTCAGTCTCGGCCGCCTCTACCTCTACCTCATCACGGGCAAGCGCACCAAGCGCCTTGCCATGTTTGGCGAATTGTGCGCATTCTTGGACGACCACGGCGTGGAGGGTCAAGACCGTGCCTTCATTGAGGCATGTTGTCAGGACGACTGGATGGCCCGCCCTGCAACGGTGGAAGAAGCAATGGAGCTTCTACGGTGAGCGAACGGCAACCCATCCACCCAACGTTGATTCGTGCGCCGCGATGGGAATGGTTTGAACACCCAGAGCACGGACGAATTACGCGGCAATGGATGGACCATCTGGGCATGTGGAGCCCTCAACGCCCTTGGACTGGACACATCCTGGAGGCACTGGAAGCGGGCGCCGACCTCGACGGCATCGTCACCGCCGCCGGCGGACCAGACCGCCTCGGCCGCGTGCGCCTTTTCCTGTTTCAACTATGGGAAATGGGGCACGTTGACTTGGGCTTCCCGGCCCCGCCCGAACAATTCGACGGCCGATACAAGGTAGTGCGCGAATTGGGACGCGGCGGCGTCGGCGTTGCCTGGCTTTGCGATGACAACGGGAAACCTTGCGTCGTGAAACATGGCTGGAATTACTTCATCAGCACCAATGGCGCCGACCGCCTCATGCGCCGCGAAGCCGAAACCATGGCGGCGTTTGACCATGACGGCATCGTGCGACTGCACGACCAATTCGAGCACGACGGCCAACTGCACATCGTGCGCGACTACGCCGCAGGCCCGCCCGCCTTCGAGTTCCGCGACGCCTTGGCCGCCGACCTCGCAGGATTTGCGGCAAATTACGCAGACATTCTCCAGCACATACAATCCAAGGGCTACCTGCTCATGGACCACCGGCCGGCCAACCTGCATCTGCGCGGCGACGCACCCACGGATGGACTGCAACTTGTGGACGTTGGCGTCTGCAAGCCGATGCGCGACGACGGCCAAGCACGGCCCCGCAAAGGAATCGGCAGCCCCGGCTACTCCGCTCCAGAGGTCAAGCGCGGCAGGGCCGGCGTTCACAGTGAAGCCTTCGGCCTTGGTTGCCTCCTTTTCGACCTGGCTGCTGGCCGCCGACCCCTCAAGGGCTGGACCGCTGATGACATGCGTGAAACCCTCGACGACCACCCCGCAGCCAACGTTATCCTGGCACTCACGCATGCGGAGCCAGACCAACGCCAAACCTTGGATTGGGCTGTCAGCGAGCTTCAACGGCTTGGTGTTTGATCCACCATTGCTTCCAGAAACATTTCCGTATCACCAGCGCGCGGCTCAATGAACTTCATGCCAATGCCGCCGCTTCGCAGCAA
>JBFJXH010000141.1:0-4736 GCA_041623215.1 Thermoplasmatota archaeon
ATCGGCCAGGATTCCACGTCGCAAGGGGTGCCCGATGGCGACCCGCCGCCGGCAGCGCCGCCCGCCGCGCCTGCCCTTGCAACGCGTGGACCCGCCTCGGCAACCGTGCCATCGCAAACCATAGTCGTGAACCCCGTCCAGCAACTCCACGACGAAGTTGACGCGCTGCTGGCCCGCGTCCTATAGCCCCTTGCAAATCCGGTCCCGTTCGGGCACAAGTAGGCCGGGAATCGGCATCCAAGGTGCGCCGCTTTTCATGACGTCGCGGGAGTGTTCTTATGGCAAATGTACGCTCAGCCACTCACGATGAAGGTGGTGGCGATTACGCTAGCAATTCTGATGTTGGCTTCAGCACCAAGCTCCGCGTGGCACAACGAGGATAACACGAGTTGCGTTGCCATTCCCGAGTACTGTGTGACGGTCACCTTCACCGACCTGAGCTTCGCCTGCCATGATACGGCCGACGCATTCGCCTGCCAGCTCCAGGGCACGGCGCTGGCCGTAGCAACAGGACCCGATTACCTAGGGGGCGCACTGGAATCCGAACTGTATGGCCACGTTAGTGGCTGCGCCGAGGTATGTGCCAACGTCAACCATGGCGAGTATCCCTCCTGCACGTGGGAGGCTGGCGAGGGTGGATGCCAGGTTGAACGGCAGCTTAGCGTGGTTTGGCACGCGGACACCCGGCCGACCGAATGCAAATTCATAACGGCAAGCGCATTCTTGAGAGCCCGCACCTATGAGCCGACCCTTGGCACGTTGGACTCCCCGGTTGTCTTCCGGGCACAGGAAAGTACTGGGGGTCAGGACTTCATGACTAGGCACTGCCCGTAAGGGAACCGATGCTGGAGCGGGGGGCTGCCGACCAAGGACCCAATGTGTACAGTGCTTGCACAGCAACCACATACCCGGCAGGGCCGATGGCGTTGCATGCGCTTGCTAACCAAGTTCATCATTACGACGCTTGTATTCGGTTTTGCAGGATTCCTGCTCAACCCTGCTGCCCCCCTCGGAGAAGCCCTTTGGGGTTCCATGCCTGAAGGACCAGAGCCAGTCGGTGTGCAACTGCCGCTGCTGATGCTCTACACAGCCCTCAGCTCTTTTGCGATGGGCTTTGGCATTGCGTACTGGGCCTTTGCCATGCGCTGGACCCGCCAAGTGTTTCCTTCGTGGACCGTAGCCGCCCATGTCGCCGTTGGCTGGATTCCCGCAACCTTTTGGATTCACGACAGCCTTCACATGATGAACGGTGAGAACATGGCGGGCCTCATTGCTCTCGAGTACGGCTTCCATATTCCCACCATCCTTGCCGGCGTCATCATTGCGACGGCCACGGTCCGAGGTGTGCAGGAACGCAAAGTTCGACCGGCGTACGCATCAGCCTAAGGATAGACTGAAGAGCCACCTTTTCCCTCCATCTATAATGGATGAAGTTGACGCCAAGATCTTACGCCTGCTTCAATGGAATCCATTGAACCCCGTGGACAATGGTCATGCCCCCTATGGGATCTGGGACGTTGCCCGCGAGCTAGGCATTCATGGTAACTCCGTGAAGCGCCGTCTCCAGACCATGGTGGATGACGGCGTTGTGTCGGGGTTTACGCTGTTTCCGGAGGCCGGCATCACGGGCCTTAGAGCGTCCTTCGTTGCGTTTGCCTTTGACGATGACCAAGATTGCGACCTAGCTGCGGATGCGGTGTTTGGGCGATGCCCGCCGGGCTCGTCGATGCGCACATCTGACCGCGAAATACGATACAACATCGTTGTGCCCAGCGGTGCCAGCATCGACGACGAAGCGCGGCGGTTTTGCGAGGAATCGGGGGCGACCGGCTATCATTTGATTACATCACGAAATTGGCCTATTGACGAGCTGACGGACCTAGAGCGCCGGGTGCTCAATCAGATGCATCGAAATGTCATGGCAAGTCCCCCAGATATTGCCAACGCCGTGGGCGTGACACCAAAAACGGTTCGACGATGCGTTCGTGGTCTGCGCGACAAGAGGGCGTTTTGCCTGTGCGCCCTCGTGGATTACACGAAGGTTTCGGGCCTTGTTACAGCCATCATTGAAGTGGAAGCGGAGGACGACGTGGCGGTCCGGGAGGCGGTGCTGCGAGCGTTTCCCGATTTGTTATCCGAGGGGACTTGGACCGCCCGCCGGCATACATTTTCCGTTTTTGCCAAGAATCAGGAGGAGATTGGGCACATCATGGCTGAAATGCGGACCATTCGAGGCGTTCGGCAAGCGCGTCTTGTGGTTCCGCTGCGCATGCAGTTCCGTGCGCTGCCTAGCGGACTTGAAGACCTTGTCAACAGCCTCGCATCGGCGCAACTTGCAACGGTAGCGAGCTAACCTTAGACTACGTGTCTTAGCGCCATGGCCAAAAACGCCACGGTCACGAGAATTGCGGACCAAGTGGTGTGGCGCTCTAGGCCGCGTGCGAGATGCAAGATCTGCTCGTGGGTGCCATCCGCCACGGCGGCCTTGAGGCGCTTTTCGGCGGGCGCGTGCAGGAAAATGCCCATGAGCATGGCGCTAAGGCCAAGCAATGCACCTAGGGTCACGAATAAGCCGGCGGAGGTTCCAGGAGAAATCCCTAGGCGCCAATACAGAGCGGCGCCACTGAGGATCGTTAGCATGCTGGCCGGAGCAAACCATCGTGCGCCGCCGCCTTGGCGGGTGAAGGTGCGAATGATTTCTACGCCTGCGGGCCCGGATGCCTTCAGGGCCGGTGAGACCATGAGGCGGTCGTACCAGCCGGCTCCAAACCAACAAGCCGCCGCGAGCAGGTGGACGGTCAACAACAAGGCATTGATACTGAAGGCCATGGGCTTTGGATTGGACGGTTGCACATAGGGTTCCTGCACAGGCCATGTACAATTGGGGACCACGGAACAAACTTTGATGGCCCTGAAGGGCGCTGCCCCAACCATGGATGAGGTGGATGCAACCATCCTGCGTCTGCTGGCCTGGCACCCGTTGCACCCGGTCGACGGCCGTCGCGTCCCGTACGGCTTGTGGGACATTGCACGTCAGTTAGATGTGCATGGCAACACGGTGAAGCGACGTTTGGCAGACCTGGAAGATGAGGGAATCTTACAGGGGCTTGGGTTGTTTCCCAATGGTGCCGACATCGGTATCGACGTGTACGGCGTGCTCTTGCAATTTGACGATGCCCCCTCCTGTCGGGCGGCCGAGGAAGCCATCTTGGAGCTCAACCGCCCGGGAGGGCTCACCCGCTTTGGCGGAAATCGGCTGCTCACGAACATCCTGGTGGGGCGCGAAGAGCAAGTTGCCGATGCAGCGGAGGCGTGCCGCAGCAAGCACAACGCCGTGTCCTGCGATGTCATGACGCCGCGTGCCTGGGGCCCGGCGGAGTTGACTGACCTAGAACATCGGGTTCTCATGCGATTGGTTGCAGATCCTCTGGCCACCCCTCCCGAGGTCGCGGACGCGGTCGGAGTTACGCCAAAAACGGCGCGGCGCTGCATTGTGTCCCTGCGCGCCAAACAGGCGTTCTTGGTCGTACCGCTGACCAACTACGCACAGGCGACCGGCATGGTTGCCGTCAACCTTGAGATAGAGGGGTCGGCGCAGGCATATCGCCGGGCGATGGAGGCCGTGCCCGACCTCGTGATGGCAGGCACACTCGACGCTGCGGTCCTCTCCTTGCATGGCTTTGCCGCAACCTTGGGTGAGCAGGCCTCCATGGTAGAGCGCCTCCGGTCCGTGCCGGGCGTCACGCGCGTAGATGCCACCGTCATTGAATCCTGGCACTGGACTGGAACGCGCCCGTTGGCGCGCGCCGTGTCGGAAGGCCTCGCCGGCATGGAACAATGGGTCGAACGCCCGCCCGGCTGATGGGGCCGTTGGTCCCCGAACCGGACGCCACGTGCACAACATGGCCAATAGCCATCGCGCCTTTGCGGTAGCATGGAGATGACGCGCGTCGCCATCGGCCTAACCATGACGGGCATGGTGCTCTTCGGAGTCTACCACTGGTTCTTCGTTGCCCCCGTGGCCGCAGTCTTCGTGGAGGGCGTTCTTTGGGCGACGGCTGCCGGTTTTGCGATGGCATGGGCTTTCCAACGCACCATGCTCGACCGCGGCCGCAGAGGATTGGCGGCTGGTTTGCTTTTCGGGGCGCTGTTTGCCGCCACGTTGGTGCCGTACGAACTGGCCGGCCTCATAGTGGGACCCTTGAGGGTCGAGGAACCGGGTCAGATTCTGACGGCGCTCCCGTTCGCCTTTCTTGGCGTGCCCTTTGCGGTGCTCATTGGTTGGCGTCTGGAGGGTCGATGGTCCTGGTCCTTTCTTGTCATGGTGCTATCTGTGCACTTCATGATTGGCGGCAGTCTCACCAACTTCGGGGGCCGTGGCACAAGTTTTGTGCTGTTTGCCGGCTTCTTTGTGTTGGAGATTGTGGCCGGTGCCGTGTTGGGTTGGGCATCCGGCAGAGGCGCTCCGGCGCGGGATGGCGCGGCGGCGTCGGCCCCGGCGTGATAGTTTGGCCCTTAGATTCAAGGCGCCAACGGGTCACGGGTGCTGCTTAACGGCGGCCACCAGGCCTTCCGGGTCGTCAACGCTCACCCAAAGCGAGGAGTGGCCATCGCGGACGATGACCTTGCCGACCTTCTCCTTGAACTGAAGCGTCACGCCCCGGCGATGATTGGTGCCAAAAGTGATGCCATCATCTGTGAAGCTGAGGCGAAGTCCGACGGCTGTGTACCAACGG
>JBFJXH010000142.1:0-4730 GCA_041623215.1 Thermoplasmatota archaeon
CTAGCGGCGCCGCAGGGCCGTGGCAATCAAGGCGGCGAAACCGATGGCCAAGAACGTCACGGTGACTGGGGCAGGCGTATCCTGGTCGGGGGATGTGGGCCCCTCGGTCACGGTAACTTCGGCGCTGGTTTGGGCGTGGCGCTCTTCGTCAAGGATGCTGGTTGCCCGGACCAACACGAGGTTGGTTCCTGGCCGCTCGCCGACGTGCAGGTGAACCTCAATGGGCAGCTGGGTGCCACCGGCGATGGCGATTTCCTCGTCCGCTTGCGATAGCTCGTAGCTCCAACCATCGGGCACGGTGACCTCCAAACGGACGCGGTCGCGGACGTTCCCGGCATTGGTTAGGGTCACTGACAGCGTGGTGTTGCCGTTGGCCTCGACGGCCGGTGGTGGCGTTGACGTCAGGCCCAGACCGTAGGTCGCCCCCACCGTGGCGGTCAGCTGGAGGGCTTGGTCGGCGCCCCGCACCGTCACGTGGGCAGAGTCATCGTGCGCGGCGGCCTCGGGGGCGGTCACGGTCACGGTCGCGCGTCCCGTTTGGCCGGGCCGCAGGTCGAACGCGGCGGGCGCTATGGAGACGTTCCATCCTTCGCGGTCAATGGTGGCAGACATGCTGGCGATGCCGGCCACATTGCCCGTATTGGCCAGCCGCACGTCGAAATCAACAGACCCGCCCTGGTCGATGCCCTTCTCCGTGCTGCGCGATGACAAGTCCCATCCGACGACTTCTCGCACGGTGACAGGAAGGACGACTGTCGAACCCGCCTGCATGCGAACTTCGTGTGTGCCGGCCGGCGTGCCTGCCGGAATGGACCACGACAGATTACCAGTTGCGGATTCGCCCGGCGCCAAGAAGAACGATGCCGGGGCCGCGGACGCCTGCAAGGAGCCGGCTTGCACGGAAACGTCGAGCGTATCGGGTCGGTTACCCGTGTTTGTCACCGTGAAGGCTCGTTTCCCGGCATCCCCCGGGTCGCCCGAAGCAGGTGCCGCATCCATGGCGACCTGGAACCCTTTGAGTACAGAATAGAGGCGGAGTTGGTTTCCTTCGGCCACCGCCAGGCGTGAACCGTCGGGCGCCATGGACAGGTGGTCAACCGTTCGTTCGTCGTGCCACCAAAGCGTCGGCCCGTGGGTGCCGTAGTAGCGTAGGCCATCGCGCGCCACGACCGCCATCTCGGACCCGTCGGCCGTCAAGTGCAACGATTGGGCGCCCGACAGTTGCAGGGTTGGCGTCGCCAGTGCCGGGTTTGCAACGTCGTTGTAGATGCGCACGTTGCCAGTTGCATCGAGCGTCGCAAGTTTCGAGCCGTCGGGCGTAGCGGCCACAGACAGCATGCGACTACTGGTTGGTTTGAGGTTCCACGTTGGCGTGGTGTCATTGTGGTGGAAGGCGTAGGTTTTGCCGTCGCCGCCGGCCACCAATTGCCAGGAGCCTGCCTGCGCCATGGCCTGGGCCGCGCCGTCGATGGGCCGTTCAACGAGTTCACCCATGGGTGAAATGTGGAAGGAGCCACTGTGAATGCCGGTTACTGTGCCATTGTTTGACGTGTGGAGCACGGACGCGTGTCCCCGTCCAGCCGACGAGAAGGTGGTGTTCCAGCGCTCCTGCCCGTTCCAAGAAAAGGAGGTAACATGGCCTGGGGTTAACACCTGGTCATCCGCCCAGGCCACCGCCACATGGGTCCCGTTGTCGTTGATGGAGAGCGCTCGGACCGTGCCGGGCAACTCCACCGTACGCTGCGGGCCAGCCGCCACGTGAGCAAACAGCAGGCGGCTGCTGTCGCCGTCATCATCGTTAGCTGCCACCACGACGCGACCGTTTTCTGCCATGTCGATGGCGACAATGTGGGCCTTGCACGCCTCACCGCTGAGGGTGCCCGGACTCGGACAACCCGGTGCATCGGCATCGTCCACGCGCCGCAGGACGCTACCTTCATCCCACACGTACCAAACGTCGCGTTGTGTGCCGTCGCCCCAGGGGACAAGGCCACCTGCGTCGGCGGTACCTGCGACCGTCCAGCCATCGCGCATTGCCAGCGCCGTGATGTCACTCTCCGTCTCCAGTTGGGTCGTTTCGCCTGGGTCGATGGTGATGGCACCCGCCAAAAGGACAGCTGCCAGGAAAAGCGCGGCTCGCACACACAAGAACAGGCGCCCGAAACACTTGGGAATGGGTGCCCGGGCCGCAGGGGATGGGCGCACGTTGCCCTCAAGACCCCCTGCGGCCTTGTCCCCTCGTGGAAATTGAAGCGGTCCCAGGGAGCGTCGTGATTCGGCCAGTGACCGATATTGGCCATTTCGATGCCGCGGCCCGCCTGATTCGGGCCTATGGTCGGGAATGGGGCCACGAGCTCGGGTCGCAAGACCTCGATGCGGAAGCCCACGCCTTGATGGCCATCTACGCACCGCCTGACGGCGCCCTATTCCTGGCCACCGTAGAAGATACGGCCGTTGGGGTCGTGGCGTGGGAGCGCCTGGAAGAGGACCGGGAGACGTGCCGCATGAAGCGGATGTATGTGGATCCAGCCGCACGTGGCGCCGGTGCAGGCCGAGCCTTGGCTCACGCCGTCGTGAAAGCGGCGACGGACGCTGGCTTTCGGCGCATGGTGTTGGACACGACGGAAAGCATGGATGCCGCACGGGCCCTGTACGAGGACGTGGGCTTCGTCGTCGTGGAGCCAGATTGGACCAGCCCGTGCCGTGCTCCGGTGTTCATGGCTGCCGACTTGGGGCGTGGCTGACCCCGCCTTTCGTGGGCGGGACGAGCCTGCTTCGGGAATACTGGGGCCCCTTGTCTAGGGACACCTTGTCGCCTGGCGCACCTAGTTGGCACCGTGGCGGCGCGCATTCGCTTTTTCAAGTCAGTCCCGGTCGCCGGTTCAACATGAGCCCCCAGGTCATGATTCTCATGGGAAGCAAATCCGATTTGGCTGTCGGCCAGAAAGTCACCAAGGTCCTCGATGAGCTTGGTGTGAGCCACGAACTACATGTTGCAAGTGCCCACCGGACGCCGGCCTACGTTGAGGAACTGGTACGTGACCGTGGCGCGGAAGTGTTTGTGGGCATCGCCGGTGTTGCGGCAGCCCTGCCCGGTGTCATCGCGGCCCTCACGACGAAGCCGGTCATTGGCGTGCCCGTGGGTGGCAAAGTGCCCTACGATTCCCTGCTGTCCATCGTACAAATGCCGCCTGGCATCCCTGTTGCCACCGTCGGCGTGGACCGTGGCGACAACGCCGGTTTCCTGGCTGCGCAAATCTTGGCTGCCAAGGACAACGCACTAGCCGAGCGTCTCGTGGCGCAACGGCGAGCGGCCAGTGAAAAGGTGTTGGCGGACGACCGCACCATCCAGACCCAGGAAGCCTGAGCGCCCAAGCCTTTTCCAGCAGGGCTGACTGGCCCGCCTCGTCGCCATGCTGTTCAATGCTGCCGAGTTCGTCGAAGAGGCCGTCGAGGCCGCGCGCGCCAAGATTCAGGACCAACATGCAGTCATTGCTGTTTCAGGTGGCGTCGATTCCAGCGTAGCTGCGGAAATTGTCAAGGAAGCCATTGGCGACCGGCTCCACGCCATCTACGTGGACACCGGGTTCATGCGCAAGAATGAATCCGAAGATGTGGAAGCGATGTACCGACGCATGGGGCTCAACCTCACCGTTGTCCACGCCGCCGAGGAATACTTCGAGGCGCTGGAAGGTGTCACGGAGCCGGAAAAGAAGCGCAAAATCATTGGTGAAAAGTTCATTCGCATCTTCGAGCGCGAAGCCGCAAAAACGGGCGCCAAAGTGCTGGTCCAAGGAACCATCGCTCCTGACTGGATTGAGTCCGGCGGCGGCAACCGTGACACCATCAAGAGCCACCACAACGTGGGAGGCCTGCCTGACGACATGGAGATGGAACTATGCGAGCCCCTGTATGACTTGTACAAGGACGAAGTGCGGGCGGTTGCCGAACACTTGGACATCGAGGTCAAGCACCGCCAGCCCTTCCCGGGGCCCGGCCTCGCCGTGCGGGTGATTGGAGAATTGCGGCCCGAACGCGTCGCCATTGCGCGGGAAGCGTGCGCCATCGCCGAGGCTGAAATTGACCGGGCCGTAGCGGCAGGCGACATGGAGAAACCATGGCAATACTTCGCGGTCCTAACCAACACGCCCACCGTGGGTGTGCAAGGCGACATCCGTGCCTACGGAGAAACGGTGGCCGTCCGTGCGGTACAATCGTTTGATGCCATGACGGCGACGGCGACGGAAATTCCCTTCCCGGTTCTTCAGCGCATTGCTCGCGGGATTACCAACCACCCTGATCTCAAGGACAAGGTCAACCGAGTCGTGTACGACATTACCGACAAGCCACCGGCCACGGTGGAATGGGAATAGTTCACACGGTAACCCGTGGCGAACTGTGGCCCTGCCCTGACGCATTGGCCTGAGGGCGCGGGCGCAATTCCCTGCAACGTGAGGGCGCTAATACCGCGCTAGGTCCCAACGCACTTCTTGCTTTGTGAGCTCGAGCGCCGCTGCCTCGCCAAGGTAGCTAACCTCTAGCTGCTTGACATCCCTGTAAGCTGCGTCATTAAGGGGCATGGGATAGCCGAGCCGCCGTCCCCAGCGAATGAGATAACCCGTGATTTGCTCAATCTCCGTGGGCCGCTTCCCGTCGACGTCCTGTACCATGCTGCACCGGTTGGTTTTGGTGGCGACGAGCGTTTGCTTGAGCAGGTCGGATAAGTCCGC
>JBFJXH010000143.1:0-4653 GCA_041623215.1 Thermoplasmatota archaeon
ACAGTCACAGTCACTGGCGCGACTGCTTCGCCCACGCCACTTTCCTCGCTTCGCTCGTCAAATGACCTGGACAGTCACAGTCACTGGCGCGACTGCTTCGTCCACGCCACTTTCCTCGCTTCGCTCGTCAAATGACCTGGACTTCATCAATCGCGTGGTGTCGCTTCGCGATGCGGCGAATGCTGGCGATGTTGTGTCCGCCCTTGCCAATGGCCTTGCCCTTGTCGTCAGGGGTGACTTCCACAATGGCGCGAATCCACAGCCGCTTGGCCTCGGCTTCACCCAGTTGCACGTTGGCGTCGGCGTCCCTGTCTCCGTCCGCGACAGCTTCGTCGTCACCCTCGGGCTCCGCAGCGGCTTGGGGTCGGACCACTTTGCCGTCGGCGCCGACCAATTGCGTTTCCATGCGGACCGACACAAGATCGAATGGCTTGAACAGATTACGGATGAAGAGCTGTTGGTCCTCGTCCCATTCAACGAACTTGACGTCTTTCTTCAGCAAATCGCGCATCAAGGCGAGGTTCTTGGCTTCCTTGCCAAGAGCCTGGCCCAAATGGCCGTGCTCCGTAATGAAGACAATGCGGTCGCCCTCGTCCACGGCGTCCCGGATGCGGGCACGCAGGCGCTTCTCGGCCTCGGTGATGAGGCCAATGGCTTCCATGGAGAGCTCGATGTCAGCCATGGTTACGCCTTGGCAAGTTGCAGGACATCGGACTGGCCGGCGTCCAAGACAGCGAGGGCAGAGATGGCAAATGGCTTACCGCAGGCAGGTCCCAGGTCGGTGCCCATGCCTTTGAAGCCGTACACCGGGACACGTTTCGTGTCCGCAGCTGCGCGAATGGCGTCGCCATGCGGGCAATTGTCGGCCAATACCACGAGCTTTGCCTCGCCGGCATCAATCTTCTTTTGGGTCTGATCGGCGCCGATGACGACGGTGCCGGTCGCGATCACGGTTCTCAGGCTTCGTTGGACGTCCATGTCTTAGGCCTCCTCGTTGGATGGTTCAGGTCCCGGCTCTTCTGCCGGCGCTTCCTCCCCCGGGGCCTCGAAGGCCGCGGGGTCGAAGGCGAGTTCGGGTTCAGGTTCGGGGACAGTGTTAATGACCGGCGGCATGGTCTTCTTGAGCTCCATGAGCCGCGCTTGGTCCATGGCCAGCCGGACGGCGCCGGTGCCAAGGTTGACGGGTTGGCCAACAATGATGTTCTCGGCCACACCGCTAAGGGTGTCGCGCTCGCCGGTCATCCCGGCTTGCAGCAGGTGGTCAACGGTAATCTCGAACGCGGCGCGAGCCAAGATGCTGGACTTCTGCCCGGACACACCTTGGCGACCAATGGCTTTCACTTCGCCGTCGCTGGTCATGACGTCCGACACAAGCATCAAGTGACGCTGGTCGACGGACAGACCTTGGCCGGCGAGTGTTGCATAGGCCTCGTTCATGATGGAGGCCCGCGCAGCCTCGATGCCGAGTTCGTTTTGGATTTGCACGATGTCATTGGTGCCGATGCGGGAGTGGTCGATGCCCTCCACCTCAAGCACTTCACGGAGGTTGCTGCCCTCCGTGTACATCACGTAGCCGCCTTCCTTCTCGTCGCGGGACAAGACCACGCGCGTGATGCCATCAATGCCCTTGACCTTGACTTTCTTCAAGTCGTCAACGGCCTTCTGCAGGTTGCGGAAGTTAGGGTCGCCGAGGGTTACCTTGAACGGCTGACCGCTCTTCTCCGGCTCTTCAACCTTAATGCGGCGCACGCGACGAATCGCCTCGTACACTTCTTCGGTCGAGATGTCCTTGTCTGCCAATTGTTGCTTGCGAGGCGTGACCAGCACTTCGAGGTTCGAGAGGTCCGATTGGATGTCTGCAATCTGCCCGAGGGTGCTGGTTTCAATCCGGTTAGCCACGGCGGTCGCCGCCTTGCGGTCCTTGCGCGAGTCCGCTGCCAAGGGCAGGGTCATGGTGGGCGTACTCGGGGTGCGGCGAGCGTCAACAATCTCAATGAGCCGGGGCAAACCGAGGGTGACGTTAATTTCCGCCACACCGGCGAAGTGGAACGTACGCATGGTCATCTGCGTGCCAGGCTCACCAATGGATTGGGCGCCGACGATGCCGCACGCTTCCGTTGGGTCGACGCTGCTGCGCAGGTAGTCGGCCAGCGCGAGGTCGGCCGCCATCTTCAGTTGGGCGTCCGTGAACTTGCGTTCTAGGCAGGCATCCACCACGGTGCGAATCAACGATTGGGGAAGGCCGCTACCGGCCTCTCCCAAGTGCTTCATGACAAGCTCGTCCTTCTTCAGGAGGGCAGGGTCACGGGTTTCCACCTTGGCGATGTAATCGGTGTAGGTGACGTTCTCGTCGAAGCGAGCACGGCGGGCGCGGCGGGCGGCCGCTTCACGCTTGCCGCGGTTGAGCTTGAGCTGGATGTCTTCAGCTTCGTTGCCAGCAAAACCAGCCTCCATGAGGTCCTTCTTGGTGGCCGCCTTGGCCTTGGTGACCGTGAAGCCAGCCTCAACGAGGCGCTCGGCGGTTTCCTTGTCGAAGGAGTACGTGGTAATGTACGACTTGAGCGTCTGCGCGTTGGCCATTAGTTCTTACCTCCCTTAGTGGCCTTCTTGCTCGTGGCGCGTTCCACCTGGCCAAGGATGTGCTCAAGGTCCACTGGGCTACCAGCGGCCGACCGCGTCGGGTCGACGCCGTCTTCACCATACTGGAATTGGATGATGGTGCCCTGCGTGTTGCGCACGGTCCGGTCCTGCTCGACCTTCAAGTCTTCCAGCGCATTGATGAGACGGCGCTGCATGTAACCGGAACGGCTGGTACGAACGGCCGTGTCCACAAGACCTTCACGGCCACCCATGGAGTGGAAGAAGTACTCCGTCGGGGATAGGCCGGTCTTGTAGCTGGAGGCCACGAAGCCCTTAGCGTCGGCACCCAAGTCGCCCCAGGCGAAGTGGGGCAACGTGCGGTCCTTGTAGCCTCGGTGGATACGTTCGCCGCGCACAGCCTGCTGGCCGACCATGCCGGCCATCTGCGACAAGTTCAGCATGGAACCACGCGCACCGCAGCGGGCCATCAGGACCGCGCTGTTGCTCATACCTACTTGGCTGGCAACCACTTCACCAGCGGCGTCACGGGCTTGACCCGTTTCCCGCATGATTTCCATTTCCAGGGTTTCCTCGGGGGTCCGGCCGGGTAGGGGCTGGAGAGTGCCTTTGTCGTACTGGGCAACGAGGGCAGCGACGCGCTTCTTGGTGGCCACGACACGCTCGTCGATGGTCTTCCGGGCGTCGGCGGGAATGTCTTCGTCGTCGATGCTGGTGGAAAAGCCACGCAGCGTCAGGAAACCGTTGCCGAGTTTGGTGACCTTGTCAAGGAATTCACGCGCCCGGGCGTTGCCGTATTCGCGGCTGATGTGGTCCAGGATACGTCCCTTGAAACTGGCAATCGCTTTCTCGTCAATGCCGCCTGATTCGAGGCGTCCATTGCGGATGACGACCCAGTAGTCGTTGGCCGGATCCATCGCTTCCTCCTTGGTCATGCCAGGGGGGCAAGCGGCGCAGCGGAATTCCATGTTCAGGTCGTCCGGCAGGAGCGTCGAAAACAGGTCCTTGCCCCAGACGTACTTACGAATCTCGCCGTTGGCATCGGTTTCTTCGTGAATCGGGGGGGTCTTGCCCTTGAAGCCGACACGGGCCAGCACCTGGGTGGCGTCTTCGAGGGCCATTTTGGGGCCATGTTCGCCAGCGCCACGGTTGTTCCAGGTCAGGAGGAAGTTGCCGGAGATGTGGTCGTGGATGGCGCCGATGATGGGGCCACCAAAGCGCGGCGAACGAATGTTCTCCTGCACCTTCATGAGAATCTCGGCTTCGGCACGCGCCTCTTCACCTTGGATGACGTGCATGTTCATTTCGTCACCGTCGAAGTCCGCGTTGTAGGGCGGGCAGCACGGGAGGTTGAACCGGAACGTCTTGCCGGGCATGACGCGCACCTTGTGGGCCATCATGCTCATCCGGTGCAAGGTGGGCTGCCGGTTGAAGAGAACCACGTCGCCGTCGTTCAATTGGCGCTCGACGATGCTTCCTACTTCGAGGCGGTTTGCCACTTCTTCGGCGTTCTTGTCGGTTACCTTGATGCGTCGCTTGTCGGCGCGGATGACGTAGTTGACGCCGGGAATGTACAGCTTACCTTCGGGGGCTTCGGGCGCGGGGCCACGCAGAATGAGTTCGCGGCAGTAGGCGAAGTTCTGGGCCGTGACGCGCACCGGATTGGTCAACTCGCGGGCGCACTGAATCGGGCATCCCACTTCGTTGATGCTGAGATTCGGGTCGGGGCTGATGACCGTACGAGCCGAGAAGTTGACACGCTTACCGGACAGGTTGCTGCGGAAACGGCCCTCCTTGCCCTTCAACCGTTGGCTGATGGTCTTGAGGGGCCGACCGGAGCGGTGACGGGCCGGGGGAATACCCGCGGTTTGGTTGTCGAAGTAGGTGGTGATGTGGTACTGCAACAGTTCCCACAAGTCCTCGACAATGAGCTGGGGTGCACCCGCGTCGCGGTTCTCCTGGAGCCGCTGGTTGATACGAATGACATCCACGAGCTTGTGCGTCAGGTCGTCTTCGGAGCGTTCACCAGAGTCAAGCGTAATGCTCGGGCGCATG
>JBFJXH010000144.1:0-4643 GCA_041623215.1 Thermoplasmatota archaeon
AAGGTGGCATGGCGCTGCGCCATGGCCTTTTCATCCACATCTAAGCGTTCCATGAGGAGTGCAACTAGGGCGTCGAAGAACAACCAAGCACTGGTCTCAAACAAGGTCCCCAAGGGCGCCAAGCGTGCGCGGTCCCCGTTGTCTGCCGGCACGAGCAGCGGCACCGTGACGTGGGCAAGGCGCGCAATGGTTGACTCGGGGTCCGCAGTGACCGCCACGACCCTGGCACCTTGTTTTCGCCCCAATTCAGCTGTCATGACCACAGGGTAGGTTTCGCCGCTGCCACTGACGCAGATGACCACATCGTCCCCCTGGACAGGTGCGGTAATGGTTTCGCCAATGACGTAGGTTTGGTAGCCCAAGTGGATCAGTCGCACCGCAAATGCACGGGCCACAAAGCCCGACCGGCCGCGGCCATAGAGAAAGACGCGACGCGCAGGGGTCAGAGCGTCGAGCAAGGCATCCAATCGTTCGGCGGGCACCTTGGATGCGGTGTCGCGGGTCGCTGTGTGGACATAGTCGAGGGCGGCGTCTAGCGCAGCCGTCATGCCTCACTACTCCTGCTTGACGCGAATCGTCGGCTGCCCGCTCTTCATGTAGGCCACCTCATGGGTATCAGGGACCTTGAAAACGAGGCTGTAGCCGTCTTTCTTCTCGCGCATGAAACGCATGGCGTTGTCCTTGCGGTACAACTTCCAGTCGTCAACCTGAACCTGGCGGCGTCCGGTGTCATCGGACTGGATGACCTTCGGGGTGCGAAGGTGCGGCGGGTCGCGAAGAAGCGGGACGCCCTGGTGGCTGTATTCCACGACCTTGTCATCGGGGACCTTGAACACCACAGAGTAGCCGTCCTTCTTCTGCTTCATGAAAACAAAGCGGTTGCCTTGCCGGTAGAGCTTGTAATCATCGACCTGCACTTGGCGGCGGCCCGAGTCGTCTGATTGGATGACTTCTGGCTTGTCGCCCGGCCCCTTCTTGGCTGCCTCTGCGGCGGCCTTCTCGGCAGCTAGGCGGGCCTTTTCGGCCTCCTTTTCGGCCTTGAGGCGGGCTTTCTCCTCCTCTTTTTCCTGCCGCCGCTGCTCGGCTTCCAGGCGGCGCTCTTCTTCCCGCTTGGCCTTCTCGGCAGCCTCCTCAGCCTCGCGGATTTCGCGGGCGATGCGGGCGTCGCGGCGATCCTTGACGCGGTCGAACACGATGTTCATGTACATGGCGTCGTGCTCGAGGATGGGGCTGGTCGAGAGAATCGTGCAGTCGTAGTTGTTCTCGAGCAGAACCTCACAAAGGGGTTCGAACTTGAGGTCGCCCTTCTTGATGGGAAGCCGGTAACGGGCGTTGCCATTTTCGTACAGGACACCTGTGAAGTGAATGAGGTAGTGGTCCAAGCGGAGACTGTCGAGTCGGTCGAAGACCATCTTGAAGTCTTCTGGCTCTTGCAGAATGCCATTGCCGCGCGCATGGATGTGGGCGAAGTCCACCACCGGAACTAGGCCCTTGACGCGACTGCAAACCTCAACCACTTCGTCCAGGGAACCGAACACGTTGCGCTTGCCCATGACCTCGATGCCGAGGCGGGGCTTCCAGCCCTCGCTCACGAAGACGTTGCGGATATTGCGGATATTCTTGACCATCCGCGTCATGGTCTCTTCCTTGGAGAGTTCTCCGTAGAAGCCCGGGTGGAAAACGACGGTTTCGGCGCCCATCTCGTGGCCCAATTTGCCGGCGGCGAGAATCTTGCTGATGCTCATCTCGACGTTTTGGTCGTCCCCGGCCAGATTGATGTAGTAGGGGGCTTTGCAGTGAATCTCGATGTTGGCTTCCCGCGCCACCTCGCCAACCTTCTGAGCCTCCTCTTCGGTCATGCGGATGCCGCGGACAAATTGCACCTCCATGGCGTCCAATTCCAGGTTCCGCGTGTAGATGACGCCGTCGCGCGCCGTGCGGCCTTTACAGGAGAGTGGGATGCCGGCTGGACCGAAGCGAATCATGGGGGCGGAGCCGGCGACGCGGGGCTCCTTCAAAAAGGGGAGCCACGCTCGCCAGGAAGGAACCTACGCTTCCTTTGGAGCTTCAACGACATGGCCTATAAGTGGTGGGCCAATGGAGAACCATAGGGGAAGCCATGGCAGCTCCATCGGATGCACTTCGCGCGACGCTCGACCGACTTGCCATCCCGGCGGAAGCCCTGGATGACCGAGAGTATCTCATCAGCATGCTGAGGCGCCTCGGTTACACAGAGCGCCAAATTGAGATGGAATTGGGAATCAAACTTGACGGGAGCGAATCCAAGACGATCGAATTGGAGTACAGCGAGGAGGCACCCGAGCCGGAACCGGTCATTGAGGAACCGCCCGCGCCGTCAGCCACGAGCAAGAAAGTGGAAACCGTAACGGTAGAGGAGCGCGTCGAAGCGACCGCGTCGGCGACGCCGGCCCCACCCGAACCATTGCCGGAACCGGAGCCAGAAGACCTGCTGGATTTCTCGCCGCCCGCATCCCAGACTCCTTCGTGGGAGCGGGTGCAAAAGACCACGACAACCACCGAACGCGCGGCACGCCAAGACGCCTGGGTTCGCGGCGACGCAGCTTCCGCCAGTCAGTTTGCCTACAAGGTGGACTACCGCCTTTACTACCGAGATGTGAAGCTGCCCACGGGCCGCGTGCAGCGCATCTACTTCTTCAGCCGCTCGACTCCCAAGGTCGGCGTGCCGTGCGGCCTGCCAGAAGGCTACGAAGTGTGTGAAAACTCGCGCACCGGCCTGCCGTTTCTTGCCCGCATTGACGAAGCGGAGGCGCTCCGGGTCGAAGCCGCCGAATCGGAACTGGCGGCCTCACGGCGCAAAGGCATCTTTGGTGGGCGCCGCCGCAGCCAAGGCGTCATCGCCAGCGGCCCTGTCCCTGAACCCGGGGAAGACCAAGGCGGCGATGAGTGGGGAGTTGCTGATGACGACGATGTCGCTTCCGAACCGGAGGCGCTGCCGGCCACGGCAGCCGCCAACGCCAGTGGCGGCCAGTGGGAACTGGTGGACAGCGACGCCGATGGCACGCCGGCCGAGGTGTTGCCGGCAGCAGATAGCGGAGCTAGTCCTGGCGATGAAGCGGGAACAGCCGAAGATTGGTCCGCCTGGGACGACTTCGAGGCGCCTGGCCCCGCTGAGACCGTCACGAAGGCCGCGACGGCTGACGGTGCCTTCCGCTACGGAGAATATGCGCTCTATCGGCGCGAAGTGCCTTGGAGCGGGGGCGGAACGCGCATCATTCACTTCTTTGATGACAAGCCTCCCAAGGAAGGCGAAGCTTGCGACTTGCCAGACGGCTACGAAGTCCGTGTCAACGACCGCACGGGCATGCCCTACCTGGTGCGGTCCAAAACGCCCGGCGAACGGGTCCGCGTCAAAGTGGTCCGTGCGGCAAGTCCGGAGGAAGCGGCCGAAAAGGCGCGTGCAGCCGGCCTCAACGTTCGCGGGGCAATCCCCGTTGACGTCAATGCAGATGACCTGCCAGGCGAGGCGAAGGAGCCATGAGCGACAACGCCATTCGCATTCAACTGCGGCACCAAGGCGGCTCGCCAGGTGCATCCGGGGTGCAACCGGTGGACCTCGTCATTGAGCGTCGCCTGACCACGGGGGGCCTTGTCGGCCGCGCGCTCGTCATGGCAGGCGCCATCCTCCTTGCTATTGCGGCCTTAATCTTCCTTGTCAATTACGAAGCTGCCTGGGTCACGCGCAGCTTGACAAGGGATGCCGTGCTGCGCGTTCAAGAGTGGCTCGTGGTGCTCGTTGCCATTGGCGCATCGTTACTGGGCGGGGGCATGGCGTGGTGGCAAGCCGGCTTCGAACACGTGGGTCGCCTGGAGGGGGGCGAAGGACTCGACCCGATGGAGGTGCCTCGTGCCTGAACTGGAGTTCGAGAGTGACGACCAAGCATGGATCTTGGAGGAAGGCCCGAGCCGCCCTGGCCGGCCGGCCACGGCAACCGGTTCTTTCGACCACGCCATGGCTGGTGCTGCGGGGGGATCAGCCCGAGACTTCCTAGTCATCTACGACGACCAACCCACAGAGGTCGAATTCCTAGAAGGCCACGACCATGCGGCGACGACGCTCCATCAAGGGACCATCACGGTCCCCGCCGATGACCGCATTGTCGTTGACTTGCACGACGCCTTGGACGAGCTTCGCAAATCCGTCGGCGACATCTCCGACGTCCAGATTCGAGAGCGGACGGACGCCCTGGGCTCCACCGGGCGAGCCGTGGCCACCCTCGGTGCCGCTGTTGGCTTGCTGGCCACAATCACGTTCCTGGTATGGTATCCGGCAGCCTGGAATGGAGCGGCTAGCTCGGCAACGGCCCGAAGCGTGATTGTCAACCTGCACGCCGGCGCGGCCTTGGCTGCTGCGGCCTTGCTGGCCGTCGGCAATGTCATGGCCATCCGTGGTCGTCGCATCCAGGCGCGCGCCGTGCTTCGCCATGCCAAGGCCGCTACCGCTAGCGATGTCGCGGGCGCGATGAATGCATCCCCGGCCCTTGCGCCGGCCGACCAACACGCAGGGCCCCGCCTGACAAAGCCACCCGCCGCCGACGTTGCCATTTCCTGGAAGAATCCGGACCGGGACGCCCAGCAGTGGCTTGAAGAGACTCCGACGAAGC
>JBFJXH010000145.1:0-4638 GCA_041623215.1 Thermoplasmatota archaeon
ATCGTGTTCTTTGAGATGGGTTTCGATGGTCATGGAGCCGTCGGCCGGGCCCTGGACGAGTCGGGTTGGTGGCTCCACGTGTGCGAAGCTGCCCTCGGCCACATGCTCGCCGTTGGGGCCTGGCATGTGCATGCGGAAGCGGCCTCCCGGCCGTACATCCAGCTCGTCAATCGTCCAATTGACGGGCCCGGGGCTGTACCACTGCTGTAGTTTTTCAGCCTGCGTCCAAGCATCCCAGACGGCTTGGATCGACGCGTCAAGCTGCCGGCTCATGGAGAAGCTCATGGCATAGAATCTGGGCGAGGGCGCTTAATGCGTCCGGTCTGCCAGATTGCCATCAGCTAGGCTGCAATCGCCTTGGCTTCCACGCCGGCCAGCATGTCCCGCATGGCGCGTCGCATCGTCATGTTGGCCATCCATCCGGTCAACACGCCGCCAATCATGGCCGCATCCCAAGATGCGGTTAGCATGGTGTCTCCATCCAAGTCCTCCAAGCTGAACGTTGCCACCATTTTGTTCATGGGGAGCTTGCGAAATTCCGTGGCCTCAAATTGCAGGGTCTTGCCGTGGTCCCAGGCAGTAATTTCTTCGTTGACGCCACGCCCGCCGCCAAACTCGCAGGCGCGCTGGCCGCCGACACCCTGGATGTCGTTGAGGGCCGCGGAAGACTCGATGCCCTTGTTGATTGCTACGACGTTGCCATAGTCGGCCAGAAGATTCCATACTGCATCGCGCGGGGCCGGGATGAGGCGGCTCACTGTGCCGGTTGCCATGGCGAGGCATCTTGCTGCCGGGAAAAGAGTGCGCGATAGGTTACCTTGGCCCGCACGCCAGGAGAGGTGCCTCGGCCAGCCCGGCTTCGCGGCAGCTTGATGGGAGCTGCATGGTTTGTTTCCTGGTCCGCAGGTTCTCCCATCCCGTGCATACAGCTTTACCTGCCTGCTCGTTTGGATACATGGTCCGAAAGACCCAGAGTGATTTGCATGGATTTTCTGTATCTGTACCAAGGAGGCTCGATGCCCGAAACGCCGGAAGGCATGGAAGAAATGACGGCCAAGTGGCAGGCGTATTACGCCAAGCTGGGCGACAACCTATCCGGCGGCGGAGCCCCGTTTGGTGACCGGGCCCACGTCGGTCCCGCCAAGCCGTCCGCCGTAACCGGCTACACGCAAATCAAAGCCAACGACCTCGAACATGCCCAGGCTCTGACCGAGGGCCACCCGCACTTGGACTATGGCGGGGGCATTGAAGTGGTCCACTGCATGGACATGAACTAGACGTCTGCGGCGGCAGCGGGGCGAGGTCGATACCGTAGCTCAGCGTAGCCCGGCCCAAGTTCTCGGGCACTGACGAGGTCGAACACCGCGTCCCTGGGTAGTAGCGGCTTGCCGGTGCCTAGCGTAGTGCTGGCGACGGTGAGGATGATTTCCTCCAGCAGGCCGGCGTCAAGGAATTGTCCTGCCAGCTCCCCGCCGCCTGCCACCCACACATCCTTGCGGCCCGCTACTTGTTGCATGGCTTCGTAAGCATCTTCGACGGCCCCCGATACGAAATGAATGGTGGCGCCGTCAGGGACCGGCCAGGTTTGAGTCGTGAAGACCCAGCACGGCACTTCGTATGGCCATGGGTTGCCCGCCTCGACGTGGCGCAAGATGAACGCGTAGGTGGCCGATCCCATGCAAATGGCGCCAACCTTCTCGATGAATGGTGTATAGGTGTCAACCGTCATCTTAGGGTGGTTGTCGAGCCAATCGAGACCGTCGTCGGCGTCGGCAATGTAGCCGTCGATGCTGGCTGCGACGTAGTACTTCGCCACGCCCGCGCAACCGCGAGCTCAGAGAAACAAGTTTGGATAGGCCGCCGGCCCCGCGGGCTCTGTGCGGGGGGCCGACACCGCCTCACGATGAGCCATCGAGGGCTAGGGCGGTGGGCATCCAGGCGGTTAGGCCGCCATGCAGCAATCGCATTCGCAATCTTCCCGATCAAAATGAACTTGGGCCATGAATTCCTGCAATTCATGTTCACTCACGGGCGTTGAATGCTTGGCTTCCCACTGCTCTACCAGCAGTTGCACGTCGTCTTCGTGGCACATGGCGCGCGGGTACTCGTCCATGGCGCGGCACCGTTGCCGCTCGGCTTAAATCGTGCGCGCCAAGGGGCTGGGCAGGTCAACAAGCGTAGGCCAAGATTACCGAAGCTGGGTGCAAGTGGAGGGCGGATTGTTTTCAGGCTGTGGGGGGTCCGCCACCATGGACGCTGAACTGGCGGCTCTGCGTCGGGCCGGGTTGACCGACTATGAGGCAAGGGCCTATGCGGCGCTCTTGTCGTTGGGTGAATCGGGCGCTTCGGGTGTGGCCGAGTCGGCGCGCATCCCCCGAACCAAGGTGTATGCGGTACTCGATGGACTCGTGGCAGGCGGATGGGCGGAGGTGTCGGAGGGTCGGCCGCGCAGCTACGCGGCTTGTTCCCCTCGTGACTGCCTCGACCGTGCGCGTCTCCAGGCGGACGAAATCATGGAACGGGGGCTGACGACATTGGAAGCGCGTTTCCAACACCGCGATGAGCAGTTTGCCGGGCAACTGTGGATTCTCAGGGGGGTGGAAGCTATGCGGCGGCGGGCGACGGCGATGCTTCGAAGCGCGCGACAGGAGGTGTTTCTCGGCGCAGCCATGGCTGTCCCGCCTCCTTCGGACCTGGTCGTTGAAGTTCAGGATGCGGCAAAACGCGGCGTAGCGGTACGCGCGTCGGCGGCCGACGGGACGGCGGCGGCCGAAGCTTTTGACGGCGGCGGCATTTCCAGGGCTCCCGCTTCGTTGCCTGTGCAGATTCTCCAAGTCGATGGGGCCCAGGGTCTGATTACGTTCTATCTCCCGCGGCCTGGTGGGCTTGAAATTCGCTCCGTTTGGAATCCCAATCCGTCCATGGCGTCACTGATGGCCGAGGCGTTCCGAGTCCTTCGCTAGTCTCGTTTTCACTTGTCTTAGTGACACCAACGTTATGGATGAGTCCCAATGACGTGGCATCGTGGACCCCCGCGTACACGACCGTCGCTGGTACATTCTCGCCGTCCTTTGCCTCAGCCTCATCATGGTTGTACTCGGCAACTCCGTGCTGAATGTCGCGCTGCCGACGCTTGCAACCGAATTGTCTGCCAGCAACGCTGATCTGCAATGGATTGTGGATGCCTATGCGCTGGTCTTTGGTGGCCTCCTTCTAACAATGGGGGCCGTGGGCGACCGCTTTGGACGCCGCGGTGCCTTGCAAGCCGGTTTGGCCATCGTGGGTATTGCCTCCGTGGCCGCCACGTTTTCCAACAGCGCGACAACCCTCATCGCTGCCCGGGCGGTCATGGGCCTCGGGGCGGCTTTGGTGATGCCGGCCACGCTTTCCATCATCAGCCACGTATTCCCTCCGGAGGAACGTGGCAAGGCCATGGGGATTTGGGCGGCCTTTGCCGGTATCGGCGGCGCCATTGGCCCCATCGTAGGTGGTGCCTTGCTGGAATCATTCTCCTGGAGTTCCATTTTTTGGCTCAACGTACCGGTAGTGGTCCTAGCCCTCATTGGAGCCGTCGTGATTGTCCCAACCAGCCGCGACCCACATCAGCACCGTCTGGACCTCGTAGGCGCGGTCCTCTCCATCGCAGTCTTGTCGAGTCTGCTCTTCGCCATCATCGAAGGTCCGACGAAGGGATGGCTGAGCTTCGAAGTCCTCGCCGGATTTGGTGTCGCTGCCATCACGGGACCTGCCTTTGTCCTGTGGGAACGGCGCAGACAACACCCGATGTTGCCGCTCGGCCTGTTCGGACGTCGAGGCTTCACCACGGGCAACCTGGCCATCGCCCTCGCCTTCTTTGTGATGTTCGCGTTCTTCTTCGGCATGACACAATACCTGCAATTTGTGCGGGGGTACAGTGCCCTGCAAGCCGGCGTTCGTACGCTGCCTCTGGCTGCTGGGCTCATCTTGGCCGCACCTCGCAGTGACGCCTTGGTGCGCAGAATCGGAACTCCGGGCACCGTCACCGCTGGCCTACTTCTGGTGGCCGTTGCACTGGTGGGGCTAAGCTTCCTTGGCATGACAACGCCGTACGCATGGCTTGCCCTCGGTTTCCTAGGCCTGGGGCTTGGCATGGGCTTGGCCATGGCGCCAAGCACCACGCTCATCATGGATGATGTGCCAGCCGACAAGGCAGGCGTTGGCAGCGCCATGAATGACACGAGTCGAGAAATTGGCGGGGCATTTGGCATTGCCATTCTTGGCAGCATTGTGAATGAAATCTATCAGGCTCGCGTGGACGTTCCTGCCGGCTTACACGGCCCGGTCGATCCATCCTCGTCCCTTGGCGCCGCGCTCGCCGTCGGCCGCGCCACCGGCAATCAAGCGCTGATGGACAGCGCTCGCCTCGCGTTTGTGGAGGGCATGGGTGTCGCTTATCTGATTGCTGCAGGCATTGCGTTTGCCTCGGCACTCGTGGTCTGGTTCTGGATGCCAAAGCGTATCGGCCAGGATTCCACGTCGCAAGGGGTGCCCGATGGCGACCCGCCGCCGGCAGCGCCGCCCGCCGCGCCTGCCCTTGCAACGCGTGGACCCGCCTCGGCAACCGTGCCATCGCAAACCATAGTCGTGAACCCCGTCCAG
>JBFJXH010000146.1:0-4630 GCA_041623215.1 Thermoplasmatota archaeon
CGCGCTCATGCGGCAACGCCTCGAGGTTGCTGGCCGCCAGAGCCTCAACGGCGGCCCGGTAGCTAGACACAATCTGCGGGTGGTCGATGCTCAGCGTTGCCAGGCCTGCCCGCAGCCGAGCTTCGTGGGCGCCCGCCAAGAACACCTTCCCTTGCGCCGCACGCAACGTTTCAAACACGCCGTCCCCGAGCAAGTGGCCACGATCTGCCAAGGGAACCGTTGCCTGACTCAAAGGCTCTAGGGCCCCATCACGCCAGGCAATCGCAGTCACAGGCCAAGGAAGGCGGCCATGACTTGAAGCCCCTGCGGCGTAGCAATCGATTCGGGATGGAACTGTAGGCCCCAGTGCGGGCGCTCACAATGGCGCATGGCCATGAGCAAGCGATCTTCACTGCGGGTCCACGCAACCGGCACCCACGCCTCCGGCAGCGTTTCTTTCTTGACCACTAGGCTGTGATACCGGGCCGCGACGAATGTCTGGGGTAGCGCCGCTAGTAGGGACGCAGTCTCGCCGGCCAGTTGGCCGACCGCCTCGTGCACATGCCCGGCGCGGTTGGCCGCCAAGCTAACCTGACCCAGGGCAGCCACCTGTGGCGTGCCGGCTTGAGTGACCAGGTCGCTTCGGCCATGCATAGGCACCACGGCCTCAATGGTGGCACCACTAGCCAGGGCCATTGCCTGGTGCCCCAAGCACACGCCAAGCAACGGGCCCGGCCATTCACTGGCAATCTCCACGCTTGCCCCGCTGTCACGTGGATGCCCTGGGCCGGGACTGAGGATGATGTGTGTGGCCCACGCAGCGTCGCTACGCCACGGTTTTGTGTTGCGAAGCACCTTGACTTCAGCTCCGAGCGCTGCGCAGTAGTCGGCTAAATTGTGCACGAAGGAATCGTAGTTGTCGATGAGAAGCACGCGTTTGCCGCGACCAATCTCGGTAGGAAATGCCGATGGTCGCCACGAACCATGCGGCTCGACACTGCCGAGGCGTGTTGCGTTACCGCCCGCGATGCCCGTAGTTGCCGCCTGCAGAAGCGCCTCCGCCTTGCGGTTAGCTTCGACCCATTCGGCTTGCGGGTCGCTTTCGGCTACGATGCCGCTTCCAGCGTGGACCTCGGCCCAGGCCGTTTGCGCCTCGGGGCCACAGCCAAGTGAGGCTCCGGCGGGGGCCCCGGCAGATGCGGGCGGCCACCAGGTCAAGGTACGAATCAAGATGTTCAAGGCGGCCGTTCCGTTGGCTGCGATGAAGCCGGCACTCCCAGTGTACGCGCCACGCTGGACTGGCTCGGCCTGCATGATGCGCTGCATGGCCCTGTGCTTGGGGGCACCGGTGATGGTGCCACCGGGAAACAGGGCGCGCACACAATCAGTAAAGGTGGCACTAGGCCGCAGACGGGCCTCGACACGACTGACGAGGTGCATGACGTGCCGATATCGTTCGACGCTCATTCGCTCGGGGACGTAGACCGTCCCTGGCGTGGCCACTTGGGCAATGTCATTTCGCACCAGATCCACCAGCATGGTATGCTCAGCCTGTTCCTTCGGGTCGCTCAGGAGCTCCTGCTCGAGCAAATCGTCCTCTTCGCGTCCCTGACCACGGGACCGAGTTCCGGCGATGGGGCGGGCACGAATACAGGCGGCTTCGGTCGCAAATAATTGCTCTGGACTGCCAGAAACAATCGTGCGGTCCTGCAATCGCAGGAGCGCCATGTAGGGACTCGGGTTGCCATCGCGAAGACGCTGGTACCACAGGGCGGGCGTTTCCCGAGACGACACCGGGCGTCGAAAGCGAGTGGCCAAGTTGGTTTGGAAATGGTCTCCGGCCACAATCAGGTGCTTGATTTGCTGGACACTAGCCACAAAGTCCGCTGCATCGAGGCTCGTGGACCAGGAATCCGTCCCCGGCTGCTGTTCGTCCGTCGGGCCCTTCCCAGATGGTTGCGCTTCGACCGCAGCCGGCCCGGTTTCGGCCAGCATTTCATCACTAATTCCATGCAACACCACGTGCTGGTCGTCCCAAACCGCGCCTGCCGCGTACAACGACCATTCACCGAGCGGCACATTCGGCCATTCGGTGGGTCGCGGCAAGTCCGTTTCGATAACGTGAGCCATTTCAAAATGGAATGTTCCGACCCACATGGGGAACCACCCGGCGCCCGAGGTCTCATCTAGGTGGTGCTGAAAGAGAGCCAGTGGGTCGCCCGGCTCAAAGTGGCCGTCGCAAACGACGCCGTCGGGCCGCAGCTGGATTGTCCGAACGGGATCACAGACCACGATACTTCGCTTTGCCTCGGGGTGGTCGCCACGCCCCTCCAGCAGCTGCGGTTGGCGGCCCGCGGCACCTAGCGCCTGCCAAAGCGCAAACGGGTCCTGCGCATGGGCAATCAGTCCCTTACTGGACACCTTTGATTTCCTCCAGGGATTCGCCGGCCAGAATCGCCCGTGCCTCGCCGACCAAGAATAGGCTTCCTGCCACGACTACATGACTTGCCCCGGCCAAGGCAGCCGCATCCAAGGCGCTGGCGACGTCGCTATGCACCGTAACGGGGACCCATTCGCCATCTAAGTGAGCTGCTATGGCTGCCGGGTCGGCGCCGCGTGGCGATCGCAGGGGCACGACGTGCACGTGGGCCGCGACGGGCCACCATGCGTCAAGACAAGGCTGCCACACCTTGTCTGCCATGAAGCCCACGATGAGGTGGAAACCAAAGAGATCTGAATTGGCGAAGTGCTTGCGCAGGGCGTTGGCCGCATCGTCGTTGTGCGCGCCATCCAGAAGGACATTGACCAGCCGCCCATCGGGCGCTTCGTGCGACATGGATTCTAGTCGGCCTGGGACCACCGTCGCCTGGAGGCCGCGCCCCAAGGCACCGTGGGGAATGTCATGGCCGTTGTCGCGCAGCGCCTGGACGGCTGCCACCACCAGGGCAGCATTGTGTAGTTGATGCTCGCCGGCGGCGGCCACTTCGTAGCGAGCTTCGCCATGCGGCGTCACGAGCAGCATGCCCCCAATGGTAGGAACGATACTGTAGTCGTCACTCAAAGGATGCAGGGGGGCATTGACGGCATTTGCCTGCAAACGTAGGACCTCCAAGGCCGGCCCCGTCGCGCCTGTGACACACGGAACCTGGGGTTTCAGGATGCCCGCTTTTTCGAAGGCGATGTCGCGGATGTCGTCTCCCAAGTAGGCTTGGTGGTCGATGCCCACATTCGTGATGATGGAAACGTCCGGAGACATGACGTTGGTCGCGTCAAGCCTGCCCCCCATACCCGTTTCGACGACGATGGCCGTGCACTGGCTTCGTTGGAACCACCATAGGGCTAGTGCCGTCACACATTCGAAGAAGGTGGGTGGCTGGCCTGCGGCGTCAAGTTCAGCCACTGCCTCGCGAAGGATGTCAACGCCGATTGCAACGTCGGCCCGCGGAATTTCCGTGCCATCGACACGAACCCGTTCGGTAAAACGTGTCAGGTGCGGACTCGTTGTGAGCCCGACCTTGTAACCAGCCCCTTGCAGGGTAGCAGCCATCATTGCTGCGACGCTTCCCTTGCCATTGGTGCCAGCTATGTGTACGATTAATGGCCCGTCCGACGCCACGGCCATGTTGGCCAGCAGGCGCTCCATTTTTTCGAGACCCAGCTTGACGCCAAGCGCTTGGCGCCCCAGCAGCCAGGCTACGGCCGCGTCATAGGCGTCGTCGGCGTCGGCCCTAGGCAGCGCTGACGCTGCGTTGGTTTCTGTGGGCGACCTTGGCTCCTCCACGCGGCGGCCACGCCGCCAAGGGGTGAAAAAGCGGTGGGCCACAGGTCGCCCGGAGCCCGACCCGAATGGGACAATCAATAGGCGACGGAATACAACGCGCCCGGAACCGGTGCGGGCGCATCAGGGTGTTGCGCCCACGAGGTCTTTGCTTCCAATACGGCCCTGCCTGCGTCCATGCGGACCTCGCCAGCCGCCACGAGGTCAACCGTTCGGGGCAGAATCTGATGCTCCAAGGCCAGCACCTTAGCAGCCAGCGATTCTTGGTCGTCGTCGGGAGCCACGGCGAGCGCTGCTTGCAGAATCATGGGCCCTCCATCGAGTTCTGCAGTTACGAAGTGCGTCGTGCAGCCGGCCAATCGGGCCCCGGCGGTAAGCGTGTCGCGAATTCCGTGAGCGCCTTTGAAAGAAGGCAACAACGCCGGGTGAATGTTGACCACGCGGCCTTTGAAGGCATCCAAGAAGGTCGGCGTCAGAATGCGCATGAATCCGGCCAGAACAATGAGGTCAGGTTGTTCTAGCGCGACGGCCTCTCGGAGCCGCGCGTCGTAGGATTCGCGTGGTTCGGACGGCTCCGCCGGCAAGGCCAGAGTCGCTGGAACGCCCAAGCTTTGGGCTTTGGCGAGGCAGGGTGCTTGCGGGCGGTCCGTCACCAAGAGGCGCACCTCGGCGTCAACCAAGCCAGACTGGCACTTCTCTACCAGGCTGACCATGTTGCTGCCCGAACCGCTTGCCAGGACGACCACTCGCAATGTCAACGGGCCGGCGAGTTGGGGGCCGGGTTTCAAGGCTTGGACTAGCCAGCAACCGGCGGCGGACGCGACGGTCGGGCTGCGGACTGGATTGGGATCTGCCAAGCCTGGATTGCTATGA
>JBFJXH010000147.1:0-4555 GCA_041623215.1 Thermoplasmatota archaeon
GCGCGCCAGCTTGGCCTGGTTGGTTAGTCCCGCATCACTGCGGGCAACCGCCTGCAGGGCGGCACTCAGCCCAGGAACATCGTCGGGCTCCACCACGGTGCCGAGGCGACCTCCTTCGACCATTTCGACCACGCCGGGCAGGTGGGTGACGACCACAGGCGTGCCGGATGCCATGGCCTCGACAAGCACCAGCGGACCATTCTCGGGGCCACGCCGACTCGGCAAAACGAAGGCTTGGGCCGCCCGGTAATAGGTGGGTAGCGCCTCGTCCGAGACACCTTGGTGAAAGGTCACCCGCCCCGCTACGTCCAGTTGGTCTGCCAGGCGGGTTAGCTCAGGAATCAGGTCACCTCGACCCACCACGTGTAGGTGAATCGAAGGCACTTGTGCAGCGGCCCGAATAAGCAGGTCGACGCCCTTGTAGCGGTTGGCAGCGACCAGGGATCCCACGTACAGGACTGGCACTTCTCCCTCCAAGGACGCCTTGGAGCCTGTGGGGCTAAATCTGTCTGCGTCCACGCCGGTCCCGATGACCGCGGTGGCCACCAAGTTGGCCGGCAATCGCAGGCTGTCGCGATAGCCATGGCTCAGAAAAACGACGTCGTTGGCTTTTGCAAGTTGCCGCTTCTCGAGACGGCTGTACAATTTCCGCGGCCAAGCATACCAAGGTCGCCCGAAGGAAACGCCTTCACCGTGATAGGTCACGACAACTGGGATGCCGCTGCCACGGCCGGCGGCGATGGCTGCCTCGAGCCCCAGCGGAAAGGGCGCATGGACATGGAGCACCTGCGCTGCTTCGGCGGCTTGCCATAGCGCGCGCCTCCAGGCCTGCGCATGCAGGAGTTTGAAGTAGCGGACCCTGGGGGGGACTCGTTCCACCACTACGCCGTCCGCTTGAGTTTCGACGCGAATCCCGGTACCTTCTGTATCGTAGGTCACAACTCGCACGTCATGGCCCTCGGCCACTTGCGCCGCCGCCAGCCGTGCAACATGATTCTCGACGCCGCCCACATGGGGCGCGTAGAAGGCAGTCGCGTGGACGATGCGCACACCCGAGGACCGGGGACCCTGCATCTAACGTTGGCGACCGGCAACGTAAGCGCGCCGACGCCGCTATCCAACCGTTGCCACAGCTCAACCGGTCCTGCCGGCATCGCAAGTGGCGATGGGAGGCGTTGAAAAAGCGGGCGGGCGCTGGCCAGGCATGGAGGATGCCGTGGCACCCACAGGCCTACACGTCATCCCCATGTGGACAACCACGCCGCAGCTCATTAAGGCCGGGGCGCGCGCCGTCGACATTCCGTGCGCCGTGGAACCCGCATTGTTCGGCCCAACATCCACGCCGCTTCGCACCGCATGGCGTGCGAGACAAGCTAGGCCCGAGGACAGTCTTGGCCCGCGCGTCCTGCTGCTCTGCGAAGATACTGTGTTCAGCCTGCAGGCAGCGCTGGCGCTCCGGCGCCGGTACCAAGTACGCGGCGTTGATGCTCGGCTTTTGGTGCATCTTCGGTGGTCTGGCCTGGACGAACATACGACACGGTACGGCCGACTTGTGGGTGGCCTGCTGGACGCAGGAGCCAAACGCATGGCGACCAAGGCCGACGGATTGGCATTTGTCAGCGAGTGGTTGCAGCGACGCTATCACATAGCTTGGCGCGGGCCAAAGGGCCAACGTCGCCCTAGAGGCCCCGACTGGTTCATTCTCCGCCAGCCCATCGACGAGCGGTTTGCAGCGCCCCGCCAACCAACGCCTCCACCGACTGGCAACTTCATTACGATAACCGCATTCAATCTGCAAGACAAAGTGCGCGGCCTCGACCTCATTGCCGCCGCACTACCCCTAGCCCGCAACCTGCCACCCGATTGGCATTGGACCATTTTAGGCGACGGCCCCCTCCGGCGGGCTGCGGAAGCACGCATCCGCGAGGCTCTTGGCGACCGAGTAACCTTCAGGGGCCATGTGGCCCCAGACGCCTTGCCGGGCATGCTGGACGCGGCCGAGCTTATGCTGTATGCCTCCTTCTTGGACGCCCATCCCCGCGCCGTGCTGGAGGCGTTAAGCCGCGGGTTGCCAGTCCTGGTGGCAGAAGGCAGCGGGGCTACCGAGCTCGTTGCCACCACCGGCTGTGGACAAGTGACTGCTGCGACGCCCGAAGGTTTTGCCACCGGCCTGGATGCCGCGCCCACAGAGCTAGACACGTGGCGAGGGGCGGCCCCAAATCCTAGTCAATTTCAATCGCCGGCCTTCGTCGAAAACCTACTGGCCCTCTGGCCACTCCTGGGGGACCGGCCATGACGCGGATGCCACGCGTAGCATTCTATCTGCCGGGGTCCACACGGCTGCTGCGAGGCCTGGACGACTCGCTCGTGGGGGGCGTCGAGATGCAAGCGGTGCACCTGGTCAGGGCCGTAAGTCAGCGGCTTCCCGTCTCGCTCATCTTGTACCCGCCTGGGCCAGGCGACCCCCGCGGACCCATGCCGGAGTCCCTCGGGCCGGTTGATGTTCATTACCTCGCACACGCGCCACGGCCCGGCCAGGGGCTCAGAGGCTTGAGACGCCACGCCAAGGACCTAACTGCGGCCCTAAGCCAATGCAAGGCAGACATTGTGGTGGAGCGCATGGCGACCTGGGACACGCTAACGACGGCCGTGGCAGCCCGCAAGGCCGGGTGCCGTTTCGTTTTCCACTGGAGCGGCGACCACAATGGGCGCCTGCGAGACCTCAAGTTGCCCCCGCCCGTCCTCGGCCCCCTAGGCTTCGCGCTTGGCCGCCGAATGGCCCACGCGGAGATGGTGCAAACGCAAAGTCAGGCGGCGCTCGCCGGGCGCCACGACATTAGCGAGCCCCAAGCCACCGACCGAGAGCGTATTCACCTCTTCCCCGACCTGCTCGATACCAGCCTCAACTGGGAGGACGCGGCGGGCCCCCATAATGAAATCCTGTGGCTTGGAGCGGTCAAGCCCGAATACAAGCGTCCCGAGATGTTCTTAGAATTGGCCGAGCATCTTCCCAACCGGCGATTCGTCATGGCCGGCCGCATGCAAGGCCCAGCCGCTTGGCAAGAACAGCTACGCAGCCGCATGCAAACACAGCCAAACCTGACGTATCTGGGACCCGTCCGGCGGCCCGACCTCCCCCGCCTCTTCGCTCGCGCCCGCGTCGTGGTCAACACGAGTTCGACGGAGGGCTTCAGCAGCACCTTCCTGGAGGCCGCTGCCGCCGGCGTTCCGGTGGTATCGGCGTATCATGATCCCAACGGCATCCTCAACCAGCAAGGCGCCGGGACATGCGTCAATGGAGACGCAGGACTTGCTGATGCCATCGAGCATTTCTTTGCCAACGACGCAGATTGGCTGGCAGCACGCGAAGCCTGCCGCCAAGTAGCCGCCGCTCATGCCCCGGAGGCGGCAGGGCAACGCTTCGCCCGCATCATGCAAGCCGTCCTGGCCGCCAAACGCGGCTGACCTCCAAGCCCCCGTCCGCTGCCGTGTCAGGCAAGGCGCGGGAGCAATTAGTTGCCTTCGCCGCGACGCGCTAGAAGAAGGTGGAGTGCCACAGCTTGAAGTCGCCGGCGTCCATGATACGACGCTCCTCCTCCAGGGAGGCAACGTGTACGTCCCGGGGATAACTGACAAACCGATCCTTGACGTCACTTGGCGCGTTAGCAGGAATATTGGTGCGTACGCCATACTTGACGGCTGATTCTTCGAGGAACCAGTAATGCAATTGATCGGGCGGTTGAGGTTCGATGGGCGGCCATAACCACCCGATGGGTCTCACCGCTCTCGTTGGCAGACCGATCAGCTCGCTGGTAAACATGCGAGCGTCCGGGATACTTTGGTGATACGGCAACGGATTGTCAGGCAAGACGTAGTGCAGTTCTCCTTGGATCGCATCGTCCACCTCGTGCAAGTATCTCGTGCGCACGTCACCTTCCGTCCAAGGGTACAGGTAGTTGACGGCAAAGACACTGGTAAATTGCAGCATGGCCAGAATGAATAGGCCAGGGAGAGCCAAGGCAATGCCTTTGTGAATGACCTTGAGGCGTACTGCCAAGGCCGCCATGGGGGCCCCCAGAATCACGGCCAAACCACGCAAGCGGTCGGGGAAGAATGTAGGATAAACCAGGCCAATGGTATGCAAGATTCCGAAGCCCAAGGTGCCGGCATTGATGAGCGTCCAGTGGCGACGGCTTCGCCACAGGTGCCACCCTGCCATCACCGTGGCCATGGCTACAATCCACAGCGTAGCACTGCTTGACAAGATGAAGAATCGCCCAACCGGTTTTTCACTCGGTTGCGGCGTTGACAAATCCAGCGGCTGAGTGCCGGGGTCAACGGTCACTTCAAAGTTGAACGGATTGCGAATCGTGATGAAGCGCTCCAAATCGTAGGAGCCAACGGTCCAGTAGGCCACCGGAATCAGGATGATGAGGATGGCGAGCCCCATACGCGCTGTGCCGGTACCCGCTAGGCGCCGGGCCCATTCTCGATCAGGATCTGGCGCCCTGATGCCACGGCCCCGCAAGTCCTCCACCATCATGGGTAAGGTCAC
>JBFJXH010000148.1:0-4485 GCA_041623215.1 Thermoplasmatota archaeon
CTGCCCCTTCCTCAGCCAGCCATACAAGACAGCGGCCGCCGCCGCGCCACCAAGCGTTCCGGCCATGTACAAAGGCCAGGCAGTCCACTCATTTGCGAAGATGGCGGGGCCAAGCGTGCGAGCCGGGTTCATGCTTGTTCCTGTCCACGCGCCGCCCACCACGCCCGCAAGGAGAATCCATGCGCCAATGGCCAGGGGGGCCATGCCGGCGGGGGCGCGCCGGTCCGTGGCTGCGCCAAGGATTACCAACATTAGCCCGAGGGTCATGACGAATTCCCACGTCAAGATTTGCCATGGCCGAAGGCCCGCGGCGGGCACTGTCGCCCCGACGCTCCCCACGTTCCCCATGAGGGCTACCAGCAAGCCTGCCGCCGCGACGGCGCCCACCATTTGGGCCACGACGAAGGGGGCAACGCGACGCCACGGGAAATGGCCGCCAATTGCCAAGGCGATGGTCACGGCCGGGTTGAAGTTGCCCCCGCTAATGTGGCCGACGGCGTAAATCATGGCAGCAACAGTGAGGCCGAACACGGCATTTACGGCCAGTGGTCCAAGTGGCAGGGTGGCGGCGTCCACCATAATGGCGCCGCACCCAAAGAACACAAGGGCGAAGGTGCCGGCGGCCTCCGCCATCTCTGCCTGGTAGCGCACAAACACGCGACGAAGCGGCGCTCAAAAGGAGTTCTCAAGCGGCAGGTGGAGGCGCGGCAGACGCTGGCATGGCTTTTGTGCGGTCCGAGGTTGGCCGCCCCATGGGATTTGCTTGGTCCGCCAAGACCGCCGTCGCTGTGGCCACGGTGTTAAGCATCGTAGCTGCGGGCTGCACGAACAAGGAAGTGGTGCCGGAGGAGGTGGACCCCGTGCGAGCCGACTCGGCAGCGGAGGGCGATGTGGTACGATTTGTGGCACTCGGAGACACGGGAACGGGCCAGCCGGCTCAATTTCGCGTTGCAAACGCCATAGCCGACGTGTGCGCAAAACGAGGCTGCGAGTTTGCCGTCAGCATGGGCGATAACATCTACGAATCCGGAGTCGCCAGCGCCTACGACCCGCAGTTTGAAAGCAAGTTCGAGACCCCCTATGCCGGCCTCGACTTCCCCTTCTACATGTCGCTTGGCAACCACGACAACGGGGGTACTGGCGACGTCCATGCCATTGGCGACTTCCAGGTTGACTACCACTACCGGACGGATCGGCCGAGTGAGAAATGGAACATGCCTAGCCGCTGGTACGACCATGTCCAGGGCCCGGTACATTTCCTAGCCATGGACACCAACATCATCTTTGATGGCTTCTTGGCGCCGCCAACGAGTGACCCAAACGGTGTTGAGCAAGCGGGCTGGTTTTCCGCCACCGTGGACGCCATAGCGCCCGGTCTTGACGGCTCAGCAACCGCCTCATTGGCGCGTCCTTGGGTCGTCGCCTACGGCCACCACCCAATCTATTCGAACGGCCAGCACGGGGACGCCGTGATTGAGGATGGGGACCGCGCTGCTTGGTTGCACGAACAGCTTTGTTCGGGGGGCGTTGACTTGGTGTTGGGGGGTCACGACCACGACCTACAGTGGCTTGCACCGCACGAGGAATGTCCCGGCGTGGAAATCATTGTGTCCGGAGCGGCTGCTAAGCAGCGACCCTTGGAGGAAGGACCAAACGAGGCGTACTTCGCCCAGGGCGATGTGAATGGCTTCTGGTGGATGGAGGTTAGCGAATCGACATGGCGCGCCGTGGCGTTCGACGACGCGGGGACGGTCTTGTTTGAGCGTGCGGTCGAGAAGAGTGCTCTGCGCGCGCTTCGCTAATCGGCGGGCTACACCCGATTGTGGAAGACGGTCGGTGCCGTGCGCACGAGGTGACGTGCGTGCAAGACCGCAGCGGTTCGAATGGCGAGAAGGTCTGCGGCGCCAAAAACGGCAAGCCACGGGTTATGGAAAAAGGCGCCAAGACCGATGACGGCCAACGCCCCCAAATTGAGGAAATGGAACACCATGAACCAGCCCACGCGGTCCATGTAGAGTTGCCCGGCGCCGAAGAAAAAAGCCGACAGCACCAACGCAAGTCCCGGGTCACGTGCAACGAATCGGCTGCCCGGCTTATGGGGCTGCGCCATCAGAGCTCGCCGGTCGGCGCGCCGGCGCGTAGCGGGGTTGAGAAGTGGCGGCGCTCGACGCTCGGGCATCGGGGCTGGCCGCGGAACGACAATCGCTTTCACCGAAACTCGAGATGAAGCCATGGTTCAAGGACCTTGCTTTCTGATGCAGGCTGGTGGCCGGTACTCGGGCGCCACTCATTCCCTGGTGGAGCAGCTAGCTAACCCAGCTACCGTGATAGGAATCGTCTTCCGCATCAAGAGCCGCTTGGGACAACCAGAGTGGCTTGAAAGTGTCGACCATGACGGCCAACTCGTCAGTGCGTTCGGTGCGCATTGAGGCCTCGTATTTGCCAGGTTGGGGCGCGTGTGGGATGCCGGCCGGGTGCAGACTCATACTGCCTGGGCCCACGCCTCGCCTGCTAGTAAAGTCGCCTTCCACATACCAGAGCACTTCGTCGCAATCGTAGCTGCTATGGGGATACGGACAGGGAATGGCGTCTGGGTGGTAATCGACCTTGCGCGGCACAAAGCTGCACACCACGAAGCTTCCGCGTCCGCCAAGAAATGTGGTATGAATCGGGGGCGGCAGATGCGTTGTGCTCGTCTTGGGCTGGTAATCCTTGATATTGAACGCCACGGGATAGAGGTGGCCGTCCCAGCCCACCACATCAAAGGGGTGGTGGGGCAGTGTCCGTCGCGTCCAGCGGTCCGCACGCTTGTGCCGAATGACGGCTTGGCCCGGCTGCGGCACCGAAAGTGCGTCAGGCCGCGTAAAGTCTCGGGCCGTGTAGGGGGCATCCATCTTGAGCTGCCCCACCGGGTTCATGAAATCCGACGGAACTTGCAGGCCCGAAACGCATTCGTTCACCATGACGTGAACGTCCCCGGCGTCAAACACCACGCGGTGGATGAGGCCCTTGGGAATCCAAACATAGTCTTGCGCGGCGAACGAGAGGCTGCCGAGCTCAGATTCAAGCCGACCGCTGCCGGCATGGATGAAGAGCAGCAAGTCGCCGTCGCTGTTCTGCACGAGGCCGGTATCGCCGACACTCGGCCGCGCTGAGCCAATGCGAATGTCGTCGTTGCCAACCAGCCACTGGCAGGCCTCCCACAAATCTCCCTCCATGGTGGCGCTTGCAGGTGGCAAGTGGTGTCGGTGTAGGTGATTGCCTGCCTGCACGGCGGGTTCGAAGCACGGCAGGTCAATGGTTTCATGCGACGCTTCCGCGCCCGGGTTGTGGGTTCGATAGGCGATCGAGAAGGGGCCGTCGAAGCCACCTCGCGTCAGGCAATGTTCGTAGAAGACGGGGCACCCGTCCTCGTCCGGTCCATCAGGTCGCCGGAGCGCAATATGGTGCTTGGCGGGCACCTCACCTAGTCGCTGATAGCCAATCATGCGTGGGCCTCCGGATTCAGGGCAGGTACTTCGGTTGTGGCGGCGGGGGACGCATCGATGGTTGCTTCCAAGCGGGCCATCACCGCGCCGCTCACGACCAGCGCCGATCGAACGCCTACCGTGGGCTCGCTGGATGGGTCGAGTTCGGCAATTTGCCACGGGTCAGCCGGCGGCGCTGCCAGGCAAAGTACGTCGCCGCCACGCAGCGTCCGGATTTCGTCGGCGGCGGCCAATTCGGCGCCCCAATCCAGGAGTGCCTTCGTGGGCCGGATGAAGGGCAAGTCGTCCACGAAGGAAGAAAACGCTAGGTTGACTGGGTCCCGTACTTCGTCAAGCCCAACAATCCACGGCCCAAGCGAAATGCCCTGGGGCGTCGCGTGAAAGGCGGTGAAGCCCAGCACGTGGTCTTGCCAGTTAGCTGGCGTGAGGCTCCGGGAGCGGTGACGAAGCACGCAGGCGACGCCGGTGGTCCAAGGCGCGGCTAGGTCATGGCTACCCGTGGCGGCTAATCCTTGTCCGGGCGCGGCCACATGGCTGGGCTCGTAGTCGCTGGAGGCGCCGCCACGAAGGATGACTCGGCCTGGTTGAACGGGCGGCAGGAATACGGTATTGTCGACGCGTCGAAGGCTGCCAACGGGTGGCTCACCGCGGACAATCTTCTCCAGCTCCCGGCTGGCGGCCGGGTCATTGGCAAGGGCATGCAGATCCCGTGGCAAATCGGGGTCAATGCGTCGCAAGTCCAAGACGTACTCGTTGCCACGCAAGATGGCCGTTACAGCTTGACCTCGGTCATCGAAGCGGCAGTAGCGCACGAGCCGGCCACAGGTCGGCGATTTTTAGCTTGGGTTGCCCGGTGCGATGCCTAATCAACGAGCCAAGGCTTCTCTTCGGTGCGCTGGGTTTCGCCCGACTGCTGGCGCTCGATGCTCTCGAACAAGGCGCGGAAGTTGCCTTCGCCGAAGCCTTGTTCGCCGTGGCGCTGGATGACCTCGTAGAA
>JBFJXH010000149.1:0-4476 GCA_041623215.1 Thermoplasmatota archaeon
CCACGTCGTCCAAGGTGTCAATCGCGGACCAGAGCACCGGCACGCCAGCTTCCTCCAGCGCCTCCACGAGCGCCTTCGGATTCTCGTCTTTGTCGGCGAGAACGATGTCGGGCTCGAGGCGCAAGATCTTCTCCAGCGATGCGTCCTTGGTGCCTCCCACATGGGGGATGGACTGTACCTGCGGCGCCGGATGAATGCAAAAGCGGGTTCGGCCAACGATGCGTTTGCCAAGGCCGAAGTCACACACGGTTTCCGTGTGTGAAGGCACCAGGCTGACGATGCGTTGGGGGTGGTTTGCTAACTGCCTACCGGCGCTGCCCCCTCCCCCAAGTCCCTGGGTCACAAGGTCCCGAACCACAGGAGCCTTTAGGGGATACGGCCGACGTTGCCGGTAACGCACCACAGGCTTCAAGAGAACAGACCTGTCAGAGAGGCACGTGAGCGGCCCCTCCAAGGACGAACTTGATGCTGGCGTCCAAGCTGGCAGCAGCGACGGCTCCGCAGCCACGCCCGCAGAGGCGCCCGCTGCCCAGTTCGCCGCCGACGGCCAAGACGACAAGCCCCGCAAACGCGTCCGCCCGCACCCCTATGCATCGGAGGACAGCCCCGCCGAAGAGCAAGCCCTGGATGCCCGGCGCGTCACCGCCCTGTGGTTGGGGCTGGCGCTTGGCATGATTGTGGCTGGCTTGTGGTTGGGCAACCGCTTCAGTCCCTACGTGCCCGGCGGCACCATGACAGAGGACATGTGGAAGGCGTGGACGAACGTGCCACTCTTCTCCGGCCTCATCTTGCTTGGCTTCGGCTTCATTCGCCAGACCTGGAGCAAGAACATCACGCAAGCTGGTTGGATTCTTTTTGCCTTCTATTGGAGCCTCACCGCCCAAGACCTCCTCTGGAAAGAGGGCCAAGATTACTTCAACTTCGGCGCTGCGCTTGTGGGGACGCTGTTCTTCACCTACCTTGCTTACCACCAATGGCTAAGCCACCTGCGCGGTGTCCGCAATGACACCGTCCATTTTCTCAACGTCGCCACGTTTGTTGCGGCAGGCTCCTACTTCCTCATTGACAAGGTGATGCTGCTTCGCGTGGCACTCATCAAAGTGGTTTCAGCCAACACCAAATGGGGCCTCGACCTGTTTGGCCAGGGCAGCTCCAAGGGCCTCATTTTCCTCACAGACCCTGCGGACAACAAAGCTCCGACGACCTTCTTCTATCCGGAAAAATACTGCAACCCCGGTCGTGGCGACGACGTCGGTCAATGGTGCCGTGAGAACGGCTACGACCTAGTCCACACGTTCCCCGACCCGCCCACGAACTGGTTCCAATCCTTGCTTCAGTGGACGCCGGCCAGCGAAGACCTCCTGATTGTGCCCGTAAGCATCATCCTGGCATGCACCGCCGTGCAATCCATCATGCTGTTCGTCGGCCTTTTTGCCGGGACCAATGCAAGCCTCAAGCGGAAGGTGTATGCCAGCTTGATTGTCGGGGCCATCGTGTACGTTCTGAACCTTGTGCGAAACGTCGGCATCATCTGGTTCTATGGCCAAGGCCATGCCAGCTTCTGGGTCATGCACAATGCCATTGGTAAGGGAGGCAGCCTGCTAGCGATGATTGGTATCGCTTTCGCTGTATTCCGCTGGTTCCCCGAATTCTTCCATGCGCTTGTCGGGGTCCTCGATCTTCCTGACCGGGACGGCCCCATCGAGCGCACCTTGAAGATTGGCCGCCGCCGGCCGGAGAGCGCCCCACCCGCCGTTCCCACGCAAGCCCGTTAAGACCCCCTTGAACGTCAAAGGCTCGTGTTCCGCATCGCACGGGGTGGCGCCAACTGGGTCATCACGCCCATTGTCGTTGCAATCCTCATGGCTGGCCTAGCGGGCCCCTTGGGTCGCCCGTGGCTTATTCCGGCTTCTACCATCCCCTTCTTTCTGGCGACCAGCCTCCTATGGTTCTTCCGCGACCCGGAGCGTCCGTTGGCACCCGATGTCGTGAGTCCGGCGGACGGCAAGGTGCGCGCAGTGGACATTGTGGACGACCCAGATTTGGGCCGCTGTGACCGTCTATCCATCTTCATGTCGCCGCTTGACGTCCACGTGAACCGCATGCCGGTTTCCGGCAACATTCGCAAGGTGACTCACCGCCCAGGAGGTCACGTGCCCGCCTTCAGCAAGGAATCGGACCGCAACGAACGGGTCGAGACACTGATGGTGGCGGCCGACAACGAGGTCTTGCCGGCGGGCACCGACGTCAAGGTTGTGCAAATTGCCGGTACTGTGGCACGCCGCATTGTTCCTTACATTGAAGCAGGCCAGAGCTTGGCTAGGGGGCAGCGCTTCGGACTCATTCGCTTGAGCAGCCGCTGTGACTTGCTAGTCCCGGTCGGGAACGTGGCCTGGACCGTGGCCGTGGGTGACCGCGTCCGGGCGGCCAGCAGTCGCGTCGCAGCCTCGCCGGGCAACCAGGCGGAGAACAAATGAGTCGAATCCAGCGGGTCCTACGTGCCGCCCTTCGCGACGAATGGGATGGCCTAGACCGCATTACGAGAGATATTCGGCCAGCCGACTGGATTACGCTGACCAATGCGTTGGCTGGCTTTCTCGCGATCATCTTGATTGCCCGTGGCGAGCCGGCCTTCGCCAGCATCTTCATTCTAGCTGGGATCTTACTGGACGGTGCCGACGGCGCGGCGGCCAGAATTTGGGGAGGCGGGCCCCTTGGCGGGTTCCTTGACAGCCTAGCCGATGTCATCACCTTCGCCATTGCCCCGGCCGCTCTGCTCGCTACGCACCCCGGATTGGACGCTCGCTGGGCGCTACCTTTGGCCGCCTTGTTCGTGCTTTGCGGCATCATGCGCCTGGCGCGCTTTGAAGCGCTCCGGGAAACCGCCCCCCGTTTGTACTTCAGCGGCATGAGCACCCCGGGCGCGGCGCTTTCCGTGACGGCGGTTCTGCTCATCGGCGTGCCATCGTGGCTCATCGCGGCAACGGCCGTGGTCGCATCCGTCACGATGGTGAGCCGGATTCGCTACCCCAAGCTGCGAGGCGGCCTTGGCGCCAGCTCCGTTGCCGTGTTGCTGCTTGTGCTTGGAACTTGGACGACCCCGTGGCACCATTGGGCCGTATGGGGCATGATTGCCTTCATGACGACCTACTTGCTGTTCGGGCCCTTCTATGTCCTTGTGAAGTACGGCGCTACGCGACACCCAGATGTTGCTCTCCCGGGAGCGCCCGACGGTCCATAATACCAAAGGCGGGGCGCCGGTGGGCGGTTGTGGCCAAGGCACCGCAGCGCCGGCGCAAGTCAAGTCTCCGAACGGCACCAGCAGCGCTGCAAGACCAATTCAAGGCGCGCATCGCCGCGCTCGTCGAGGACCCCCTGCTAGCTCTGCCTGACACGATTGGCGAACCTGTGCGCCCGCTCGCCAAACTACAAGCGCGTTTGGAGAAGATGAAGGCGCGCGGCAAGCCAGGTTTCGGCGACAAGCGAGACAAGGGCGTCGCGGGGGGCGTGGCGTATTGCTTTGAAATTGCCCGCCAGGCGACCGTGCCCCGGCTGCTGGACCACAAAGTGGCAGGAGCCAGACGTTTCTACCTCCAGCGCGGGCATGTCACGCGCGGCGTTAGCCTGGGTGTCCAGAATCACGACGACCCCCGCGCCCTGCTAATGGCGTATGTGGACATGGCCAAAGAGCACGGATTGCACTTCTTTGCTGGCGACCGCCTTTGGTGCACCGGCACCACGCCAGAACCCCCGGCGTCGTGGCTTGACGCCCTGGCCACCCGGGCCGAAGTAGCGCTGGAGAGAGATGCATCGGGCATCCATTGTCCGCATGCCGACGAGCGGCCCACGGTCATACTTGGCTTCCGCGGAGGTCCGGACCTCGCAGTTTGCGGACCGTGTGGCAAACGTGCCCGGCCAAGCCTGCATGCGCTGATGGCCGCCCGCTACGCTGGGCCAAGGCGCCGCCAGCCGTTTCGTGTCGCTTGTCGGGTGCCGGATGGAACCCAGGCTGAGCCGGAACGTGAATTGCTAGCCAAATATCGGGCCGGGCTCGTTACGGAGCCGGCCTTGCTGGATGCCACCATGGGAGCCTGGCGCGCGCAAGCCCAGGCCACGAGTGGCAATGCCGGGCGGCGTTTCATTTTGGGCGAACAAGACTTTGGCGACGACCTAGACGCATTTCTGGATGCCCTGGGCGCGGAGCCGTGGGAGCGCACCGCTTTGGCGGCGATGGTGGACGGCGGCCACGTGGGGCGGCGCTCAACGGTTGCTGCGGTACTTGATCGCCACGAAGCGCGCCTGGCCGACGGCGTTGCAGCAATTCTAGGTGGGCCTGACGATGCATGGTGGCAAGCGCACCGAGGTGCCACCCCACGGGACATGCTACGACTGGCAGCCGAAGAGGCGAGGCGCCGGGAGGTGCTTGCCACACTCCCCTCGCCGCAGGGGCTTGGCGTAGTCGGAGCGTTTGTGGAC
>JBFJXH010000150.1:0-4419 GCA_041623215.1 Thermoplasmatota archaeon
GGAGCCCGACCCACAGCGGAGATGCGCCAAGCGCGATTCGGCTCGCTTCGCCATGCACCACGGTTGGGGCAGGAGCGACTCGCCCTCCGGTCCAATGGGCCATGCCCTGCATGCCCAGACAAACGCCCAGCATCGGTACCCCGCGAACCGGAGTCTCGATGAGGTCCCGGCAAACGCCGAAATCACGCGGGTTGGCTGGGCTGCCGGGTCCGGGCGACAAAACGATGGCCTCCGGGTCTTGGCTCTCCAAGGCATCCCGGGTGATCGCATCGTTGCGGTGTACAACCACTCGGGCGCCACCTTCGTGGAAGGCGTGCACGACGTTGTAGGTGAAGGAGTCATAGTTGTCAATCACAATGACCAGCGGCCGAATCTCTTCCTGGGTCAACGTCCAGCTCCTGATTCGCCGATTGCCCGGTCCAATGCATCTGGTTCGCCGGATGGCGTCGCGCGGTCCGAGGAGCTAGGGGCACCGTCTGGTTCGGGAGGCAATGTCGCCCCGAAGACGCGGCTGCCCTCAAGCATGGCCCCCGCCTTGTGGCGCGTCTCGTGAAACTCAGCTGCGGGGTCACTGTGTTGCACAATGCCTGCGCCTGCTTGTACCGTGATGCGCCCATCGGCAGCACTGAGGCTGCGGATACAAATTGCAGAATCAAAGTCGCCGTTGAAGCTGGCATAGCATACAGCGCCGGCGTAGGCGCCACGAGGGCGTGCCTCCAATTTGGCAATGTGCTCAAGCGCGCGGACTTTGGGCGCGCCACTCACCGTGCCGGCCGGGAAAACCGCCTCCAGTGCATCGAGTGCATCATGGCCGGGGGCTAGCTCGGCTCGTACGTCGCTCACGATGTGCTGGACATTGCGAAAGCGCTTGAGCTTCATGAGTTCCACCACCTGCACCGAACCCGGTGCCGCCACGCGACCCAAGTCATTGCGCGCTAAGTCGACCAGCATGGCGTGTTCAGCGGTTTCTTTGCGGTCCAGCAGCAGGTCTCGACCGCGCGCCGCGTCTACGGCGTCGTCGCCCGCCAGGGGTCGTGTGCCGGCAATGGGAAACGTTTCCAGGACGCCCTTTCGCACACGAACCAACATCTCGGGCGAGGCACCAATTACGTCGCGCCCCGCGAAGCGGAGGTGATACAGGTACGGGACCGCGTGCGCTTCACGAAGCCAATCGTAGAAGGTTACTAAGGGCCCATGAAAGGGCGCAATGTACAGCCGCGACAGTACGATTTGAAAGCATTCCCCTGCCCGAATCAATTCTTGGGCGGCCCGCACCCGTGCCTCAAATTCCGGCTGAGCCACAGGCGCCTCGAAGGCGCCGATTTCAAGCGGCTGTCCAGCAGGTGGGGTCTGGAACGCCTGGCGCACCAGAGCACTCCGGTCAGCGCCCCTAGAGACGTACGTGCAGGTGTGTTTTCGGTGGTCCCAGACGAGCCCATCGAGGTAGAGGCCGAAGATGAAGCGCGGCCACGACTCGGCCGAGCCATCGTCCAAGGTTGGCTCAACGATGCGAACAAAGTCATGCCCTACACTACCAACGAGTCCGCCAACGAACGGCGAGTCATGGTCTTTCGTGGCATAGAACGCCAATACGCGGCGGAGAAACTCAAGGGGCTCCTGGTCTTGACTTGGTGCCGGGAGCGCCCCCGTCACCACAATGCCGTCTCGCGTGCAGGCAATGGTTCCTGCGGGGTCAAACCCGACGAAGCTGTAGCGCGCCATCCGGTCCGGCCCCTCCCGGGACTCGAGAATGAAGGTGGTTTCATGCCGGGCTGCCAGGAGCCGATGGGCCACGTGGGGCGGAGGCGCATCCGGCAGCGGCACGTGGTGCACAGGCCACCCACCCACCATGACAGGATTAAGCATTGTTCCGCAGAACTGGACAATGGGTGGGCAGGCGCCACCTGCGCGTTGCGAGGCCACCTCGTCCACGCAGGGACATTCACGAGGCGCGTCGTTTATCGGCCGGCGGGGCCTGGAGGAAGCCGTGCCCGAACGACCACCCGTCATCCTCGTCCACGGCATTCTCGGCAACCGACATGTCTACTGGAATCTCTTCCACCGCCGGCTTACGGCCGACGGCTTCCGAGTCCACGATGTCATTCTGCCCTATGCCATGCTCGGCGACATCCGCATCGCCGCTAGCATTCTACGCGACAAGATTGACGCCACGCGTCGAGGCGACGGCTCCGACAAGGTGGACCTCATTTGCCATTCGGCGGGCGGGCTGGTGGCGCGCTACTATCTTACCTACCTCGGTGGCGCCAAGTATGTGCGGCGCCTCATTTGCATGGGAACCCCGCACCAGGGCACGTACTTTGCCTACATCATGGGCCTCCCCGTACTGCGCATTGCCAAACAGGCTCGGCCAGGCAGTCACTTGTTGGACGAAGTGAACGGCCACGACGCGCTGCCACCCGACGTGGAAATGATCAATTTCTGGAGCCCCGTCGACGGCATTGTGGTGCCCCCGGAAAGCGCACGTCTAGCGGGTACGCACAATGTCCGGATTCCATGGATTACCCACTGGGGATTTTTGTGGCGCAGGGACTTCTATCATATGCTTCGCGACGCGTTGAAACATGGGGCGGCCGGACCCCCGGCCGACAACCTCGTGGTCGCCGACGGACCCGTTGACCCGGCGATTCGACCCGAACCCTAGCGGGATATGGGGCCATCCACCACCGCACAAACGGCGATGGCCGCGCCCCACCGCCCGCCCGCGGACCCGTTATAGGTACGGGTTCCCGCGCTCGACCTGCATCTTGCGAAGTTCTCGCTGCATGCGTGCCCGAGTGTGCTCCGCAATGCTGTGGACGAGGTCCCGATCTGCGGCATCGTCGGCATCATACTCGCTCAAATCAAGTGGCGGTAGGAAACGAATCCTCCACTTGACCGGCTTCGGGATGAGATTTCTCGGAATAGGCAACCCGCCCCGCATGTCCACTAGCTCCTCATACGACTCCAACCGTACCCCAACCGGATTGGCCTCTTCGCCACCCAGAATGCACACGGGAATCACGGGGGCGCCACTTTCAAAGGCCACCCGAACAAAGCCCCGGGCGTATTCCTCGAGCGTGTAATCTTTGCCGGGCTTGAAGGCGCCTTTTTCTCCTTCAGGAAACATCATGACTAGGTCGCCGGCGCTGAGGCGCTCCAGCATGGCATCCTTACTGATTCGAATGATGCCGGCCTTCTTGGCGAAGGACGCGGTAGCGGGGTTGCCAAACCATGCGGCGTGCGCCATGCCGCGAACGACGCGGTCGTAGGCATCATACACAGACAGTGCGGTGAACACGTAATCTAGGCCAAGCCAGCCCGTATGGTTGCCAACGAGAATGGCCGCCCCATTCTCAGGAACATGGTCCAAACCATCGACCTTGAGGCGCGAATAGGTGCGAATCCGCTTGAAGACGGGCACCAGGCGCTCCAAGAACTTCATGTCCAAGCCGTCGCCCGCCGTGGCCTGCGGCTCTTTCGGTGAGACACCCGGCTCGGCCGACTTGGCTTCGGTGGCTTCTGGCACGTGCAGCCTACAGGCGGCTTGGGACTTGGCGTTGTCGGGCCCAGGGTTCAAGGCCCTACGACGGTTGCCCGCCTTGTGCCTGCGACCATCAGCGACTGGCAGGGCCTGGCGTCTGAACAACTCGCGCAACTGGATACTCCCTTTGCGAAACACTGGGAGCAGTGGCAAGCGCTTGCCGCCCAGCGGCTCGCCAGCGACCCCCCCATGGCCGCGTGGTATCCATCCAAGGCAACCGTGCAGGAGGCCAACCTAACCAGCTTCATGCGGGCCGTAAATCAACCGAACTACACATCGCTGCACGCCTGGTCCGTCTCCGACCGCGAGGCCTTCTGGTCCGCCGCACTTGAAGATCTGGGCGTGACATTCCACACCTCACCCTCGCGTATCTTGGCCACAGCGGACCACCCCGATGAAGTCGTTTGGCTGCCCGGTGCCAGACTCAACGCGGCAGCCCAATGCTTCCACGCGCCGCCGGAACGCACCGCCATCATCCAACGTTCGGAGTCAGGGGAAGAGCATGCCCTCACATACGGGGAACTGGAGGCGCGAGTGCGCCGCCTTGCCGCGGGCTTTTGCGCCCATGGGTTGCGCCCAGGCGACGGCGTGGCATTGTACATGCCCATGACAATTGATTGCGTCGTCGCCTACTTGGCGACCGTCTGGGCCGGCCTGCACGTCGTATCAATCCCCGACAGCTTTGCGCCAGACGAAGTCGCAACGCGTTTGCGACTGGGCAACGCCAGGCTCCTTCTCACCGTCAAGGCATTTTCACGAGGCGGCAAGGAGGTGCCCATGGCACCCAAGGCGCTCCAGGCAGCCCAAGCGGTCGGGAGCGTGGAGGTTGTGTCGGTCGGTGCGGCCGAAGGGTGCTTGGACCTACAGGTCATCGAAGA
>JBFJXH010000151.1:0-4397 GCA_041623215.1 Thermoplasmatota archaeon
CCAATTCTCCTGTCGCGGTGTCGCGCAGTCCGTCCAGGACCGCCAGGGATGGTTTCCAGTTGTCGAGTTCGGCGTATTGGTGCCAGAAGAGGAATGTGTTCCATAGGGTTGAGAAAAATTTCCCGTACGTGTCGCGGACGGCGGCGTCGAAGAAGCGCTTGTCTTGCCAGGGCGCGGTCGCGGAGAGCAAGTACCACCGCGTCGCGTCGGCGCCATGATGGGCGAACACTTCGTCAGGGCTCGTGTAATTCTTCTTGCTCTTCGACATTTTTTGGCCATCTTCGGCCAGAATGAGCCCATTGACGACGCAGTTGCGGTACGGTGGGCCCTGGAATGCTTGGTCGTTTTGGCTGCCAAGCGCGGTTGCAATGGCAAGAAGCGAGTAGAACCAGCCACGGGTTTGGTCGAGGCCTTCGGCGATGAAGTCAATGGGCCATTGCTCTTCCAGTTCCTTTTCGGCGGGTCGATGCCATTGCGCAAATTGGGCGGCGCCCGAGTCGAACCATACGTCGATGACGTACGGTTCGCGCACGGATTTGCCACCGCATTTGGGGCACGTGATGGCAGTGTCCACGTGGGGCCGGTGCAATTCCGGCACATCGATGCCGTGTTGCTTCAGGTCATCGTGGCCACCCATGCATACTTGGTGGCCGCACGCGTCGTCTTGGCAGACCCACACGGGTAACGGGGTTCCCCAGTAACGCGAGCGCGAGAAGGCCCAGTCCTTTACGTTTCGAAGCCAGTCTCCCATCCGACCTTCCCGGATAGTTTCTGGGACCCAGTTAATCTCGTCATTGTTTGCCAGCAGTTGGTCCCGCAGCGTACTCATGCGAATGTACCATGAGTCCATGGCGTAGTAGAGAAGCGGCGTGTCTGTGCGCCAGCAATGAGGATAGCTGTGCTCGTATTCTTCGGTGCGATACAGACAGTCGCGGTCACGAAGCCAAGCAAAAATTGCCGCCTCCGTCGCGTCATCTTTGACGTACAAGCCGGCTACGCCGGGCACGTTGGCCACGAATTTGCCATCGAGACCCACGGTGTGTTGGGCGGGCAGCCCGATGGCCATGCCAAGCTGGTAGTCGTCTTCACCGTACATGACCGCCGTGTGGACGACGCCAGTGCCGTCCTCGGTCGTCACGAAGTCTGCGGCGACCACTTCCCATGCCACCTTGCTTGCTTCGCCGTGCGCCCCGTTGGCGGGGTCGACGGCACCGGGAAACAGCGGTTGGTAGGCTCGTCCCACCATGTCTTGGCCCTTGAATTCGGCCACCACATCGGCATGGTCCCGGAGCGTATTCTTGAAGAGCGCCTTGGCAAGAACCAGTTCCTCACCAACGCTGGCCCCCGTATTACCCGAAGCATCGGTGACGCGGACCTTGACGTAGTCGATGTCAGCACCCACGGCGAGCGCCACGTTGCCAGGCAGTGTCCAGGGCGTAGTGGTCCAACTCAGAATCTTGGCTCCGTTCAAGCCGTGCGGGTCCTCGGCTTGGTCCTTGAAGTGGAACTTGACAAAGACGGACGTGTCAATGACATCGCGGTACCCTTGCGCCACCTCGTGGCTGGAATAGGTGGTGCCAGTGACGGGACTGTAAGGGACAACCTTGTGCGCCTTGACCAGCAGGCCGGCGTCGAAGAGTTGCTTGAGACTCCACCACACTTGTTCGATGTAGCCATCGTCCATGGTGACGTACGCGTGTTCGAAGTCCACCCACATGCCGACCCGCTCGGTCATCTCCTCCCAGACGCCCTTGTAGCGAAACACCGACTCCTTGCACTTGGCCAGGAAGGGCTCGACGCCGTATTCTTCGATTTCCGACACATGCTCGATGCCCAGCTCCTTTTGGACTTCAATTTCGACGGGCAGGCCGTGGCAATCCCAGCCCGCCTTGCGAGGCACCCAGCGGCCGTGCATGGCATGGAACCGATTCACCGAGTCCTTGAGCGTCCGCGTCAGGACATGGCCTGGATGCGGCAAGCCGTTGGCAGTCGGTGGGCCCTCGAGGAAGATGAAGCGGTGAGCCGGGTCGCGGCCCGATTCGTCGAATACGCGTCGGCCAGCATCCAATTGTTGCTTGAACACCTGCTGCGTGCGCCAGCGCTCCAGCACCGCCTTCTCCATGTCATCGGGGTGGTACTGTTTGGGCGGCGCTGAAGCCGTCGTTTCAGATGCAGTGGCGGCGGTGGCCCGGGGGCTGTCGCTCATTGGGGCGCCGACAGGAGGGCCATTGAAAAGGGGGCCGCCAGCCACCGAACGGACGGCGAACCGGCCCGTGCGCGTCTAGGCGACGGTGACTGTTCCCGTCATGCCCAGACTCTTGTGCGGCTGGCAAAAGTAGCCAAAGCTGCCGGCCGCCTCAAAAGTCCACACGAACAATTCGCCGGTCTCCGATGTGGCCGCGCCGCTGTTGAAGCTTTGATCGTCAGCGACCACATTGTGGACCCCGCCGTCGTTCATCCATACAACGGTGGCACCCACAGGCACCTTGGCCTTGGCGGGGCTAAACGTGGTTTGCGCCGTAGCTCGGATGACGTAGCGACCCTGGTCATCCATCGGCGGCGTGACAGCTTCATCGGTGGGAGGCTCAACGGTTGGGCCATTGCAGCCGGCGATGAGCAAGGCGACTGCCATGAGCGCGAATGCGACTTTCATGGCAGGTGCCCAGTCGGGCCGACTCATGGCGGTTTCGGTGCCATGAAGTGGCAGGCAGCCATCGCCGGACCCAGCGCGTCCTTGGAGCCTCCATGAACCAGACCCCCACGACCCTACCCATTCACGACAACCATTTCCATTGCCGACCTGACGGCTGGAAGGGCATGGACGCCGTCAGGGAATTCATGGCCGCAGGCGGCACCAGCATCCTGCACGTTCGTCTGCCTTCCTACCCGGACACCGTGGAAGCCTTCGAGCAAACCTGCCGCGATCACATCGCCTTCGGGCGCCAAATCGCGGCCGAGACCGGCTGCCGTGTATGGAGCGCCATTGGCCCCTATCCCCTCGAGCCGATGAAGATTGCCGAAGCAGGCGGGCGCGAGGCCGGCGTGGATTTTGGCAAGGCTTGCATGGATGTGGCGGCTCGGCTCGTGGCGGAGGGCGAAGCACATTGCCTGGGCGAAATTGGCCGCGCCCATTTCGATGTCCCAGCGGAGGTGCAAGCGGATAACAACGAGCTTCTTGCCTACGGCATGCAACAAGCTGCCCGCGTTGGTTGCCCTGTGGTCCTGCACACCGAGCACACAACTCCCGATACCATGGCCGAATTCGCCGCCATGGCCGACGCGGCGGGCCTGGCAAGGGACGCAGTCATCAAGCACTACTGCGGCCCGCTGGTGACCGCCGACGAGCACCACGGACTTGTGCCGTCCGTGATTGCCGGCCGGAGTAACATCCGCAAAGCCCTTGGCAAGGACCCAACGGGCCAGTTCCTGTTGGAGACCGACTACATTGACGAGCCCAGCCGACCCAATGTGGTGATGCCATGCGACACGGTGCCAAAGCGCCTCATGGGCCTCTTACAGAATGGTGAATTGACCGAAGCCGCCATCCACACGATGTGCGACACCTTGCCGCGCCGCTTGTACGGCACACCATACTAGGGTGCGCCGTCATTTGGGGTGCATGCGACGGCCATGGTGGGCATGCGCCTGCTTGTGGGCACGGTTCGTGTCGCGGTGGTCGCGCGGCGCCATGTCTTCATCGGGAACCCCTAGCGCCGCATGGCTAACCGGTCGCGCCTGAATCCAGCCGCTGGTGCCCTCGAACGACGGCCGCGCCTGAGCAATCACCCGAAACACCTGGTCCTTCGGCCGCAGAATCTTCAGTGCATGACTCAAATCCACATTCATCACGTGGATCCGGAGGCTATCAAAGGGAGCTAAGCCCCGCGGCAATTGTGGCAACATACCAAGCACATCGAGCGACTCCCGGCGGCCGCTGGGGCTCTCCAGCCAAACGTCAATGACGTTGGCGCCAGCAGTGCCAATATTACGGACATTAACAATCAGACAGTTTCGGCATGCGCCATCCCGGTGCTCGCGGGTCGCGTAACGGGCGTGCGCTTCAAGGCGTGGCCGGGGCCTGGGAAAAATGTAGTACAGCAGCACCACGACTCCGACGAGGACGCCGACAGCCACGAGAAACGCGGCGTCGAAGCTGGCGTCGAAGTCTGCCATGCTGCGGCAGCGCCTCCGCGAGTTAAAGCGAAGCTGGCTGGGAACGCAAACCGTTCAATCGCTTAAGGCGGGCACGCAAGCGTACCCACCATGACAACGGACACTGCCCCGCGAACGGAAACCGTTCGATCGCTTAAGGCGGGCACGCAAGCGTACCCACCATGACAACGGACCTGCCCCGATTCGAACAGGGGTCCTCGGCTCCGAAGGCCGAAAGGATATCC
>JBFJXH010000152.1:0-4342 GCA_041623215.1 Thermoplasmatota archaeon
ATGGGCACGGGAATGTTGACGCGTTCGCCGGAAGCAGCGGCCTCTTTGACGGCGGCTGCAACCGCTGCGCCTTGGTCACTGACAAAGTGCACGTCGCCGTCGGGTCGGCGCAGGAAGTCGCCCTGCACGTCCTTGAAGACAAAGCCAATTCGCGCGCCCGAGGTTGCCTTCTCGGCCTCCGTGGCATGCATACAATGGAGCCCGGCGGCCAGGTCAGCCCCGATGGCAAGGGCCCCGAAGTACATGGAGCCCCAGTGGTTCTTGGTGCGGCGCCGCAGCGGCACGACAATTTCGGCTCGCTCGTCATCAACCGCAACTAGGCGGGGGCGCACATGGTGGATGAGGGGGACATTCTTCAAGGCCCAAAGGCGGACCTTCCAGGTCTCCTTGCGCATCGTGGTGGCCACAAGGCACCGAGGCCCCTCTGGCTCTTGGTCGCTTCGACGCATGCTTCGCAACAGCCAAGACCCCCGCCGCGCCTGGAAGTGCCGTGCCTGGCCTTTCGTGGTTTTCCACGTTGTGGAGCGTAATCGACGACTTTCTTCGCAGCGTCAACGACGGACTTCGACGCGCGGTGCGATGGCTTCGCATCCTGCGGGCCTTTCTCATCGTGGGCGTCCTCCTGGTCATCGGGGCCGTGGTGGGTGCCTTCGTGCAGCCGGCGTGGATGCCCTTGTGGTTCGCCATCGCCGTGACCTTCCTGGTCATCCCCTTCCTCATCATGACCGCCCTCGTCGCGGCCCCCTTGCGAGCCAAATCGGTGGTTCGCCTCATTGACAAGGGCTACCCCGCCAATGCCCGCGAAATGGGAATTCGCATCGTGGCCCAGAAGCTGCACGACGAATCCATTCGCACAGAGGAACTACTGGTCGATACTGCCGTCAACGAGGCACGTAAGGCGGTGCAAAAATACCGCGAAGTGGCGGACAAGCTGCTGGATGAGGACGACGAGGGGTCCGACGTAAGTGCCCCGTCCACCTCGATGCCGGAGCCGAAGAGGGACCCGGCGGCCCGCTGCGCCGGCACAACCAAGGAAGGGCGGCCATGTCGACGCCGCGCCGCCACCGGCAGCGCCTTTTGCCCCGCCCACGGAGCCAACTAGCGCGGCTTTCGGCGGAGCTATCCCTCGCGGCCTTGGCTGACCCGCCCGACGGGCGCAGTTGCCCCGAGCGCCTTGGAAACGGCCAAGAACCCTGGGCCAAGTCTCCGCTTGATGGCGCATGGGCCGAGGCTTGGCCAGATTCTGGGAGACTTGTCCCTCTACTGTGCAGGCAGGCCAGCTCGGGTCGTTACCATCATTGCCGTTGGCACGCTCCTGGCAGGTGCCGGCATGGTCCAACTGGAAACCGACGCAGACCTGCTGAAGATCCTGCCCAAAAATCATCCCGCCACGCTAGCCGCGCAAAACGCGTCGACCGAATTTCGGGGCTTCTACGACCTTGTGACATTTTTCTATGCTATTGATGCAGAGAAATGTGCACGCGTCACCGCGAGTCAGTTACCCTACCACGGCGGACAGGGAGACCCGCAAGCGCCAGATTGTGGCAACGTAACACATGAAGCGTATGTCCGGGGGATGGACGAAGTGTGGCACTTCATCCGAGGAGAAATTCCCCAGGCCGAATACGCCATTGATTTTGCCAATCTCATCAAGGTCGTCAATTGGACGAATGACGGCTACGTTGGAGACAGTCCGGAGGAAAGCCTGTTGGCACCGCTTGTGCGAGGTGAAACCGACCGGGTGGGGCGGCCACCGGACGATGAAGCCTTCCGGATGCCGGGAACGGACCCGATGGGCGCTCTGCAGTACTATGCCGCCTACCGAGGCGCATTGGCGGCAGATGAGGCGGCCACGGATACCGTGGCACGGACATTTGAAGCAGGCCGAACAATTATTTTCTTCAACACCACGGATGGCATTAGCCGGGTGGAGCTCGGCCGCGCCGTGTACGCCACCGTGGATGCCTATGCCGCGGCGGTTGCTGCCTGCGACGATGGTGATTCGACCACGCCCTGCACCTTAACGTGGAATGTCTTCGACACCGGCGGCTTGGCGGTTCGAGGCGTCGCGGCAACCGACGCCCACGCCAGCGACACCACGAAGCGCGACATTTCGGTCCTGGCCCCCCTCATCATTTGGGCCATTGTCGCCATTCTGTACTTGGCGTTCCGCGACCCGCGCGTGATTCTGGTTTCCGCGCTCAACTTGTTTACGGCATTCGTGTGGACCGCCGGCATGATGGGGTGGCTTGAAATTCCGTTCTCGGCCCTGAACATGACCATCGTCCCACTCATCTTGGGAGTGGGCATCGACTATGGCATTCACATGGTCAGCGAGTTCTTGGAGCATAAGGCCGACCGGCGTAGCAATGCCGAGGCATTCCAAGAAGCGGGACACCGGGCAGGGTTTGCCATGTTTATCGCTACCGTCACGACGGTCGCGGGCCTGCTCATCATGGTTGCCAGTCCGAGCATTCTGATGGCACAGCTTGGCATCGTCAGCAGCATTGCCTTGGTCGTGACTTTCGTCTTCACCTTGACGCTCATCCCGGCAGTCCTTAGCCTAACCGCCAAGGAGGCCAGCCGCCGAGAGCACCGGGGTAGTCCGTGGGTGGCCACCGTAGCGGGTGCAGTGGGCCGCCGACGGCCCATCGCCATCGTGGCGGCCATCGTGCTCACGGGCATGGCATTCGCTTCGATGCAAAACCTGGAAGCTGAAGGCTTTGGCAACCCGGAACTCAACTATCCGCCCGGCGACCGGGTGCGCGACGACGCGGAATGGTTGAGCCGCGAGTTCTTCGGCGCAGACGCCAAAACACAGTCCAATTACCTCATCGTGGAGGGGGACTTGACCCAGCCCGAGACGCACGTTTTCCTTGACGCCCTGACGGCCAACTTGGAAGCCGACCCAGATATCCAAGGCTTCAACACGGCTAGCCTGACCCGGGTGGTGCGCGGGTGGATGGCGGTCAATCAGGGCACGCCAGACGCCATCGCCAGCCAGTTCGTCCTGAGTAACGTGCCCGCGAAGGAAGTCCACGATGCAGAGTATCCGAAGTCGCCGGAGGAAATGCGGCGGATGTTCGATGACATTTTCGCGAGCCCGCTTGCCAACTTCATGACAATCCTGTTGGCGCCGGACACCTATGACATTGGCATGGTTTCCTTCGATACCGACCAAGACACCAACTTTGCAGAGTCCGAACGCATCTGGGAGGCAACGCTTCGCGTCATTGAGAAGACGCGCCAGGAGACCGGCATTACGGAGGACCAATTGCAGGTCAACCTGTTTGGCAACAATGCCTTCAGCTACCTGTTCATCACGGAGGAAATGCCGTGGGTTAACACGGTCGGCATCGTCAGCTTCACGCTCGTTGTCATCATGGTTGGCCTAGCAACGCGAAACCTGCGCGCCACATCCGCCATCGCAAGCGTGATGCTGGTGACGAGCATTTGGTGGTTGGGCGTGCTACCCCTGATGGACATTGGCTTGTCCGTCGGGCTCATGCTACCCATGGTCTTCATCATGGCTATTGGCAGCGATGATGCAATCCACCTGATCTGGAACATGGAGCAGACGCGTGACCGGCGGAAGGTGTATCGGTTCGTGGGCCAAGCGGTGCTTTTGACCAGCCTCACGACCTTTATTGCCTTCAGCATTTTTAGTCGGCAAACGGACCTCTTGGTCACGCGGACCCTGCTTGCCACGGCGGTCGCCGTATTGCAAATGTGGCTGGCAACCATGCTTGTAGTCCCCGTGTTTTATCCACCGGGTGCCGCACTTGACGCCGGAGCAGCCACGCCAGAGGGCACGGCGACGACGTCATGAACTTCGATCCGGCCACGTTGCTCCTGTTCATGGCCGCGGGCCTAGGTGCCGGATTTGTCAGCGGCCTCATGGGCGTCGGCGGAGGCATCATTCTCACCCCCATGCTGCATTATGTGTGGGGCACAAGTTGGGCCGACGCGGTTGCCCTCAGTCTGTTGGTTATTGCCCTACAGGCGCCGGTTGGCATTTGGCGCCACCACCGCAAGGGCGCCGTTGATCTTCGTCTCGCATGGCCCCTCGTTGCCGGAGGGGCAGTAGGGGTTGCAGCCGCCACCCTTGCTTTCCCATTTATCCGGCCGTCACTGCTGAAACTCCTGTTTGCCATCGTACTCGGCCTCGCAGCCTGGAACCTGGTTCGGCCGGTGCCCGCGTCAGCACGACAAACCGACTCGGAGGACCAAACCAATCTCAAGGGCCAGCCCGCGACACCACCAGGCCGCCTTCCGCGCCGAACCCTGACCGGCCTCACCGCAGGGCTCGCCGCCGGCATGGTGAGTCGCTTCGCCGGCGTCG
>JBFJXH010000153.1:0-4276 GCA_041623215.1 Thermoplasmatota archaeon
CAGCGGGCTTTTAACCCGCCTACCACGGGTTCGAATCCCGTAGGGCCCACTTTCCATTCCACGGTTTCGGGGTCGTTTCACGGCCGCGACAAACCGTTAAAGACTCCGACCGCTTTGAGCAGGTCACCGTTCCAGGGTCATACTCTTATACCGGACCTGTCTCGCGCGGACTTGCACCGGTTGAGACGCGGCTAGGCCGCGCCTTCCAGTGTCAACTACATGGTGATGCCGTGACCGACGAGGACCTTCGCTTCAATGTCATGAACCACCGGCTTGTGCCCCTGCACGAGCTGGTCCCCGAGGATGAAGTTCCAAGCATCCTCGAACGGTACCGCATCGGCATCGATCAGTTGCCGAAAATTCGCTCCGACGACGCCGCATGCCGCGTCATCGGCGCCAAGTCGGGCAGCGTTGTCCGCATCACCCGCGACAGCCCCACCGCCGGCCACTCTGTCGCCTACCGCCTCGTGGTAGAGGCCATCTAGGAGTCCCACCATGCGCGAACTAGTCGACGCGTTCTACGATGAACGCTCTATCGTCAACCACCACCTGGCCAGCTACAATGACTTCTTGCAACACCGGTTGCAACACGTCATTGACAACATCCGCATCGGCGACGACGAAACCGCCGAACGCGGCACGGTTCAGACCGACATCGAAGGCTACCAAATCAAGCTCGGCAAGATCAGCGTCGGGCGCCCGGTCGTCAAGGAGGCCGACGGCAGCCTGCGGCCCTTGACCCCAATGGAAGCCCGGCTTCGTAACCTCACCTACCAAGCCCCGCTCCACCTGGAGTTCATCCCCGTCATCGACGGCATTGAACACGAGGCGGAGACCGTCAACATCGGCCGCCTCCCCGTCATGGTGGGCAGCCTCCACTGCAACCTGAACCGCAAGGTGCTCTCCGAAGTCGAAGGCCACGAATTGGGCGACGACGAGCACCGCGACAAACTGGTTGAACTGCAGGAAGACGCCCTCGACCCGGGTGGATATTTCATCAGTAACGGCACCGAGCGCGTCCTCATCACGCTCGAAGACCTGGCACCGAACCGCGTGCTGGTCGAGAAGGCCAGCCGCTACGGCAGCGATGTCGAAATCAGCAAGGTGTTCAGCCAACACGAAGGCTACCGTGCCCTCGTCGTTGTCGAGCGCAAGAAGGACGGCAACCTCATGGTTACCGTGCCCTCCGCATCCGGCCAAATCCCACTCATCATCCTGCTTCGCGCCCTTGGCATGGAGTCGGACGAAGAAATCGTCCACGCCATTCAGACGCACGACTCCATGGAGCCGCTCATTTTCGGCAACATCGAGTCCACGGCTGATGAATACGGTGTCATGAGCCGCGAAGACGCCATCACCTACCTAGGCAAGCGCCTAGCCGGTGGCCAAGCCCGTGAATACCGAGTCAAGCGCGTCGAGGCCCTGATGGACCGCAACCTCCTGCCTCACCTTGGTCAGGAACCGGAAGACCGCATTACCAAAGCCATCTTCCTTGCGCGCATGGGTCAAGCAGTGTTCGAACTCTTCTTGGGCCTGCGGGAAACCGACGACAAGGACCACTACGCCAACAAGCGCCTGAAGCTGGCTGGCGACTTGATGGAGGACCTCTTCCGCGTCGCCTTCATGGCCCTGTGCAAGGACCTGAAGTACCAACTGGAGCGCGCCCACGCGCGCAACCGTGACGTCAAGATTCAGACGGCGGTTCGCGCCGACGTTCTGAGCCAACGCATCCTGCACAGCCTCGCAACCGGCAACTGGGTTTCCGGCCGTGCTGGTGTGAGCCAACTTCTGGACCGGACCTCCAACCTGGCGGCCCTGTCCCACATGCGCCGCGTTACCAGCCCCCTCACCCGCAGCCAGCCTCACTTCGAGGCGCGCGACTTGCACTCGACGCAGTGGGGCCGCTTGTGCCCCAACGAAACTCCTGAAGGGCCCAACTGTGGCCTGGTGAAGAACCTCAGTCTCTGCGTTGAAATTTCCGAGGGCTTCCCGGAGCGCGAAGTAGAACGCGTCCTTCGAGACTTCGGAATCCGCCCGGTCGAACGCGACGCCCCCGGCGCCCTGGTATACATCAACGGTGACTTGGTTGGCCTGCACGACGACGCGGCCGACCTGACGCGGCGCATCAAGGAGCGCCGCCGCGCCGGCCTTCTGAGCAACGAAGTCAACGTCCACTATGAGGAGGAGACCAAGAGTGTCTACCTCAACTGTGACGCTGGCCGCGTTCGCCGCCCGCTCATCGTTTCGGAAAAAGGCAAGCTCCGCTACACGGCGGACCACGAGAAGGACATCGCCGCCGGCCGCATGGTCTGGGGCGACCTCATCAACGAAGGCATCATCGAATACATCGACGCCGAGGAGGAAGAGAACCTCTTCGTGGCTGTGAGCCCCGAGTCGGTGACCAAGGAGCACACGCACTGCGAAATTGACCCCATGGTCATTCTCGGCATTGGCTCCAGCTTGGTGCCGTACCCCGAACACAACTCCAGTCCCCGCATTACGATGGGCGCGGGCATGGGTAAGCAGTCACTCGGCTTCGGTGACTCCAACTACCGCATCCGCCCCGACACCCGTGGGCACTTGCTGCACTACCCCCAGATGCCGATGGTGCAAAACCACGCCTCGAAGTACATCAACTTCAACGAGCGCCCGGCCGGCCAGAACTTCGTCGTCGCCGTGATGAGTTTCCACGGCTACAACATGGAGGACGCCATCGTCATGAGCAAGGCCAGCATTGACCGCGGCCTTGGACGCAGCAGCTTCTTCCGCACCTACGCGGCCGAAGAACGCCGCTACCCCGGTGGCCAGGAAGATCGCTTCGAGCGCCCTGACCCTGAATGCCGTGGTGTTCGCCCCGAAGAAATGTACCGCGACATCGGCGACGACGGGCTCATCATGCCCGAGCGCGACGTTGTTGGCGGCGACGTGCTCATCGGCAAAACGAGTCCTCCTCGTTTCCTGGAGGAACCGACCGACTTCCTGACGCCCCAGAAGCGCCGCGAGACCAGCATCACGGTCCGCCATGGCGAGAAGGGCTTCGTGGACACCGTCATGCTGACGGAGTCGGTGAATGGTTCCCGCATGGTCAAGATCAAGGTGCGCGACCAGCGCATTCCCGAACTTGGAGACAAATTCGCATCCAAGCACGGTCAGAAGGGTGTGCTCGGCCTCATCGTTCCCCAAGAAGGTATGCCCTTCGATGAAGAGGGGTTGACCCCGGACATTGTCGTCAACCCGCACGCCATTCCCAGCCGCATGACCGTGGCTCACGTGTTGGAGATGATTGGTGGCCTAGTTGGCCCCATGGAAGGCCGCTTCATTGATGGCACGGCCTTCAGCAGTGAAGACTCGGAAGAGCTTCTGCGCTCCGCCATGCTGGCCAACGGCTTCAAGCACAACGGCAAGCGCCGCCTGCACGATGGCCAAACCGGCCGTATGTTCGAGGCCGACATCTTCGTCGGCTGCATCTACTACCAAAAGCTCCACCACATGGTGAGCGGCAAGATTCACGCCCGGTCCCGTGGGCCGGTGCAGATTCTGACCCGCCAACCGACGGAAGGTCGTGCCCGCGATGGTGGTCTTCGGTTTGGTGAGATGGAACGTGACGCGTTGATTGGTCACGGCGGCGCCATGGTCATCAAGGACCGCTTGCTGGACGAGTCGGACCGCACGGTCCAATATGTGGACGCCAAGAGTGGCTTCATCGGCATGCTGGACCGCCGCGGCTTCTTCCGCAGTCTCAGCAGCGGTGAGGACGCCGACATCCACCCCGTGGAGATGAGTTACGCATACAAACTTCTCATGGAGGAGCTGCAGGCCTTGATGGTCGCGCCCCGCATGCGCCTGGAGGCGGTCGCTTGATTACCAACCAACCTAAGAAAATCGGCTACATGGAGTTCGGTCTCCTGAGCCCCAAGGAGGTCCGCGGCCTCAGCGCCACGAAGATCATCACCGCCGACACGTACGACGATGACGGGTTCCCTATCGAAATGGGTCTCATGGATCCCCGCCTTGGTGTCATTGAACCGGGCCTGCGCTGCAAGACCTGCGGCCAAAAAGTGGGCGACTGCCCTGGCCACTTTGGTCACATTGACCTCGCCATGCCGGTCGTTCACGTAGGCTTCGTCAAGACCATTCGCGACATCCTGCGTGCAACCGACCGCTTCACGGGACGCGTACTCTTGACCGAGCGCGGTCGCGAAGAATACGAAAAGGAATTCCAGCAGCGCGTCGTGGAAGGCCGGGAAACCCAGAGCCTCACTAAGCGGCTCGTCAA
>JBFJXH010000154.1:0-4259 GCA_041623215.1 Thermoplasmatota archaeon
CAGGGTGACGTCGGCGGGCACCACGGTACCTTGTTGCCGAATGCGAACGCGCAGCGCAAAGAAGGTTGCCGCCGCAAAGAGCGCCACGACGCCTGGATGCAGGAAGCGAATGACGAGGCGCCACTCGACGATGGCCAGAAGTGTGTAGAGACCCACGAAGGCCGCCATCACCCACCACAGTCGTGCCACGGCAGCATCCAGATCTCGCTCCCGTGCGACGCCCGCCAGATGTACCCCCAGCATGATGCTGACGACACCACCCGCGGCAAACAGGAGGTAAATGGGTGGCGTGATGAAGAAGTATTCCAGCGGCTTGGCAAACAGGTGCGTGTCTTGCATTACGTGGAAGATGGCACCGGCCACCACCCAGGTTGTGGCGGCGACGATTAGCGTATTATCCATGGCTACGCGTTGTCGCCGCAGCATTTGCGCCAAGCCAAACAAACACACAGCGAGTAGGACGACCCAACTGAGGGTGTTGACGATATTGTACCCGGGCTCGGCAATCACACCGTTATGTTCCAAGGCCCGACGAGCGGCATCGGCCTTGATGGGGCCCCAGTAGTATTGCCAGACGAATCGGTCGTAGAAGAGGGACGGCCGAATTTGCGTGAGCACGGCCAGAAGCGCGGGGACCCCAAGCAGAATCGCCGGGGTTGTCCACCACGGCGCCGTATCGAGAATGTTGGGCTCTTCGGTGGATTCGGCGGGTGATTCACCTCCAGGCGCGTCATCGGGCGACCCGTCAGCCAGGGGGGCCTCAGGCGCATCATGAGCGTCGACCTCGGTGGCCGTGGCGTTGGTGGGTTCGTCGGCGGGGGACATGATATCGGGGGGCTACAATGTGCGGCTGGCGAACCACAGGAGGTAGATGCCTGCTGCGACCATGAGGCCGGCACTTATCTTCGTTATGACCGGCGTGCGGGACAATAACTTGCGAAGGAGCGTCTCGCGACTGCTGGCAACAAGCACAGCTGCCAATACGACGAGGCCCGCTACGGCCGCCGTGTAGAGCGCGAAAGCGGTGGCGCCGATGGCCGGGCCTTGCAGGAAGGCCTGGAACAAAATGGGGATGAAGACAGGGCCGGTGCAGCCGAAGGCGGCCGTGCCGTAGCCGACGCCGAAGGCGAAGAAGCCTTTCCGGCCATCTGCGGCAATGCCGATGCGCCGCGTCAGCCATTCCCAGTCGAAGCCCGCAAACATGGCAATGCCGAGGCCCAGTAGCGCCACGGCTACGATGGGGTTCAGGAAACGAACGTATGGGCGCAGGGATTCGCCCGCCACAAGCAGCAAAACCGCGATGAATGCATACACCGCGACAATCCCCGCAGCAGTGGTGAGCCCCCCGAGCACCGCCCGCCCCACGGGGCTTGCCCGCGTGTGGGGGCTATGGGCACCCGTGGCGGCGCGCGGCTCCGCCCCGGAATCTAATCCCGCCGCTAGTGTAGATGCGGAGTTTGCGGCGGGTTGTGCACTCCCCGCCTGTAACAGGAAACCAAAGTAAGCCGGCAGCAGCCCGACGCTGCACGGCGTGAAAATGCTCGACAGTCCGGCAAGCAAGGCCAAGCCCAGGATTCCAACCGTTAGGAACGACACGGCGGACGCCTCATCCACAACGGCCGCTTGGACGACCGCATCAACAGATTCGTGGCTAGGCACACCAATCCAATTGCCTACGATGACGCCATCCCGGTCGATGACCACGACGCGCGGCAACTCGCGCGCTGCGTATTTGGTCAGCACATCGTCGCTATCCAGCGCGTGCCTCCAAGTGACATTTTCTTCCTTCTGCAAGCCAATCAAGTCTTCGACGGTTTCGCCTCCGCGGCCGACCCATACGTCAACCGACAAGACGACAACGTCGCTTCGATTGTAAGAGGCATCAATGGGCCGAAGGACATGGTCCGTGACGATGCGACAGCTTACGCACGTGACGCCCATGAGGTCTAGCACGACCACCTGACCGTGGTAGTCATCGAGCGTGAAGTTAACGGGCGACCCTTGCACTCCGTCCTCAAAGCCGGTGCTCGTGAGGGCGAATGGTGGCGCGTCACCCGTCGTTTGTTGGCCTTGCAGCCACCATGCCCCCGACGCGGCAAGGAAAAGGATGGCCAGGGCTACGGCAATCGTGGTTCGCTTCATCCACCGCCGCCCCCAGACTCACTGCGCCTCAAGCGGACACCCACCGCAGTGACCGCCAGCGCAACCGCGATGGCTGCAACGCCAGCAGTTGGTAGGCCTTTGCCGCCTTCGCCCACGTTGCCCGAGGCCGGCGCGATGACGAAGGCCAAGTAGTGGCTCTCAGCGCACGCCTGCCAATCCGCGTCGCACGCTGCGCTTGACAAATTCATGCCGTGGGGAAAGAACACTTCGTCGCCATCAATGGTTAAGATCCACTGGACGCCGACGCGCCAGCCAGCTTCGTAGAAGATTGGCTCGTCGTACACGACGTCCCGATAATCCGTCGTGTTGAATGTCCATGACTGGCCATCAGCGGAGCTTTGATTGGCCGGCGTCGGCGGGGCAAAACAGGCGCTACCCACGCGGCAGATTTGGTACTGAGCAGACGTCACATTGGCGGCAGCATCGAAGCGGATGAAGCCCGACCACTGGGTGCCGGCAGGCACCACGTTTGGAGTATGGCCGGCGGCCAGCAGCAGGTCGTTGCCTTGCTCCTCGTGCCAGACCGCGGCGGCGTCCGATTCCGGTATTGCCTGCACGGATCCCACCGCCAGCAAAGCCACGGTTACGCTCAGGGAAATGAACCAGATTGCCGGCGCGGGCCGCGACCGGATGGGTCGCTGCCCACGGCTGGGCCCTGCCCGCGTGGGGAGGCCGACCTGGACGCTGCGCCCGTTGACCTGCCTGGCTGCCCTCTTCACAATCCATCTTCATCGCGCCCAAGCCATAACGCTTGGTGTTTGCGACCTCATATATGGCCGCGGCCTCCTTGGAGCGTGCAGGCGACCCGAGTCGCGCATCTGACCATGGGCGTACTGGTCCTCATTTGGGGCACCGCCTTTGCCGCTCTACGCGAACTCTCGGCCGTCTTGGACCCTTACCAGTTGACGTGGTTCCGGTACTTGCCGATGCTGCTCGCCTATCCGGTGTGGATTGCCCTGCGACGGCGTCCCCAATTGACGATGCTCGGGGCCCGGGGTTGGGCGGCCATGGGGGGTTTGGGTATTTTGGGCGTGGCTGGCTATCATCTGCCCTTCAATTGGGCGATTCAGCCACGCGGCGACGAACCAGGGGCTTCCGCAGCTATTGCAGCGATTCTCGTTGCCACGGCGCCCTTGTGGGCCTTGCTGTGGTCGGTCCTGCTGCGCAAGGAACAATTCAGCGCCAAGCGTGGCCTCGGGTTTGCCATCGCATTCCTAGGCGTCGTCGTCGTGGTCATGTGGGGACGGGGCGCCGTGGATGTTTCCCTCGCCAAACGGGCCCTCGTGCTGCTCATTGCACCGGCATCGTGGACGCTTTACTCGGTGCTTGCCAAACCCTTCATTGAACGGATTGGAGGCCTCACGGTGACCGGGCTAACCATGGCCATGGGAGCGCTCATGTTTGCTCCGTGGCAAGCGCCCGCCGGGGTGAGCCCGCTAGCCGCCTTCACGCCGCGCTTGTGGCTTTGGCTCGCCTTCGTTGCCGTGCTCGCCACGGCCGCCGGATACGCGATGTGGAATAGTGCCCTTCGCCACCTGCCAGCGACCAGTGTCGCGTCCTACATCTACCTGATTCCGGTGGTTGCGACCACGACCGGGTATCTGCTTCTGGGCGAAACTGTAACGCCGTGGTTCCTGGCCGGGGCCGCCCTCATCATTGGCGGCGTCTGGTGGGTCAACCGGACCCCTGCCTCGCCGGCGCAAGCAGTGGATGCATCGGCGGGCACCTCATAAGGCCGCAGCAGGTCGCAAGGCCGTGACTGTGCCCACGCTCGCGGATATCCAGGCGGCCCACGCGGCCATTCAGGACCGAATCCGCGACACACCCATGAAGCGCAGCGCACACTTGAGCCGCTTGACAGGCGGCGACATTCATCTCAAGTTGGAATGTTTCCAGCGTACCGGCTCCTTCAAGGTCCGGGGCGCTCTGTGGAAAGTCGCCAATCTGAGTGCCCAAGAACGAGCGGCCGGCGTCGTAGCTGCCTCGGCAGGAAACCACGCCCAAGGCGTGGCCTTCGCCGCCACAGCAGCAGGCGTAGCCAGCGATGTGTTCATGCCCGAGGGGGCGACCCTGGCCAAAGCCAAGGCAACGGCCGC
>JBFJXH010000155.1:0-4258 GCA_041623215.1 Thermoplasmatota archaeon
GTCAAGGCGCGCAGCCTAAGAGCGGTCGATTGGTCGCCGCCGCATGGCCGGTGGCCCAGAACCGATTCTTTGGCAGATTCTCGTCATCATCCTCGGCGCCAAGCTTGGCGGCGAAGCCGCGGAGCGTCTCAAACAACCAGCTGTGCTCGGTGAATTGCTGGTCGGTGTCGTGTTAGGCGCCGGTCTGCTAGGCGGCTACATTGGCATGCCTGACTTTGCCATCCAACAGGAGGGGGCGCATTTACTGGACGAGGCCCATGATGGTCACCTGGACGGTCTGGCCGACTTCTTTGCTCACGATGGCGAGACGTTCATCAACCTAGAGATCCTTGCACTTCTGGCAACCATCGGCGTCATTCTCTTACTCTTCGAGGTCGGCCTTGAATCAGATGTCAAGGAACTAACGAAGGTCGGGGCGAGCAGCCTGCTGGTTGCCATTATCGGCATCGTAGGCAGCATGGCCGTTGGCTATGCCTTCAGCTGGGGCCTTGGGCAACTGTGGCCCACGTGGGCACCGATGATGGGCATTCCACCGTACCTGTTGCACTTGTTTGTGGGTGCCACGTTGGCCGCGACCAGCGTGGGGATTACAGCCCGCGTCCTCGGGGACATGGGCAAATTAGCTAGCAACGAAACCAAAATTATCCTTGGCGCAGCGGTCTTGGACGACATTGGTGGGCTCATCATCCTAGCCATCGTCGCAGCCCTCGTGGATGCCGCTGTCAGCGGGCAAGCGGTGGACGCCCTTGCCCTCGGCCTGATTGCAGCTAAGGCAGTGGGCTTCCTCGTAGTCAGTCTCTTTCTTGGCCTGAAGTTCGTGCCACGCGCCTACGACTGGCTCGTGGACTCCTTCAAGGTGAAGGGCTTCCCCGTGGCATTGGCCATCGTCTTTGCCCTTCTCATGGCCTACCTGGCAAGCGTGGCGGGCCTGGCAGACATCGTTGGCGCGTTTGCCGGCGGCCTCATCCTTGCTCAAACCAAGGCAGCCCATCGCATCTTCGAGGAGTTGCGACCCATTGCGGCCATCTTCGTGAGCTTCTTCTTTGTCACGCTCGGCATGAAGGTGGACCTGCGTGCCATGGAAGGAAACACGTTGGCGGTGCTGCTCATTGGCGTGGTCCTAACGGCTCTGGCCATGGCGGCTAAACTGGCCTGCGGCTGGGGCGTGCTCAAGGACGCCAAAGCCAGCAAGCTAGTGGTTGGCGTGGGCATGGCACCGCGTGGCGAAGTTGGCCTCATCTTCGCTGTGCTCGGTTTGTCAACTGGACTGATTAGCAACTGGCAATACACCGCCGTCATCATCGTAGTCATGCTGACAACGTTCGTCACGCCCATTTGGCTAGGGCGCCTCAAGGACTCGTTCGTTGGGGCCGAAGACGGTCGGGAAGGCGTCAAGGCAGAAGATGCGAGCCGCATCCTCGAGGCCTAACATGCTCGCTGGCCCCGGCCGGCACCTCATCAGCCTAGACGACCTATCGGACGAGGACGTGCGAACGATTCTGGATGCCGTGGACGCGCCAGTCGATTTGACGGGCCGTCTGGTGTGCACGGCGTTTTTCGAGCCAAGCACACGGACGCGCCTGAGCTTTGAGGCCGCCGCAAAACGAGCCGGGGGCGACGCCATTGGGTTTGCCGACGCTGGGGCAACCAGTACGTCGAAGGGCGAAAGCCTGGAGGACACGGTTCGGGTGCTTTGTGGCTACGCCGACGTCTTGGTGCTGCGCCACCCCGAAAAGGGGGCGGCTAGACGGGCCGCGGCGGTGAGCTCAGTGCCCGTCATCAATGCGGGCGATGGGGCGGGCGAACACCCATCCCAGGCGCTGCTGGACGCATCGTTTCTGAGAAAGGAACTCGGGTCGCTTCGCGGCAGCCGTGTGGCAGTCATTGGCGATCTTCAGTATGGCCGAACCGTGCACAGTCTCGTGCCACTACTGGTGCGGCTTGGCAGTGACGTTGTCCAGGTGCCCGCCAAGGGACTGCCTTTGCCCCCCGAGATGGGTGAGATTCCAACTGTGTCACTAGACGAAGCAATGGTTTCCTGCGACGCGGTGTACCTGACGCGCGTGCAGGAAGAGCGCTTCCTTGATCGGGCGGCCTACGAAGAAGCCGCCAAGTCCATCCGCGTCACCGCCGGCCATCTCCGAGCCGACGGAGGCCCGTTGATTCTGCACCCACTACCCCGACGCGACGAGCTGTCAACCGACCTCGATGGCCATCCAGCAGCCAAGTGTTTTGAGCAAGCTCACCATGGAGTGGCTGTGCGCCAGGCGCTTCTTGCTTGGACCCTCGGAGCGCTTCCATGAAGGAGTTCAAGATTGTCCCCATCCGAAACGGCACTGTCCTCGACCACATCAAGGCCGGAACTGCGCTTGCCATCCTCGAGCGCCTAGGCCAGCCCGTGCCGGGTTCGTCCAAGGTAATCTCGGTGGCGGTCAATTTGCCTACCGGCGATGGAGGCCTCAAAGATGTTCTGAAATTCGAGGACGTAGACCTCGATGAAGCAGACATCAAGGCCATTCAGTCAATTAGTCCGACTGGGACCATCAATATCATCCGAAACTACTCGGTGGCAGACAAGACCGTGTGGGGTCGCTGACCGCCAATCCAGCCCCAGCTAGGGGAGTAACAGGAAATGGGAAGGGGGGACTGGCCTCCAAATGGAGGGGATGGGATGCACTCAAAGGGTTCCAGCCCGACCGCTTCCGCATCCCTCATCACTTCGGCAGCATATAAAGCGGTTGTTATCCGCGTTTGGCAGAAGCGAGTGCAAATCCGAGCGCTTCGGCATCTTTTTCGAGACGGTTCCAGGCCGGGCGATGGGCATCCAACATGGACACGTCAGACACCATGACGAGCCCCGGCAATTCGCGACGGAAGCGAACCGCCCTCTCGTCTAGGATAACTGCTGTCCCCCGGTCAGTGGGGCCGCGAATCAGGCGGCCAATGGTTTGCCGCAGTGTGCGCGCGACAGGTGCATGAACGGTCACTTCCCACGCGGATTGGCCGGTGCGCTCAACTTGGCGCATCAAGGCCTCATGTCGGGCCGAGGGTCGCGGATAGGGTATGCCCATGATGATCACGTTCGATAGCGCATCACCGGGCAAATCAATTCCCTCGGTAAGCCGACCGCCCATGACGCCCGCCAGAATGGCGTCGCCTGTGCCCTCATCCAGAAAATCGGTGAGCAAGCGGGTTAGCGTTGAATGGTCCATGGACTGGGATTCCTTGTACAAGGTGCGTGGCACGCCGTGCAGGAGACCCTCCTCTAGGTAATCTTCCATGGTTTGGTGGCTGGGAAAGAAAATGGCCGTTCGGCCCGGCAGCCGCTCGATGGCACCACGGCATGCCGCTTGCAGGCGCTCGGCGTGGGTGGGGTCATCCTGATGAGCCTGCCAGCGGCGATGGACCCCTTCGACGCCAACGATACGTAGGTTGGCTGGAGGAAACGGACTGCCATGCGTAGCCACTCGTGTCGTAGGGGGTAAGCCACATGCCTGCACGTAGTGTGCCAGAGGAGCCAGCGTGCCACTCATGTGGGTGGTACTGGCGCATTCGTGGAGCCACGACAACACCGGCGCCGCGTCAAGCAAGCAAGCCTGCAGTTGAGGTCTGGCCCCGGCCCTAATCAAATGCGCATACGGCAGCTCGGAGGATTGAAACCAGAAGGCGAGGAAATCGCCGACTGCACCTAGATACGATCTGGGTAGGCGACCTTGGTCTTCTCGGCGCTGGCGGATGATGGCGCCCGCGTCCTGGAGCGCGGCTGCGATGCGGCCAATCGCCGGAGATGAAACGCCGAGTCGGTGCATGAGCTCTTGCGCTACCAGTCCCGGTGGCAGGAGCGCTTCTTCCTGTCCGTAGTCTCGTGGCGGGGGTGCGGACGGGGCTATGTCGGCCTCCGATGCCCCATCCCTATTGGATGGCTGCCTGCCCGGAGATGGCGCTGCCCTTACGCTCACTCCGCTAGCGTCTTGGCCAACGCATTGGTCGGCTAAATGGTGAATCATGGCCGTAATGGCATCTAAGATTGCCGAGGCGCTCAGGTTGGGTGCCACAGCAGGGTCGCCAAGCTCTCTGGCCTCTTTGGTGGCCCGTAGCAGCGTCGCGGTCCCCAAGGCCGGACTGTGATGGCTGCGTGCGGCATCGGGCAAATGGTGTGCTTCGTCGACGATGACGTGGCACTCGTCCAAGGCACTTCCCATCCACTGAGCAAGCGCCCCGCGTAGGCCATCATCGAGGAGAAAAATGAGCGGGAGCA
>JBFJXH010000156.1:0-4205 GCA_041623215.1 Thermoplasmatota archaeon
CAACGGGGACCGCGCACGCTTGGCGCCCTTGGGGACCTTGTTTGAGACCAGTGCTTGGTTGTTCTTCGACGCCCTAGTTGCACTCCTCATGGAACGCTTAGATGTGGATGAAAAGGCCATGGCGCAGCGCCATGCCACCTTGGAGTAGCCGCCACCCCACCGCACCGACAAGCCCGCCGCTGCACAAACCCCGCACCCCGCGGTACCTGCCAGTCACGTGCGGCGAAGCTGGTAGGTCGCGAGCACTTCGTAGCGCGCGCCCGCCGCGTCCAGGTGGCTTCTGAGCACCACCACCTCGTCTAAGGTGAACGCCTGCGGCGGCACCGGGCGCGCCAGCGCCACTCGGGCGTCGCGAGCATGCCGCATCCGGGCAAGTGTTACATGGGGACGAAATTGGCGCCGTTCAGGGGCCCCAAGGGTCGCTTGTTGGATGTCGTGGGCAAGATGGGATAGGCCGGGTGCCTCAACTCCCAACCAAGCAACCCGTGCTTGCCGCGCACTTGGAAATGCGCCCAGCTCGCCGGTCGCCGCCTCCATGGCACCATGGGGTGCCACGGCTGCAGCAACGCTGTCGGCAAGGGAGCGAATGCTCGCGTCGTCCCGCTCGCCCAAGAAGGCCAACGTCACATGATGCGAGCCGGCCGCGACCGCCCGGCCACCAATGGCGCTTGCCACGTCCCGCGCGAGGCCGTCGAGAGCCAGCGGAACCGGGCAAGCGACAAAGACGCGCATTACGCGTCAGGCTTGGCGCGTAGCACGGCGTGCGCCGCAGCGAGGCGCGCGATTGGAATGCGGTAGGGCGAGCAGGAAACGTAGTCCAGTCCCACGTCATGGCAGAACATCACAGATTCCGGGTCGCCCCCGTGCTCCCCACAGATACCCACCTTTAGTTCCGGCCGCGTGGCCCTGCCCCGCTCCGTGCCCATGCGGACCAATTGGCCCACCCCGGCAAAGTCAATGGTTTGGAACGGGTCATGGGGAATCAGCTTGTGCTCTTGGTAGTGGGTCAGGAACCCTCCGGCATCGTCGCGCGACACGCCCAGCGCAGTTTGGGTCAAGTCATTGGTGCCGAAGCTGAAGAATTCAGCGCGCCTGGCAATTTCATCCGCCGTCAGCGCGGCACGAGGCAACTCAATCATGGTGCCCACCAGGTAAGGTAGGTCCATGTCGGCCCCGGCAGCGTCGAGCACTTCCTCGGCCACGCGCCGGACAATGGCTTCTTGGTCCTCGAATTCGGTGTCATGGCCAACAATGGGAATCATGATTTCAGGCAGCACCTTGCCGCCTTCCTTGGTGACTTCAACGGCCGCTTCCAAGATGGCACGGGCTTGCATTTCTGTTACCTCCGGATAGGTAATCCCGAGGCGACACCCGCGGTGGCCTAGCATGGGGTTTGATTCCCGCAGCGCCTCGATCCGGCGTTGTAGGGCGTCAAGTTCGATGCCCATCATGAGCGCCATTTCCCGCTGTTCTTTTTCCTCGTGCGGCAGGAATTCATGCAGAGGAGGGTCCAGGAGGCGAATCGTTACGGGACGGCCATTCATGGCGCGGAAGATGCCAGCAAAGTCGGCCCGTTGGATTGGCAATAGCTTGTCAAGCGCATCCCGGCGATAGGTTTCGTTCTTGGCGAGAATCATCTCTCGCATGTGTTCAATTTTGCCGGGGCCGAAGAACATGTGCTCGGTGCGGCACAGGCCAATTCCCTGTGCCCCCAACGCAATCGCCGCTTCTGCTTGGTCCGGCTGGTCCGCGTTGGCCCGAACTTTGAGTCGCCGTACGCCATCGGCCAGCGTAAGAAGCCGGTCAAACATGGTGAAGGTCGGTGCATCAGCGGGCGCCAAGCTTTGCTCAACGAGCACTTGAACCACTTCGCTGTCCTTGCTCGTAAGGCGACCCTCAATGACTTCGCCGGTAAATCCATCGAGACTAATCCAGTCTCCTTCCTTGATGACTCGGTGGCCGGCTCCAAACGCCTTTGCCTTGTAGTCGATTCGAAGGTCGGAACAGCCGGCAACACACACCTTGCCCATTTGCCGAGCCACCAACGCCGCATGACTGGTCATGCCGCCACGAGCCGTCAAGAAGCCTTCACTCGCATCCATGCCGTGGATGTCCTCGGGGCTGGTTTCGTCCCGCACGAGAATCACCTGTTCGCCCCGCGCCTTCCAAGCGACGGCATCATCGGCCGAAAAGACCACGCGGCCACTAGCGGCTCCCGGGCCGGCGTTGAGGCCCTTGGCGACTACGCGGTCGGCGGCCGCCGCCTTTTCTGCCGGATCAAATACGGGACGAAGCAGTTGATCAAGCTGACCCGGTTGTACGCGTTGAATGGCCGTGGACTCGTCAATCAGACCTGCATCCAACATGTCAAGTGCAATGCGAACCGCCGCGAGACCCGTGCGTTTGCCGGTTCGCGTTTGGAGCATGTAGAGCGTGCCACGCATGACCGTGAATTCCAGGTCCTGCATGTCGCCAAAGTGCTGTTCGAGCGTCTTGGCAATGCCCGCAAGCTGGTCGTAAGCCTCGGGAAGAATTCCGCGCATGTCCTGAATTGGGTGCGGTGTGCGAATGCCTGCCACGACGTCTTCGCCTTGCGCATTCTGGAGGAACTCACCATAGAAGGTGTCCTCGCCCGTGGCAGGGTCACGCGTGAAGGCGACCCCGGTAGCACAATCGTCGCCCATGTTGCCAAACACCATCATTTGGACGTTGACGGCGGTGCCCATATCATCAGGAATCTTGTTGAGCCTGCGGTACGTTCGAGCGCGTGGCGTTTCCCACGACTTGAACACTGCCTCCACGGCGGCGAGCAACTGGTCGCGGGGCGCCTGGGGGAAGGACGCGCCCGTTTCGGCCTTGATGATGGCCTTCATTTCTTCACACAAGTCGGACAACGCCTCGGGTTGCAGGTTCTGCCCTCGTTCCTGGCCGTGCCGTTTCTTGCACGCGTTGTAGGCGTCCTCGAAGCGCTTGTGCTCGATGCCCAAAACCACGTCGCCGAACATGGTGAGGAAGCGGCGGTAGCAATCGAACGCGAAGCGTGCGTCCCCGGTGGCTGTCGCCAGGCCCTGCACGGTGTCATCGTTCAGCCCTAGGTTGAGGACCGTGTCCATCATGCCGGGCATGCTAATGGCTGCGCCAGAACGAACGGACACCAACAGCGGGTCGGAGGCGTCGCCGAAGCGCCGGCCCGCCTTGTCTTCGAGGCCCGCCATGGCGGCGTCGATATCACCCGCCAAGGCATCGTCGATGGCCCCGTTTTCCTGGTAGCGAATGCACTCTTGGGCAGTCACGGTGAAGCCAGGGGGAACAGGCAATCCAATGCTCGCCATTTCCGCCAAGTTGGCGCCTTTTCCCCCAAGGACCGCGCGCATCGAGGCGTCGCCATCCTCGAAGGCCCATACGCGTCGTGTTGTAGCAGCGGCTTGCACCGTCGTGGGGCTCATCGCATGGGGAACCTAGGCGGCCAGAAAAGGGCTCGCCACTGCCGGCCTCAGTCGGCGGCGAAGTAGGTCGGCCAAGACGCGCGAAGGTGGTCCAACGTGAGACCCGTCAAAGCCGGAAGTCTGGCGACTTCGTCGCGGTAAACGTCGCGCAGCAAGCTCGCCGTGCCTACGTCCACGGCGGCCGCCCCAACGGGCTTCAGCGCTGCGCGCCGCAGCAGGCGCCGCACGGGCCTCGGCATCGCACGGGCAATGACGCCCGCACCAGGCAGCCCCAACACTGCCCGTGCCAGGTCACTGCGCGGCTCATCTGCGGCGTTGTGCCGGACGGTGAGGTTACGCGCGAGAATCGGGGCCGCATCCACGTTCAGGAATCGTGCCATGCCGGCCAGCGCCTGCCGAGGGTTGGCGCGCAAATCTTCCAGAAGGGCCACGTGGATGCGGTCGGCCCCAAACACCTCTTGCCAGCGCGCAAGGTGCGTAGCGTAGCGACCTGCTCCCACGAATCGCTCACGTGCATGGACGCCAGCCTCTTCGCGCTCCAGATCCACCTGGATTGCATCCAGCAACCCCTCCGAGACTGCTCCTTCCCGAAGTGCCACCCCGTGGTGACTGGCAGCGCGTTCAATGGGGTCTCGCAGCATCACGAGAATCGAGGCCTCAGGGCACGCTTGCAAAATTCGGGCCGGAGCGTCATCATGCCAGCAATACGTAGCCGACCCATCCAGGCGGTACCGGGCCGTCCTGGCCTCTTGCCCGTCG
>JBFJXH010000157.1:0-4084 GCA_041623215.1 Thermoplasmatota archaeon
CTCGACGAAGCCCGGCGGCGGGGCATTCCCGTTATTCGCCGCGGCGACCAGCACTATCAACTTGGCTGGGGCGCGAAACAGAAGGCGCTGTGGGGCACGCTCACAAGCAAGGCGTCAGGCCTGGGCTTTGACATCGCTAATGATCACGAACGCATCCTGGAGTTCCTCGAGGACACCGGCATTCCCCTACCTGCAGGCGAGGCCCGCCGAACCTTGGCCGGATGCCTGGAATTGGCCGAGGAGCTACGTTATCCGATCGCCGTCAAGCCGCTTCGGGGCCGTGGCGGCGTCACGCCCCGCGTGGACTCCGACGAGGAACTGGAAGCGGCCTACGACCGGGCTAAGCAACTCCACGCGTGGGTGGTCCTGCAAGACACGGTGCATGGCGCTCCACACAGGATTCTTGTCGTCGCAGGCAAGGTCGTCGGAGCCGCACGCAAGTCCACCGGGCATGCGCCAGAGGGAAGCGAGTCCGACGATTGGACGGATGTCACTGACACCTTGAACCCCGCACTTCGCTCGATGGCTGAACGCGCAGCTTGTCTCGTGGGTCTCGACGTTGTGGGCATCGACATCATGGCCGACGACCTCGAGCAAGACCCGCGTGAGTCGCGTGCCAAGGTTGTCAGCCTGCACCCCCGTCCCGACCTCACCCCGTTCGCCAAACGTGGCGCGGCCGCGCGAGTCATGGATACGCTGTTTGCCCCCGGTGAGACGGGTCGCATTCCGCTCCTGGCAGTTACCGGCACGAACGGGAAAACGACGACCATCCGACTCATCAGTCATATTCTCAAGATGGCCGGAGAACAAGTTGGCATGGCCTGCACGGGCAGTGTGGAAGTAGAAAACGAAGTCATCCTGCGCGGGGATTACTCTGGGCCCGCCGCAGCCCGCGTGGTGGTGCAAGAGCCCTTTGTGACCACCGCCGTCTGCGAAGTTGCGCGGGGAGGCATTCTGCGGCGCGGCCTCGGCTTCGATGCTGCCGACGCGGCTGCATTCCTCAATGTTGGCAGCGACCATTTGGGTCAGGGGGGCATTGACACGGTGGAAGACCTCGCGCGCCTCAAAGCGGTGGTCGTGCGCGCCGTGCGACCGGGCGGCACGGTCGTTCTCAACGCCGATGACGAACTTGTGTGGGCGCAGCGAAAACACCTCGAAGGTCGGCGCATCTTGCCCTTCACAATGGATGCCGACAACGCCGACGTAGAAGCGCACGTGGCAGCGGCCCCGGACAACGCGGCAGTCGTATTGCACGACAACGCTCTGTGGCTACACCGCGGCGAGGCGAGGTTCCGCGTCGTTGACATCCGGGACATGCCAATCACCCTGGACGGTGCCGCGCTGTTCAATGTCGCCAATGCCGCCGCCGCCATCGGTCTAGCCTACGGTTTGGGCGTCAGCGAGGATGATTGCAGGATGGGCCTGCGAACCTTCAACCCCAATACCAGTCAATTGCCAGGGCGCATGAATCTCATCACGCTCGGTGGCGTCAAGGTGCTCATTGACTACGGGCACAATGTGCCCGCGCTCCGGGCGCTGGCGCAAACCTTGCCCCGCCTTGCTGCGGGCCGTAAAATCAATGTGGCGGATGCTTCCGGCAACCGCCGCGACGAAGACCTGCGCGCATTCGGCGCCCAAATTGCGCAAATGTACGACCGCATCATTGTTTGCGACCCCGACCCCCGGCAGCGGCAACGTGGCGAGACGGCGGATGTCATCCTTGATGGCATTCGCTCCACCGGTTTCCCCGAAGACCAACTGACCCGGCAGCTGGACGAAACCAAGGCCCTGCGCATGGCCCTGGCGGAAAGCCGACCGGGCGACCTCGTTGTCCTGCAAGCCGATGACGTGCAAGCAACCATCGACCTCTGCAACCGACTGCGCGAGCGTTTGGAGGCAGGCGAATCGCCAGCCGACCTCAATCAAGAACTGCTTGCTGCGTAGCCGCCTTTTTCCACGGCACCTGACTCGCGGCCTTGTGCCTTTCACAGTCCTGGCCCACGGCGGCGCCGGCTCTTTCGACCACAAGGAACACGACGGGCCCCAGGCGGCCGCCGACGCGGGCCTTGCGGCCTTCCAGCGAGGCGCCACACCCCTAGACGCGGCGATTGTGGCCACCCAAGTCTTGGAGGATGACCCACGCTTCAATGCAGGCACCGGGTCCAATCTCCGCTTCGATGGCCACTCCATCGAGATGGACGCCGCCGTGATGGATGGGATGAGTGGCCGATTCGGCGCCGTGGCATGCATTGAACGTGTTCGCAACCCGGTGCTGGTGGCACGGGACGTACTGGACACGCCGCACAATCTGCTAGCCGGACGGGGCGCTACGGCGTTTGCTCGCGCCAGGGGACATGCCGACTGGAATCCAGAAGCGCCCATCAGTCGCGCCAAGTACGAACGGTTGCAGACCATGTTGGCCAGCGGCGACATCGAACCCGGCTGGTGTGAATGGGACTTGGCGGATTTGCGCCGTGACTGGAATTTCAGCGTGCCATTCGCCCAAGCCGTAGGGCCCAGCGACACCGTCGGAGCTGTGGCCAGTGACGGCCAACACTTTGCCGCCGCCCTCTCGACGGGTGGCACCATTAGCACCCTGCTTGGCCGCGTGGGCGATGTTCCCTTGCCGGGTTGTGGCTTGTGGGCCGGCAAACAGGGGGCGGTCTGCGTGACGGGCGACGGCGATCACCTCGCCCGCGCCCGACTGGCGGGCCGAGTCGAATCGTGGCTCAAGCAAGGGGAGTCCGCTGACACCTGCATCGACAAGGCCATCGCCTTGTTCCCCGAGCACGTGGCTGTTGGGCTCCTGGTTCTCGCGCCGCACGGGCACGCTGGTGGTAGCAACCTCCAAATGGCGTGGGCGGTCGCCGAGGCATAGCCATGATCAAACCCGAAGTCCTAGCCCCCAAGGGTATGCTGGTTGCCATCGGCGGCAACGAGGATAAGACGACGGATCTAGAGGTCCTGCGCGCCATTTGCAACCTGCCCGAGGGCGGCACACGCACCGTCGAGGTTCTGCCCATCGCAAGCCGCATCCCGGAGGAGGCCGGCGGCCAATATGTCGAACCCTTCCAAACCATTGGCGCCAAGACCGTGAACATCATGGACATTCGAACCCGCGCCGAAGCAGACTCGGATGAATTGGTGCAACGAATCATTGACGCGGATGTGGTCTTCTTCACGGGTGGCGACCAGCTGCGCATCACCAACTTGCTAGGGGGCAGCCGTGTCCTGGAAACGCTGAAGGGTCACTTCCAGCGCGGCGGGGTCATTGCCGGCACCAGCGCCGGAGCTGCCGCCATGAGCCAAGCCATGATTTACCAGGGTCGGGCCGGCAACGCCCTTCGCAAAGGCAACGTGCAGATGACGCCTGGCTTGGGTTTGATTCGCAATACGGTCGTGGATTCACACTTCACGCAGCGTGGCCGCTTCAGCCGACTTCTCGAAGTGGTCATTGGTAACCCGGGCGTGATTGGTCTGGGATTGGATGAAGACTCGGGAGTTGTCGTGCGCGAGGGGCGCGTGGCCGAAGCGATTGGCAGTGGCGTTGTCGTGGTCATTGATGGCCGCGACATGGATTACTCGAATGTGACGGACGTGGCCATGGGGACGGCCATCGCCGAAGAGGGCGTTCGCGTCCACACGCTGACCACGGGGCACGCGTTCGACTTGGAAGACCGCCGCTACCTTCGCCCGGTGGTTTCGCTCCGCGAAGAAGACCATGAGGACGAAACCTTAGCCGAATAGGAGCGCCCAGTGGCGGAAGGGACGGGGGCGTCGAGTCGGGGCGCCGTGCGCCAGAGACGTGGGGTCGGTAAGGCCGACGCGGGTGGGTCGGTATGGTTGAATGCACCACCGTTCCTGCGAGCCTGTGGCGGCGCCGGCTGACGACAGGCAATCGCGGCATCGGGAAACCGAAGCAACCGCGCATGGCCCGCCAGACGGTGGCATGGACCTTGCCGCGGTGCGGCGGCTCGCGCCATGGGCCATTGGGTTCAGCCTTATCGTGCTGCTGGCCATCCTTATCTGGACGCAGGTCCGCGGAGGCCAAGACTTGCGCAGTTCCTTCGCGGCTCTCGATGCC
>JBFJXH010000158.1:0-4080 GCA_041623215.1 Thermoplasmatota archaeon
CAGCATGCTGCTCTTCGGCTTCGTAGCCGTCGCGGGCTTTGGCTTTCGACGGGCCGCAGTTCATGCGCGCATGCTGAACTGGGCCAGCAATCTCTGGGGATTGGCCGCGTGGGGGATGTTGGGCCTGGTTGCTTGGCAAGCGGGCGTGCCCATGCTGGCGGGGACGGTGCTAGGCGGCTGGCTGGGGAGCCACCTGACGGTGCGGGCAGGGGACCGATGGGTCCGGCCGCTGTTTCTTGCAGTTACGGTCTTGCTCCTGGTGCGGCTGGTCTGGGATATGCTTTGAACTGCAGCCCCCATCATCTGACCATGGGCTACGAGAGTCGACGTTGCAAGCCCTGTGAAGGTGACGTGCCGCCGCTGTCGGGTGAGCAAGCAGACCGGCTCGTCGCCCAGGAATGCCCACTTTGGCGGCGCGAAGGCGACTGGATTCACCGTGATTGGACGCTTCGCGACTTCGCTGCGGCCATGTCGTTTGCCCGCGATGTGGCAGACCTTGCCGAGGATGAAGGACACCATCCGGACCTTCACATTACCGGCTATCGCAACGTCCGACTGTCTCTGCAAACACACGCCGTTGGCGGCCTGTCAGAGAATGACATCATCTTGGCAGCCAAGATTGACCGGCTTCCCACCGGTCGCGCGGATTGAAGGTCGCAACTTCCATGTAGGTCCCTGGCGCAGCCCCCACGTGCCCGAATCAACAAGGAGACGGCAAAGTGGGCCTCTTGTGTTACCCTTGTACCCGGCTTTGCTGTTGGTTGGCTTGTTGGCACCCGTTGGTTTGTACAACGCCAACGAAGTGCCCCCCGGCCACATGGTGCTGGTCTTCACTGTCGTCGTGGCGGCGGCCCTTGGACTAACGTGGCTCCTGGTGCGACTCTTGCCCGATGGCCACCGGGCGGGCTTACTTGCCACCGCCATACTTGTGGCAGGCTTCTCGCACGGCATCCGGCACGCTACTGTGCCGGTGCCCGTGTCCGCCGCACTGCACCGCTTGGCGTGGCAGCTGACGGGCGGTCGTGTGCCAGACACGTTTGATGCAGGTGCGTGGCTGGTAATTGTGCCGGCGGCCGGCGTTCTGGCTGCCGTGGCCCTGCGAAGTCGCCGGGTACGTCCGGGTCTGACGCCAGCTCTCAACGTCGTGGCAGCCGCTTGGGTCGTGCTCGTTCTGGGGGGCTTGATTGCATCGGTTCCGACGATGGATCGCGCCGAGGTGACTGGGGCACCTGAATCGGATGTGCCCATGCTTGCCGCACCTGCTGGGGCGCCGGACATTTACTACATCATCCCTGACAGCTACCCGTCCCCGGAGTCAGCCGAGCGGATTCTCGGTTTCGTCGACGAAGCGTTCCTGTCTGGGTTGGCCGAGCGTGGCTTTACAGTGGCTACAAACCACACGAGCAACTACGCACGCACGCAGGAATCGGTGCCGTCCACGCTCGCCATGGATTATTTGCCGGGGCCTGAAGCGGCTGCCTCATTCGTTGCGGCAGACCGCCTTCGCGATGCTGGCTATCGGGTCACCTACATCGATTCAGGGTATGGCGAATTTCACAAACAATGGTCCAAGGATGAAGTAATGAGCTGTGGCCGGGCCGAGACCTTGGGCAGCCTCGTTCTGGACCTGACGCTACTGGACTTTCTGAACGGCCCCTGGCGTGCGTCCCGGCTGGAGGGCCTCGCTGCCTGTCAAGGCAACGCGGTGGCCACGGCCGGACTGCGCCCGGGACCCGACTTCGTCATTGCGCACTTGGCGCTGCCGCATCCTCCCCTAGTCTTTGACGAGGAAGGCCACATTCCGGATGTGCAACGGTTGGTGCCGTGGAATTTCCTCTACGACGACCCGGCCGCCTACGCTCGCCAGGTTCGCTATGTTAACGCCATGCTGTTGGAATCCATTGACGCGATTCAGGCGGGCGGCGGGCCGGAGCCAATCATCATCATCCAAGCCGACCACGGTTCAAGCCATCTTCTTGACATGGAAGTGCCCCCGAAGGGCGTTGGTGGCTTGCCACTGCTACCGGCGTCCGACGCCATCTTGACCAACCGTGAGAGGGCCGTCTGGGAGAGGGCCATCTGGGAGAGATTCAGCGTCTTTGCCGCAGCCTACACTCCCGGAACGGATGTGGCTTGGCAACTGCACAACGATACCAACGTCAACTTGTTTCGTCACCTGTTCAATGGCTACTTTGGCACCGACTTGGATGTGCTGCCAGCCCAGCATTGGTATGGGTCGTACCAAGATTTGGCCAGGGTGGAGCGCGTCGAGACGTGGGTGGAAGCCGGTCGGCCGACGTAGGGAGTCAATGGCTCAGTTTGCCCCCGCGTTGCGCGGCTCAAGGTCCCTTGAGTGTCGAACGCTGGCTAGCAGAATAAGGCCTGCGACGAGCAAGAAAGTGGTCGCTAGGTAGGCCGCGGCGGCACCGGCCAAGCCAAAGAGGGCGGCGGCCAGCAACGACCCGGTGAGACTGGCAAGCCCCAGCGCGGCATGGAAGTTCCCCACACCTTGGCCGCGTCCTGCCCTGTGGCACTTGGCCATCAGGCATGAGCCATTAACCTGCAGCAGGGCGAAGCTCACGCCCACTCCTGCGTGGAGTAGGAGGAGTGGCGCGTAGGACCAAGGCGTCCAAAACAAGATGAGCAAGGCCATGGCGGGAATCAAGGCAATGCGCATGGATGCCCCCAGGAGCGAGGCGCGCATCTCGCCTCGTTTGCTCCCGAAGGCGCCTGCCCACGGGTAAACGGCGGGCGTGGCGAAGTTGCTTGGCGCCTGGGCCAGTAGCACGAGGCCCACGGAGAGGCCCAAGGAATCGACCAAGACGCCCGGATAGGAGCTGAAAAAGATGGTTGAGCCTGTAAATAATAGGAACAAGGCCGTCAGGAACACCAAGGGCCCGCCGTTTGCCAAGGTGACTCCTTGCAGCGTTGGACGATGCCGGAGGCGACCTGGAAACCACACCGGGCGCTCGAATCGGCGTTGCGCATTGCGTACAGCCTCAAGGCCGAAGCCGGCAGGGTGCCGGGGAATACTGCGCCCCGCGTGCGGTTCAACCGTTGCGCGCGCAACCGCAGCGGCTGCGAAGGTGCTGGCCGCCGCCAGCAAGAACACCCACCAGGGGGCAAGCACCGAGGTCAGCCCGGCTACCACGGCGACCAACACACCGGCCAAGTAGGCTCCCCCGGTCCGCCGCGCCATCTTGCCGGTTACGGTTCCCCATTGTTTCCCTGGAACGGACTCCAGCAGCAAAACGGATGCCGCAGGGGCTGTTGCCACGCCAAAAGCCGTGTACGCCGCGGCGGCCACCAGAAACAGAGCAAACGGTATGGGTGCGGCCATGGCAGCCATGGCCAAGCCGCTCGTGGCAAAGCCAAACATGGCCAAGCGCCGGCGCCCTTCGCCCTTTCTTCGCTCCATGAGCCCGCCCCAGAGGAAACTGGCCGGAACTGTGACCAGGTTCATGGCGGCTGCCGTGGCCGGAACGGTCCACAACGGCAAGTCGTAGATGAGGATGGGAATCAAGGGCACCAAGGCATGGCTAACCCCGTCACCAAAGCGAAACAACACGTAGGCCCAACTCCACGATGGCAAGCGCACGAGCGTCGGCACGCGGCCCCGCCTCATCAGGCCAACGGCAGGCAACCCCCGCAAGGCGGCTCGACGGGGCGTGCATACGCCTAAGAGCCCACACGACCAAGCACCGGCGTGGACCTGTCCGATTACGAGACGCCCATTACCGTGCGCGAGGCAACGCCCGATGACCACGCCGCCATTATCGCGTTGCAACGGCGTTGCTTCCCGGGCATGAAGACGTGGACCTTGGAGCAGTTGGCCGAGCACCACCGCCTGTTTCCCCGAGGGCAGTTCGTAGTTGAGGTCGAGGGGGAGATTGCTGGCTCGTGCAGCAGCTTGCTGTTGGATTTCGACGACCACCCGGACTACCACACCTTCGACCAGATTACTGGCGACGGTAGCCTGTCCACGCACGACCCCGATGGCCCTGACCTGTACGGCATCGAGGTCATGGTGGACCCCGACCAACGCGGCATGCGGCTAGGAGAACGGCTCTACCAGGCACG
>JBFJXH010000159.1:0-4060 GCA_041623215.1 Thermoplasmatota archaeon
AGGCGGCATCGGACCCACATGGGTTCAGGGTCGTCCGGGTCTTGGTGGTGGCTGCCAGCCGCTAGTTCATCGGTCGTGAAGCGGGCGGCTGCATCCCCGGGGCGGAGGAACAGGAACGCTTCCCATTCGTCCACGTCATAGGGTCCGCCGGGCAAGTCGCGTGCCGGCACCCGCGCCTCCAGGCCATTGGCCAGGCGCACCCACAACCCAGCGGGCGTGATGCCGGTTACCCGAGCCGCCGATGGATGGTCCACCGCCTCGGACAGGTTGGCCTCGCTCGACGAAGGCGTGACAGATTCAGGTTGGACTCCGGCCGCCGGGGCATCCAAATCGTACAAGCTCGCCAAGACAAGGCACCCGCCACGCACCGTGCGCTCAAGGTCTGCTGCCGCCCGCTCCTGGTCGCTGCAATGGTCGCAAAGTGCCTCAAGTCGTTCGAAGGTGTGGGGTGGCTCGGGTGTTGGACGGCCTTCAATGAGCCACTTCAAGTTGCGGTGGACCACAAGGTCCGGATAGCGGCGGATGGGACTGGTGAAGTGGCAATAATACGTCAAGCCGAGGCCAAAGTGGCCCGCGTTGCCGGGTGCATAGTATGCTCTTGGCATGGCTTGCAGGACCTTCAGTGTGGCCACTTCGGCACGGTTTCGATCTTGATGCTTGGCAATGGCGTCAATGGCGTTACGAAAAGGCGCCAACCAGGCATCTTGCCCGGTGGCATCGAGGGCGGCAAACCCTGTCGGCTGACGCGGGTCGATAGCAGCCTTGGGGCTCGGCACCTCGGGCTCGGATTCGGCGGCGGGAGCGGATGCCTTGAAGCCAAGGCCGCCGCCAAACAGTTGCATCTTTCCGCCACCGGACCTCAGTTGCTCAAGCAGGTCGTCAGCGCTGCCGGCTCCGGGGTCAGTGGCGCCGGCACCCATGCCGTCGGGCAGCGGGGCTTTGCTGAGGTCGAGGTTCACATCGAGGCCCAAGACCGGTAACTGGTGGGCCAAACGCTGGGCCCGGTCCGTAGCGGGCAAATCGTGGCATCGAAACAGCACCGGCACCTCTTGACCATCTAGGTGAGCGGCGACCGCCTCGTTGGCTGCGACCATCAGCGTCTCGATGAGCTGGGTAGCCTCGGTGGCTCGTTTTTCCACGACGTTGAATCCGTCGGTTTGCAAGGAAATGCGGGTCTCGCCGGTATCTAGGTTCAAGCCCCGGCGCTGCTGGCGAATGGCGTTGGCTACGGCCAGCAATCCTGCAAAAGGTTGGTCGCCTGCCTTGGCGCGCGCTAGGGCAACATCGTAAGTGAGGTTCTCGGCCACCCGAATCAAGCTTTTTTGGAAGGCCCCTGCCGTAATCGTGCCATCGGGGTCCACGTCAAGGGCCACGCTCAACGCGTAGCGGTCGCCGTCATCTCGAAGGCTGCACAAGTGGTCGCTGATGCGGGCCGGGAGCATGGGCAATACGCGGCCAGGAAGATACACGCTGGTTGCCCGCTTTTTCGCATGACGGTCCAGGAGCGTGTCCTGTTGCACATAGTGGCTAACATCGGCAATGTGGACCCACACGCGGTGTCCGGGGCGTCCATCCGGCCGAGCCTCCAGACCGACTGCATCGTCGAAATCCCGGGCATCCGGCGGGTCGATGGTGAAGCATGCATGGGTGCGCATATCGACCCGGTCTGGCTCCCCTTCGACCGATGGCTCCGGCAATGCCTCCGCCGCCGCTTCAGCGTCCCCGTCGGCCACGTGTTCAAAGAATGCCTCCTGGTTTACGTGACGTTTGGTGAGGCTCGCGACGGCATCCTCGGCACTCCACGCACCAATTTCCAACAAGAATTGGACGTAGTCGCTACTGCGATTGGTTGGTGCGCCACGAATCCAGTCGGCGGCCAGAAATCCAAGCTGGCGGTGCAGGTCCATCCCAAAGGCTGCTACCGCGCCGAGGCCACCAATGCCGGCAACGGGTTGCCCGTCGGGGACACCGTCCCACTCCACCCACTGTTGCATGGCGTCACGGACCCATGCTAGCGTTTCACGGTGCGCCGCCATGGAAGCGTCATCTGGGCTGAGGCGACGAAAAACGCGCTGACCGTCAGCGTCTTCCTCGGCCACAATGAGGTCCCGCCGGAGGGATCCCAGGCGGTTCCAGGCATCCCGCATGAGGTCCACCTGATGCGCCGTCCAAGGGACCCATCGGTCGCCCTTTGTCCCTTGCTCGAAGCGACCCACACCGGGGCGCCGGCACCGGGCCAGGGCATCGTGGATGTCGCGCATCTGTTGCCGGCTTGGCTCGCTGCCATAGTGTTCGTGGGCCAGATCCTCCTCCCGCCACTCCTGGCCGGGGGCAGCTTGCTCAGACGGGTCGGCGCGGGGAGGTCGGGCGTCCGTTGCCGTGTCCCAAAGGGCCGCTTCAAGCGCCCCCAGGTCATCTTCGGCTTCCTCCGCTAGGGAGCCGCTCTGGTGTTGCGCCAGCAGGTGCCGGAGGCGTGCCATCGCGTCTTGCTCGTCGTTGAGGTCGCCGTGGTAACGGTCGCGAAAGGCACGCTTTGTCAGGTGATCGGCCTTCAGGTCCCGGTTGCCCTTGACCGTGACGACAGACACCCACGGCGTCCCCTTGACGCGGTAGCGTTTGACCAGAATTGCCAGGTTGGATGGGGCATCAATGCCATGCAGCCCCGACTTGAACTCAACGACATCACCTGGCTTGGCCACGAGGCCTGGCAGGCAGCGGGGCTTTGAAGCCCGTTGGCTTGGCACCTGCGTGAGTGGCCCCGAAAGTGGTGCGGCAACCGCGATTATCTCGAAGGCTGAACCCGCCACGGAACTGGATGGCGTCGTCGGGCCGGTTACCCGCATCCCGGCTGCCGCGCTGCGACCGACACTAGTGATTGTGGCGGGTGAGGACCCGCGTGAACTGGAAGAGGCGCTGGAGGCAGCGCAATTGTCGTTGCACGCGTGGCAACCCTACCGCTGCTACCAGGCCTGGAGTGACGATGACGTTACGGTGGTGTGGACAGGTCCTGGAAGCGCCTGCCTCGAACCGCTTTTGTGGGAGTGCATTGGCCATGCCCGTGACGATTTGGAGTCGCCCGTGGAGCGGGCGCTTCTGATTGGCACCGCCGGGACTTTGCCGGGCCTGCCCGTGCCCCTGGAAGGCCCAAAGGCGTACTGGATCCACATCGCGCGGCCCGTTTGGCAACTGTTGGACGATGCCAAAGACACCCTGTTGCCGCGCTGGCCAGCCAAGGCGCCCCTGCCGACCGCCATGGCACTGTCCACCGACCGTTTCTACGGGTTCAGCCCGGCGGGCCAGGATGTGGATGGGGCCATCGGACCAAGCTTGGCTGCGGCGTGGCGCCTGCACAAGGAACACCCTGCCCTGGTGGACATGGAAACGGCGGCCTTTTTCCACTTCTGCAGTCGCTTCCAGATTCCGTGGTTTGGAGCCATTCGTGCCCCTGCCAATACCCTCACCGATTTGGATGGGATGCCTGAGCGCAGTGGCGAGGCGCTCCGGGTGGCGATTGGGGCCGCGCTTGGATAGGTCGCGATGGGCGTCTGCGGCCCGCGGCAGTCGGTTGGGGGTGCCATCTGCTAGGGCAAGCCACGAGCTAGGTCCAGGAGAGCCGCGTGCGGGTCCGCGGCCTTGACGACGCCGCTTGCGAGCAGTACACCGTGGGCGCCCAATTCGATGGCCGTTGACACGTCGATGCCGGTTTTGACGCCGGCTCCGCACAACGTCAGGGTTGCCGGGCTTAGTTGCTGGACGGCCGCAACAGCATCGCTCACGATGGCCGGATCTGCCTTGGTGACGGAAACGTCGCCGCCAATCAGGGCGGGTGGCTCGACTGCCAAGTAGGTGGGCACCAGCGGCGCCAACGCGCGCGTTTCCGGCATGCCGTCGGCGCAAACGAGACTCTGCAAACCGGCCTTGTGCACGCGCGCCAAGGTCTCGGCCGCCAAGTCATGGTCAATCTTGTGCTCGGCATGATTCAGGATGGTGCCCTGGGCGCCGGCCGCAGCGATGGCCTCGACTGTAACGTGGCCGGTGCCAGCTCCCGGTTCCAGGCGAT
>JBFJXH010000160.1:0-4050 GCA_041623215.1 Thermoplasmatota archaeon
CGGACCGCTTACAGGTGTCCACAATGAAGTCCATCATGCCTCCGTCGCGCACTCCCAAATTGGGGAATCGTCTCGCCCGTACTGGCGTCGTCGCCATGCTCCTGCTGGCCCAATTTGCCGTCCTCATGGCAGGGGCCCCTGCCGCCTCTGCGGCACATGGCGTGAATGACCTCGTTTCCTCTGGGCCGGACCCTGGAAACGTGGCAAGCGGCGTGCCGAATCGCATGGTCAATGTTACCATCACGAATCCCCCAGAGCCCAACGTTATTGCAGGCGTCAACGACCAAAACAAGATTTCAAAAATTGAGATCACCGAATCAAGCGGCCTGCTCGACTTTTCGGCCAGCGGCCATGACTCTGGAGGCCAGGGATCAGTCACCAAATCGGGCAACAAGGTTACCTGGACCGGCACCTCGTTGGACGCGGGCGACTCAGTTTCCATTACCTTCCGCGTGGATGTCGCTGATGACGCCCAAGGTTCCGTTTCCTTCGCCGTAACGGCCACCGAGATTGACACTTCGCCGGCAGGCAACCCGGGGACTAGCACAGATTCGTTCAGCCTAACGGTCGCGGACATCCAAGAACCGGTCCTGACAGCCGCCCAGACGGCGGACACGGATGATAACGGGAAGCTCGACCGCATCACGCTCACCTGGGATGAAGACATGGGCGGCTCCATCACGGCCGGCCAATGGTCCGTAACAGACGGCGCCACCAGCTACACCGTCACGGGCGGCAGCATCGACAGCGCCGATGGCACCCTGGTTCATCTGGATCTGACGGAAATCGGCACGCTAGACGGCGATGCCGAACCTACGGTTACCTACGCTACGGGGGGAACGTTGACGGACGCCAATGGCGTTGCAGCGCCCTCGGTGAACACGGCAGCAGTGGACGCCATTGCCCCCGTCATCTTATCGGCCACGACAGTCGGCGACGGCTTCGGCGGCATCGACCAAGTCAACATGACCTGGAGCGAGCCGATCAACACGGCAAGCTTTGCGTCGGGCGACTTCAACGTCGGCGGCTCACCCGCCACGGGCGGCTCTTGCTCCACGAGCACGACTTGTGACCTGACGTTCACCAGCATCGGCGGCACCGGCAACACACCCGTCATTGTCTATCTCGGCAACACCTTGGAGGACGCCAACGGAGTTCCCTTCAACGACGTAATCGAGCCCACCACCGACGGCGCGGCCCCGGTCCTCGCGGCCATCGCCACAGACGACGTTTCCGGTGATGGTCAAATTGACCGCTTGTACCTGACCTTCAGTGAGGCCATGGCGGCAACCAGCACCGCCGGCGACTGGAACCTCACCGGCGGCTACGTCGCCAGCGGCCAAGCCGTCGTAGCCAGCACGATTCAACTGACGCTCGTTGAGAGCGGAACCCCCGACACCGGGGCTTTGCCCGGCATGGCCTTTGAAGGCGCATTCGGAACGGTCACGGACGCCAGCCCCGCCACTAACGCCTGGAGCGGCACCCACAGCGTTGCCACCGACGACGGCGCCGCCCCCGTGCTCGTCTCTGTCGAAGGCGGCATCGGAGGCGATGAAGCCAGCCTGACCTTCAGTGAGGGCGTGCGCGGTTCTGGAACCGGCGGCGTTCTCATTGCCAGCGACTTCACCTACGGCAACGTCGCCAGCGGCGGTGCCACTGGCATCAGCAGCATCACGCACACGGCCGATGCGGCCCACGCTGACGCTACGCTTTCCGGCGCCGACATTCAAGCCTCCGACATCGGTAATGACACCGTTGCTCCGAAGACCACCGTCACGGACAGCTCTGGCAACACGGCAGTTACCACGGCAGCAACACTAGGCCATGGCCCCATCACAATTCGCTCCGTGGCCGGCAACGTGGGCGACGACCAACTCACGGTTTCCTTTAGCCGCGCCGTCGAGGCGGGTGACGGCACGTCGTTGACCAAGACCAACTTCACCGTCACGGGCGGCAGCTGCGGCTGCACCATTGATTCGGTGCACCACACGGGATCCACGGTGAAACTGAACCTCAGCAAGGCGATGACGTTCGCCGACATTGGGGCCGTCAGCGTCACCGTGCTACCTGACGAGGTGTACGACGCCGGCAACGGCGCCGCTGTGCCTTCGCAAAGCCGCATCGTCGAGGACTTGACAGGGCCCACGATTCTGAGCGTCACAACCTGGGATGGCACGTCCAATGGACGGGTGGACCAACTCAACATCACCTTCAACGAAGCGATTGACGGTGCCAGCGTCGATGCAAGCGACTTCGCCAACACGACTGGCGACTACACGTTCTCCACGGCGACAACGTCGGACAAGACGGTGTACCTGGGCGTCAACGAAATTGCCTCCGGAGTGGACTCCAACAAGACCATCGACATTGTGGTGGTTGGCGCCATCTTGGACCTGTTTGGTAACAACGTAACCGGTGTCGTTCCGGCGACGACCGATGGCGCGCCGGGCGCCCTAGCCACGGCCACGAGCCTGGACCGCGACGGCAACGGCCGCATTGACGCCTACCGCGTGGCCTTCAGCGAGGCCATTGACAAAACCACCATTGACGGCACGACATGGACCGTCGAAGGCGGCGCTCGCACCGTGGAGAAGTTGCAAGAATCTGGCTGCTCGGCCTCCGCCGACAACGAGCTGATGGTGTGCTTCACCGAAGCCGCCGGATTCGACACGGACGCATTGCCAACCCTTGCCTACGACGGTGGCGCCAGCCCCATCACGGACGCAACGGGCATTCCCTTCGCGCCTGCCTCCCCCGGCAGTTACCTGCGCGGCACCACGCCCTTGCTCGTTCGCTTTGAAGGCGAACTGGGGGCCTCCACGGCCGTCCTGACGTTCAGTGAGCCAGTCACGCCCTCCGCAGGAACCTGGGTGGCCGGCACGAACTTCCAATTCACAAGCACGCAGCCCGGCAACGGCGCTACCGCCATTACCGGCATGCACGGCAGCAATCCGGTCCAGACGCAGACCGTGGGTGTCAGCCTAGCCGGCACCATCAACAGCGACGATTACGGCACCGACCTGGTGCGCGTCCTGGGCACCTCTGTGAAGGCAGTGGCCGGTACCGACCGCGCCGTCCAGAGCACCTTCCGCGGCCTGTCGGAAACGGCGGCCGATGCCCTTTCTGCGGCCACGACTCGCGATGCCGACGGCAATGGATCCGTGGACCAATTGCGCCTGCAATTCCACGCCAGCCTAGATGACACGACCGTCAATTACACGTACTTCTCGACGGGCGCCGGCAGCATCGATGCCGAGGCAAGCGCGGCAGCCAACTCGGCGGCCGCCAACGACACCGTCCTTGTGCTCGTCCTCGACACTGAGTTGGCGGGCGAGACCACTCCCTGGGTCCGCATGCACACGGGTGGCCTTCGAAACCAAACCGGTGGCCTAGTGCCGCTCTTCAACAAGACCACCACGGACGGTGTGCTTCCCATTGTGACCGACCTTGTCACCATGGATGCAGACCTTGATGGCCGCATCGACAACGTGACCCTGACCATGAGCGAACCGGTTCAAGCCAGCACGCTGGATGCCAGCGAATGGTCGGTGGCTGGCTACGACGCGCCATTCGCGATTAGCAACGACACGGCGCGCACGACGCTGACTCTGTCTTTCAACGAAACCGGCTTCGACACGGGTGCCACGCCCATTGTTACCTACGACGGCACGGGCGTCCGCGACGACGCCGGCAACATCGTGACCGACTTGAACCGCAGTGCATCCGACGCAGCCGCGCCTGTTCTGGTTGCAGCCCTGACGGCGGACCTTGGTGGCACCTGGGGCCAAATCGACAACATCTCTCTCGTCTTCTCGGAACCGGTGAACACCACGTCCTTCATCCCAAGCGAATTCGACGTCACTGAAGGCTTGCACGATTACGGAGAAATTGGCTCCTCGGGCCGCGGCTGCGACGCGGCCGGGCTAAACTGCTCGACCGTTCACCTGAACCTGACCGAGGCCGGCAGTTTCGACACCGGGGCAAAGCCCGGCATTGACTACGGCAACGCCACTCTGACCGATGCAGTTGGCCTAACGCTCGTGCCTGGCA
>JBFJXH010000161.1:0-4010 GCA_041623215.1 Thermoplasmatota archaeon
AGGAGCTTCGTGTGCTTGGCAAACAATTTGGCCAGGACGAAGCGGGAACCTTCACCGCGCCCACGGATGGAACCTTCATCGTGGCCCTGTATGGCTGGAGCATCACCGGACCTCAGGACGTCGGGGGCAATGTCCCGAATTTGACGCTCCTTGGCGAATACATTGCACTAGCTGAAACCGTCCTCTAAGGGCCAACCACCGCACAACCCCTGGCCTCTGTCCTTTAATCTTGGCGCACGGTCGGCGGCCGATGCGACCCGACCGGCGACTCTTGGCCGCCAGCCTGCTGACTTTGGCCCTCTTGGCTCCGACCCTTCCCGGAGTACTCGCAGGTTCCGCCACCAATCCCGAAGTGTTGGACGAATTGGGCGACCAGACGGGTGTCACGCCGTTAACGCCGTACAATGACGTTGACTTAGTTGCCGCTTGGGTGGACGCAGAAACGGCGGGGGCCTTCCACTTGGCCATCCAAGTCGCCGAAGACATCGCGCCTGGTGCAACGCAAACGAGCACCTACCGGTTCACGTTCTCCCTCGGGGGCACGGAATCCTTTGCCGAGGCCACCCTAACCAGTGACGAAACAACGCTTGGCGGCGTGGCGAGTGCGGCTGCCGTAGATGGCCCCATCATCGTTCTCACCGTGCCTCGTGAAAACGTCAGCAACCCGTTGCCGGGCGACATCATGACCGGCCTCTTTGCCGAAACGACTAGTTTCAATGGCGCCGTGCAATTATCGCAATCGAATGACCGCGCTCCCGACGAAGGAGTGGGCGCCGACTACGTCGTTGGTAGCCAGGCTACCGGCGTTGATTCGGACGGCGACGGCGTGGACGACGCCACCGAGCTGGCGCAGGGAACCGATCCGCTGTCGGAGGACTCCGATGAGGATGGCTTGAATGACGCCAACGAAACGGAGCTTGGCACCGACCCTCGCAACCCGGACACGGACGGCGATGGCATCACCGATGGCGACGAGGTGGCTGCTGGTACCAATCCTCTGGCCGCTGACAGCGACGGCGACGGCCTCACCGACGGGGAGGAAGCGCGGGCTGGCACCAATCCATTGGCGGCCGACTCGGATGGAGACGGCGTTGACGACTTGGCTGAGTCGCAGGCGGGTACCAATCCCAATGACGCCACTTCCTATCCGGGTGCCCCGGAGCCCGAGGCGGCTGGAGGCGACGACACAACAGACATTCCCTGGTGGGTATGGGCTGTCGTTGCGGGGCTCATCATTCTGTTTGCCATCTTCCTCATCTTGCTCCTTCGCCGTCGCCGCAAAGACGATGATTCGAAGGGTAAGGGAGGGAAGGGCGGTTCAGGCGGTGGCGGCGATGATGACGAAGAAGACGCTGACACAGCGGAGCATGAGGGCACCGGTACCGAAGCCGAAACCACAACACGCGTGACTGAGCGGGTCGTCGATGGCGTCGGCTGGGACCGCAACATCGACGATGACTATCTTCGCAAGGGCGTCACTGATGAGCAAATCGAAGAAGCCCGGCGGCGCTTCGATGAACGCGAACGAAGACGTGCCGCCATGCTGGGCCAAGCCGCTTGACCCCGCAAGGGCGCGGCGAGGTCCCTGCACCCGCACCAAGTCGGCTGTGGCTCGCGGTAGGCTCGCTGCTCGCCTTGGCCTCCATGCTGCTGCTGTGGCCAACGCTTCTCGTGCTTGGGTTCCAAGGGGAGCGTCACGCCGCGCCGTACGCACTAGGCTCCTTGGCACTATTTGGAGTGGCTGTGGCGGCTTTCGCCTTGGCCATCCGTGGTAAGCGGCTGGCGCGCAACGACGCGCGCCGCTTGGAATGAGGCTTACAGGTCCTTGGTTTCGGCCGTCACTTGGTCGATGATGGCATCGACGGGACCCGTGTAATTGGCGGGGTCGCACGCAGTGGCCACACCCTCTTTGCCGAGTGCCGCCACGATGGTTTCGTTGGCCAGCAAGGCGTCACGGTAGTGCACGTTGTCGTGGATGGCCACCATGGCTGCCTGCCGGGCCACTTCGTGCGCGTCTTGACGGCCCATGCCCTCTTCGGTCAGGGCAATCATGACTGCTTCCGCCATCATCAATCCCTGCGCCCGCTCCATGTTGAGGGCCATGCGGTCCGCGAAAACGCGGAGGTTCTCGAACACCTCCGCCATCTTGTGAATGCAATGGTCGAGCACGATGAACATGGTGGGATGAATGAAACGCTCCGGCGCCGAATTGGCAAGGTCCCGCTCATTCCACTGGACGGCGTTTTCGTAAATCGCCGTCATGTGGCTGCGAACGTAGCGGGCAAGACCTGAGACCTGCTCACTGGTAATCGGGTTCTGCTTGTGGGGCATCGTGCTGCTGCCCACTTGCTTCTTGACATCGAAGCCCTCGGCGACTTCACCCAGCTCTGTGCGCTGGAGGGTGCGGATTTCGGTGCTGAACTTCTCCAGGCTCGTGGCAAGGTTGCTGAGGTGGCCAAACATCTCGATGTACCGGTCCCGCTGCACAATTTGCGTGCTGGCGGTGGCCGGTCGCAAGCCGAGGCGCTCGCACACCAATCGTTGTACTTCGATGCCCTTGCCCCGGTAGGCGGCCATGCTGCCCGTGGCGCCACTCATCATCCCGACCTCGATGCGGCGCCGGCATTCTGCCAGGCGCTCCAGGTGGCGGCCTACTTCCGAGGCAAAGACGGCCATCTTCAAGCCAAAGGTGATGGGCACGGCGGATTGACCGTGGGTGCGGCCCAGCATGGTGGTGTGTCGATGCTCGTCGGCTAAGCGCAACAACGCGTCGCGAAGTCGCCGCGTGCCGTCAGCCACCTGGTCCAATGAGTCGCGAAATTGCAGGGCATTGGCCGTGTCGATGGTATCGTAGGATGTGGCCGCCTGGTGCACGTACTTGCCAGGCAAGAGGTCCGGGTAGTCTTCGTCCGCCGCTTCGCTCATGGCTTTCACGACGGCCATCAGGTCATGCTTGATTTCAGCTTCAATCGCTTTCACGCGGTCGGGGGTGACGCGGCCATCCTTGTCCGCGATGGCTTGCAGCGCCTCGGCTGCAGCGACGGGTACGGTGCCGGTCTCGGCGTGCGCGTGGGCGAGGGCCGCCTCCACCTGCATGAGGTAGCGCAAACGGGCGCGCTCCGTCCAGATTGCCTTCATGGCGGGGCGGCCATACCGGTAGTCCAGGGGGCTCACGAGGTCAAGAACAGCGTCGCCGGTCACGAAGGGCCGCCAGCCGGCGCGGCGCTTAGCGCTACCGGGTGAAGGTGCCAAACTGCGCCACGAAGCGGCAGCCGCTCGTGTCGCCAAAGTCATCGGCCAAAATCCGCAGCGGGCCGCCGGAGAGAAGGAAATTGGCGTTGTGCCACGCATCTTGGCCCCAGTTATCGGACATGGCTGCGATGGTGGCGTTGTCGCGCTCCATGTCTTGAATGATGATGGAGGAGTCGCCGCAGCCTAAGCTGGGAACAAAGGTGGTGCCAAACGTGTATTCGCGATCCACCACGACGGTGAAGGGGACGCCCCATGCATTGTAGCGTTCGCCTGCCATACCCTCGTAGCGGTCGTAGGTGCCAAGGCCCCCTGATGGTGTCGGGGATTCGTAGAAATGCCGCACCTCCAACTCGCGCACCGACAAGTCGCTAGGCAACTGATCCACGCCAAGCATCGCCTCACCGCGCAGCAAAACCGCCACATGCTCGCCTGCTTCGCGCACGGGAACAGCGACGGTTTGGGCCCCGTCATGGTGCACGAGACCTAGGTAGTCATTCCCGGGACCCCATAACGCGACCACGCCGGGTCCTGTGTCGAAGCTTACGTCAGGCACGCCCGGCGGAAAGTCCGGCAGGGGACCGATGTCAATGTCGATTTTCAGCGCGTCCCCCACGAGAATTTTGGCTGCCGAGCTGGGCACTTGGAAGGCGACTGGCCGGAGTTTATCAAGCGAGTCAAAAACGAAGGGCCAGAACTCGCCGGGCTCCCCCCACGCTTGTCCAACCTGCTCGGGCGTCGCCCATGATGGGCCGGCCACA
>JBFJXH010000162.1:0-4005 GCA_041623215.1 Thermoplasmatota archaeon
ACGCGATTAGTGGCGGTATGCACGTGCTTTCTCCCATCAGCCTTATTTTCAAGTGATACAACCGCGCAATCATGCGCATCATTCTAGCGATGGCCGTGGTGACGGTCATGTTTGCCGGCTGCTTGGCCGGAGACGAGCCAGTTAACACTAATTCCAATGCCGCCGCGAACGCGGTTGCAGGAGATGGCAGCCACGAGGCCTACGGCTTTCTCGTAAACGGCGATTTGGCGGTTGCGCCGCAAGCGGGCCTCATCAAGGACCGCGCGGATGATGGCACGCTCCACTGGTACAAGCCGACCTACCGCGACTTGCCGGCGGCGCCATCTACCATGACTCGCTTGGCGGAAGTGGAAGGAGTTTCCACGGCCGGCGGCATTGCTATCTTTGGCTCGCTTGGCTTCATCGGTGGCCGCAGCAGCGGCCCCCTGTACGTGGTGGATTTGTCCAATCCAGAAGAGCCCAAGGTGATTGGTGAAGCCCCCGACGTGCCCGTTCGCGACGCGGACACCATGCTGTTTCCCGATGGTCGCCTTGTCGTGATTACGACCGCTGGTGGACGCAACATGTTTGCCACCGATGTAACCGACCCCACCAAGCCAAAGCTCATCGGGAACTTTGAGACCACCCACGGCAACCACAACATCGCGGTCGTCCCCGGGACGCCCATCGTGTACAATTCTGGTGGCAGCGGCAAGATTGACATCGTCGATTGGTCCAACCCCGAGCGCCCCGTGGAAGTCGGCCAGTTCGGCAACGGTAATGGCTGCCACGACATCAGTTTCTTCATCAACGCCAGCCGCGACTTCTTCCGCGCTTATTGCGCCGGCTACGGCCAATGGGAAGTGTGGGACATCACCGACCCGAAGGCCCCAATCATGGTGCACGAGCAAGACTACCCAAGCGTCCAGCACGGCATTCCGGTCGTTGGGGACGTGCTCGAGGATGCGCCTGAAACCGTTGCCTTCCCAGGCTCGTTCAGTCACTTGGCGATGGTGAACCACAATGCCTCCATCATGATTCTCGGCGATGAACACGGCGGCGGCGGCACCAACAGTTGCGACTTCTACCTAGAAGGCTCCGAGGGCCAAACCTACTCCGGCCCCATCGGAAACTTGTGGTTCTACGACATCACCGATGAAACCAACCCGGTTCTTCATGGGCACGTGAGCCCCACCGCCACCGATGCCCACGACGGGTCGTGCACGGCACACTTTGGCCGCCTCATCGAGGACACCGGCATGCTGGTCATGGGCTTCTACGCTGCAGGCGTCGTGTTGGTCGATTTCAACGACTTGGACAACCCCCGCATCGTTGACCGCTACGACCCCGCCGGCGACATTTGGGATGTCTGGTTCCACCAAGGCTACCTCATGACCGGCGACATGGTTCGCGGCATGGACGTGCTCGGCTTCGAGTGAAACGAGCGGCAACGGCCATACGCTAGGGCGCCTTCGTCCCCTTGTTCAGCTTCGGCTGTTCCGGGCCCCGCCGACGGGACCCGCTACGCGCGTAAAGCCGCCCACGCCCATCGGGCTACAGCCCAGGGGTCCTGAACTTTGGCCAGGCGCGCGAATTCCGTCGGACAAGAGGCCATTGGCCTGCTCCCGCCCCGCCGCGAGATGGGGCGGGAGCGAAGTCAATTCATGACCATCACGTATGACGCTGGGTTCTACGCGCCTCGACTGGCCGACCACCTGCTGGAGGACTTGCAGGACCGTGGTTTGGCGATGCCGTCCTATGAGCCCGGCACGCGATTGTATCTGTGGCCCGACACGCATGACGGCGCGCGGGCCGTGGCCTATTTGCGGCGGGCCTGGCGCATGGCAGCAGACGACGCGACCCAGGACGCGATTGAAGCGCATCGCAACGCGGGAGGGCTGCGGCAGGCCGCCACCCGCGAGCAAGAATTGTCGGCGCATCTGCGACCCTATCAGCGGGCCGGCGTCGCGTTTCTCGTCCAGAAACAACGGGCCATCCTGGCCGATGCCATGGGCCTTGGTAAGACCGTCCAGGCGCTTGATGCGATTGAGCAGGCCGATGCCTACCCCGCTGTGGTGGTTGCCCCGGCCGGCGTGAAGTCTGGCTGGCACCGGGAAGTTCTGAAGTGGATGCCCTGGCGAAGCGCGCAGGTCTTGCAACCAGGTCGCGACAAGGTACTCGGAGCTGACCTGACCATCGTCAATCCGGAATTATTGGGCCGCCATTTGGATGCCCTTCGAGCCTTAGCGCCGCGCTGCGTGGTGCTGGATGAGGCGCATTATTTCAAGAATCCACACGCGCAAAGGAGTCTTCACGCGCGCACCCTCGTAGAAGATGTGCCGTACCGATTTGCCCTAACGGGGACGCCGATCAAGAATCGACGCGAAGACCTGCTGCACCAGTTGCGCTTGCTGGACCGCGTTGAGGATGTGCTGGGCATTTACCGGGGAGTCTTGCCGCACTGGTGGAAGCCGGACCAACATGGGCATTTGCAATGGGTCCATGCTATGACGGCCCTGGAGCGGCTCGATCGACGGACGCTTCGAGGCCGTCTCCGAGACGTATGTTTGCTGCGCCGTACCAAGGAGGAAGTGGCCACGGACTTGCCGCCCTTGCAACGCATCACGCGGGACGTGGACTTGAGTGCGGCGACGGCCAAGGCCTACCAGGCGAGCGAGGACCACATCTTGGCACGGCTTGGCAAATGGGCTGCTGAGCACCACTTGGACGATACCGGCATCGGCGTCGAACTGCGAGCCGGATTGACGCAACTGCGGCGCGAGGCTGCCATGGCGAAGGTTGAGGCCATCGCAGAGTGGGGGCGAGAACTAGCCGCCAATGGAGAGCGCGCCGTGATCTTCGCGTACCACAAGCGCGTGGTGCACGCGGTTGCTGAGGCACTGCCGGGCAAGCCAGCCATCATCACCGGCGACACGCCGCCGCCGAAGCGCCGCGCCATCATCGATGGGTTGGACAACTACCCATTTCTTGTCTGCACCATGGACGCGACGGGCCACGGAGTTGATGGCATGCAGATGGCGGCGGGCACCGTCGCCTTCGCCGAACTGGATTGGACACCGACCAAGCATGAGCAATGCGAAGGCCGCCTGCACCGCATCGGGCAAACGCGCCCCGTCGATAGTTGGTACTTCTTGGCCCGCGGCACAATTGAGGAGGCGATGATGCGGACGCTGGAAAGCAAGTGGGCTGACATCGCCGGCGTTGTGGAAGATGAAGAGGCCGAAGACGAGGCGTTCCTAGACGCGATGGTCCGTGACCTTGTTGCCGACCGGGTGTGGGAAAAGCGGGCCGGGTCGCGCTGGTCCTAGTCCGGGCCACAACCGCCATACGCCTTGCCTGACTCGTAGGCTTGATGTCTCAGGGTACATCCAGCCATTCCACCGCGACCACCGAGGCGTGTCAGGACCGCTTTGCCTCGCATGGCATCTGCTACGGATGCGGCCCCGCCAATGACCAAGGCCTTCGAATCAAGAGCTATTGGGAGCAGGATGAAGACAATACGGAGGGTCCCCACGCGGGCCGCGCGTTCATTTGTCGCTTCACACCTGAGGCTCACCACCAGGCCTTCCCTGGTGTCATCAACGGCGGCATCATTGGCACCTTGCTGGACTGCCACAGCAATTGGTGCGCGGCCATGACGCTCATGGAGCATCACGGATGGGGCGAAGCGATGTGTACGGTCACGGCGGACTTTCACGTCAAGCTGCGTGCGCCAACGCCTGCCGGTGAAGAACTCACCGTCAAGGCATGGGCCGAGTCCCCGTCCGGCGACGGCGAGCGCCTTTGCAAGGTGCGCGCTGAAATCTGGGCCGATACCCCCCGCGGCCGCAAGATTACCGCCACCTGCACGGGCACATTTGTGGCCGTCGAGGAAGGTCACCCCGCGTGGCACCGGTGGGGTTGAACGTGCGCGAATGGCGCCCCCCGCGAGGGGCTAGCTCAGCGAGCTTCCCTGGCACGCCGCCGGTTCAAGCCACTGCTGCGCCTGTCCCCGACGGCGACCCG
>JBFJXH010000163.1:0-3963 GCA_041623215.1 Thermoplasmatota archaeon
ATGGTGGAGGGCGAGACGAACACCTTGGTCGCCACCGACCTTGATGGCCAACTTTTGTGGACGGCCGAACGACCCCACAGCCACGGCGCGCCCGTGGGCCACGATGGCACGTTCGTTCACGTTGCCTACCACAACGTTTCGGCATGGCGCCCCGACGGCACGCTGGCCTGGTCGATGGTACCCCCAAGTAGTTGGGCCATGAGCCCACCCGCCGTAGGCGACTACCTCTACATCGTTGATCTTCGCGGCGACAGCAACGTGGGAACCATCCACATTACGGCCATCGACCAAGGGCAAGTGGTGTGGACCCGGTCCCTCCACGCCCCCCAATGGCCACCCGCGGGCGACCCCGACTCCGTCTACCGCCCAGCCGTCGGCAATGGCCTCGTGGCCTTCAACGTGCTCGGGCTCGCCGGCGCCTTGGATGCGGCTACCGGCGCGACGCTTTGGACCGATGCAACCGGCTACCCCTATCGGACGCCACCCGTGGTTGCCGGGGACCAAATGATTCTGCGCTCCCGCGTCAGCCAGGACTCCTGGGAACTGCAACTTCGGGACGCCGGAACCGGGAGCATTCTGTACCGCGATGAGCGCCACCAATTGAACGGGCAGGACATGGCGACAGCGGTGGGCGACGGCTTCTTTGCAACGGCAAGCGGCGGCCCTATTGGCGACCTGCTGGTGTTTGGCCCGGACTTCGTTGCACCGCAGTGGCCAAATTGGCCGGGTTGCGAGTGGTGCGGACGGCCGGTGATTAACGAAGCCGACGACGGGACACACGACGTGCTTGGCTGGGGCGATCCACGCGAACACAATCCGGGGCCATTCGTCATCGAGCGCCAAGACGGGGAAGTATGGGTCGAAGTGAGCTCCCTGGGCCCCCTGGACCGGCGGTGGCATGGCTTGCGAGACGCAGGCACCTACCGAGTCGTAGCAACCGACATGTCAGGCAACCGAGCGCCGAGCCTCAGCGTGGATTACAGTGGCTCCTGGCACGATGGTGGAGGCGGAGGTGGAGGTACGGGCAGCCCCTACCCAACCCAACCAACTGACCCCGAGGACCCCGACCAGCAACCGCCACCCCCCCAGAGTCACGAGGACCCTGAAACGCCGGCGGAAGTTCCCCCGGAGGAACCGCCCCGCGAGGACCCCGAAGACCGGATCGCCGTGGTAGAAAACCAGATCTTCATCGAGGCTGGCACCTTCGGCCTTAGTGACCGCAATCCCCGTGCCGGCGCGACCGTCGAAGCTTTTGTTCGCTTGGTCAATCCCTACCAACATCCGGCCGACAGTCGGGTGCACATCCTGGTTGATGGTGGTCTGCGCTCGTCGCACGACGTTCGCCTGCAGGCCTACGAGTCCGTTTTGTGGGCAGGCACGGTGCGCTTTGAGCAAGAAGGCGACCACCAGCTTCGCATCGCCACCGAGGGCCCCCATCCACCGCCGCCGATTCCCGACGCCCTGGCCTACGTGGACACGGTTGTGCCGGTTGGTGCAACGGCCCGGGCGAGCGCCGAAGCAAGTATCGTGGTCAGCGCCGGCTTGGTCAATTTTGGCACGGTAGCCACGGGCGAAGTCCGGACGGTGCCGGTTGACGTGACGGCATACAATGGCGCCGCCCACGGCGTGCGCCTGCAAGTGCTAGACACCGCGGGAGGCATCTTGGTGGAGCCCCTGACGCCACCGACCACGGTGCAGGCGGGCCAAACCGTCCAATTCTACTTGCGCATCACAGGGGCAGAGCTAGCCGAGAACCAAACCTCCGCCCAGGCAAGCCTCATCTTCCAAGCGGTGGCCGGAACCGGCTTGGCAAGCAACGTGGAAACGCTCACCGTTGTGACCCACCACGAAGACCTGCGTGGCATTCCGTTTCTGGGTGCCCCGGCCGTCGCTGCCGCCGTAGCGACTGGAGGCGGCCTCCTGGCCTTGTTTCGTCGCCGCCACCGAGACGGGTAGATACTGGGCTGGCCGCGTCCTATGGAGCGCCGGCGGCGTCGCAGGCATGGGCCTGTTTTCGCGCGTCCGTCGCGACGAGGTGCTTCGGCAAGAGACCCGGAACCGCATCTATGCAGCCATCGAGGACAACCCCGGAGTGCCGTATCGGGAGTTGCGCATGCGTCTGCAAGTTGGCAACGGAACGTTGGCGCATCATCTCCATACGCTAGAGCGGGAAGGCTTCGTCCGTCGCGTCCGTGACGGACGCCGCGTACGCTTCCATGCCCACGAAAAACCGGCGCGCCCACTCAACCGGGCCCAATCGGATATTCTGCGGTTCGTGGCGCACCGCGGCGGCTGTACCCGTGCCGACCTGGCACACGCCTATGGCGTGACCCGCCAAACGGTCCACCACCATGTTCGACGATTGGCGGTTGCGGGCCTCGTCCAGGAGGAGGACGGCGTGTTGGACCTAGCTGCGCCGCAGCGCCTTGGAGCTTGCCCAACGTGTGGCAACCTGCACGATTGTCTCGATGCAGATCCTGTTTGCCCCGCCTGCCAAGTGGACTTAGACGGCGTTGACACGCCGGTTGTGATGCTCCGGTAGTTGGCATCGAACTGGTTCAGCCTGGGACGACACCTTCAAGTCGCGTCCCAAGTCGGCGCTTGTCATGACCAATCCGACTGACCTCGCCGGCAAACGTGCCTTGGTTTTTGGCGTCGCTTCCGAGGACAGCATCGCCTGGGCAATCGCCCAGGAATTGGCTGCCCACGGCGCCAAGGTGACGCTTGGGTACCAGAAGCGCTTCCTGAGCCGCCTCATGGGCCTAGTCAAGGGGAATGATTGGATTGAAGCGTGGCACGAATGCGACGTGACGAACGAGGAGTCTGTCAAGGGCTTTTTCGAACAAGCCCAGGGCGACTTCGATATGATGGTCCATTGCATCGCATTCGCGCCAGCGGAGGCGTTGAGCGACGACATCACCAAGACCACGGATGCCGACTTTGCCACCGCCCTCAATGTGAGCGCCTATTCCCTGGTGCGCCTCTGCAATCACGCCGAAAGCCGCCTCAACCCGGGTGCCGGCGTCGTGGCCCTCACCTACCTAGGCGCCGACCGCGTCGTACCTGGCTACCGCGTCATGGGCACGGCCAAGGCGGCGCTGCAAGAATTGACGCGCGAATTGGCGGCCGTCATGGGTCCCAGTCGAGGCATTCGTGTGAACGCCATCAGTGCCGGCCCCATTCGGACGTTGGCAGCAAGCGGGGTGCCTGGCTTCGACAATATCCTCGACTGGATGAAACACTGTGCGCCGCTTCGCCGCAACGTCAGCCAACAAGACGTGGCCCGCAGCGCACTCTTCTTGCTATCGGAACAAGGCTCCGGTGTCACCGGCCAGACACTGTACGTTGACGCCGGGTACTCGGCCATCGGGGTGCCGCAAGGATTGGACGAAATTCGACTCCCCGGCCAGGTGGGTGCCGATGCTGGAGCGAGCCAGGCCGCCGGGCAGTCGAGTAGCACGGTGGCGCCGGACGCAGCAGCTGCAGCAGCACCGCCTGCGCCGCGCCCCATCATTTTTGGCGCGAAACCTCCATCGTAACTGCCGCCGCGGTCCCGGTGAGGTTGCCGTCCGGCCGCCATGAAGCCGGCGCACCATCAGCATCAACAAGCGGCGGTGTTAGCCGCGACTAGGTTGGGACCAGGCACGTTAGCTGGCGAGGCCGCGACCCGAGGCGCTGTAGAAGGTGGTGCAAGTGACACTGCGCTCGACGCCGGGCACCGTGCGAATGCCATCCAACACGAGGTCTGCAAGCGCCTCGGTGCTGGCAGCGCGCACTTTGATGATGAGATCCCACTCGCCGCCGATGACGTGCACCGCCTCGACGCCAGCCACCTTGGCCAAGCGGTTGGCCACTTCTCGTTGCTCCACGCCGGGGTCGGGCGTGAAGCGGGCCAAGATGTGGGCCTCCACTGGGAAGCCGAGGGCAGCATGGTCAAGGACGGGAACGAAGCCTTGCACGATG
>JBFJXH010000164.1:0-3951 GCA_041623215.1 Thermoplasmatota archaeon
AGGGACACTCTTGGCTTTCTTGTCCAAGCGTGGCTTCACGGGCACGGGCAGCGACATCTCGCCGAGCATGGTCGCCGTGGCCAAGCGTCAGGCGCCAAATTGCAACTTCCACGTGGCAGATGCCGCCCACGCAGACATTCCTTCGTGCCTCGCCATCACGGCAGTGGGCGAAATTGTTAGCCACGTGGCCGCGGCCCACGGTGATGCATCCGTAACGAACCTGTTCCAGCGCGCCCGAGCCGCCTTACCAGAGGGCGGCATTTTCCTGTTTGACGCCGCCACTCCAGGTCGCGCCAGCAACGGACCAACGCATGCCCAACGGTCGGGGCGCAACTGGCGCGTGGAAGCCCATTCCGAGGAACAAAGCGGCTGGCTGACCCGAAGCATCGACACCTGGCGTCGTCAGCCCAACGGCGACGAACTCCACCGCCGCGAAGTGCATCGGCTACGCCTACTGGAACCTACCTGGATTGTGCAACAGCTCGAGGCTTGCGGCTTCTCGGTGCAGGTGCTAGGCGGCTACGACGACTTTGGCTTCGTGGAAGGATGGGACGGATTCCTTGCCCGACCCGTGGCCCTCAAATAGGGCCTTCTTGTGGCGCGCCTCGCCCCGTGGTGACACGGTGCACCCGGCGCCGCTGTGGCTTAGAGGTATAGCACGTCCTTGGTAAGGACGAGGTCGCGTGTTCGAATCACGCCAGCGGCTCTTTTCACGGGACTCTTCGCGCATCCCCCGGCCTGCCAGGCGAGTGCCCGGCCACGGCCCGGATTCATCTGGTGCGCGGCTATTGGTGGCCCTCAACCCTTTTAGTGAATTTCGCGACTGGTAGGCTACATGGTGTCATCAATTGACGAACTGCTGCAGACAATCCGTCTCAACCCCTACATCGACGGTGTAGGCTACTTCATCGAAGTGACCACGCAGCGCCCCGTGGATGGCCCCGCCCTCTCCGACCTGCAAGGGAAAATGGAACACGCCTTTTGCGACCAGGCCGAAGTGACCGCTGAAGACCCTCACGTGCTCGGCTTGGACTTCCACGACCACCTGCCCACGCAAGGCGACGAAGGGCGCTTCGCCATGGATGCGGTGGCCGACATGCTGCACTTCGTGGACCAACGCTTCGCCATCGACCACCTATGCGTGGAGTTCCAATTCGACCTCGGACGTGCCAAGCGCGCCAAGGTGCAAGTGGACGACTTGCTACAGCCATAACCGCGCCTCGTCGGACCCCGCTGATGCAAGGCGCGGTCAGCCCGCGCTAGGCCAAGCCCGACGCGTTCGCGCTTGGCCACCGATGCACGGTTGGCGCCCCAGCCACTAGGGGGCCACTAGTAGGGCCAGAACCAGTTTACGAGGGCCGTGACGGCCGCCCAGATGATCCAGGCTACGACGCCAATGATGGCGCCCTTGGACCACTTGGTTCGATACACCGCCGCAAATGCAAACGCCATGGCAATGAGGCCCAGCAACGTCGCAATGGGGCGCCCCAAGGGGTCTCCGGCCAAGGCCATCACGCCAGTGGCCAGCAGGGTCCCCAACAAGAACGCCAAGATTGCCTGGCCAAACGAGCTGCGGTCGATGACAAGCTTGGCGGCAGCGTGCACGAAAAAGCCGCCAATCAGCAGCGTCAAGGCCGCGCTCACGAGCAGGGATACCCAGTGGTCCATGTGGTTCCATCAAGCTCACGCCATAACGGTTTTCGATAGGGCCCGACGCTGCACCGCGTGGCCGAGGCTAAGGAGGTGTCACCCGCGACCAGCGACGCCACCGGGCGCCGACGCGCGCTGAGGGAACAAGTGGGCCGCCTACCCAAGGAGCCCGGCGTCTACCAATGGCGCAGCAAAACCTCCGGAGGTGAGATCTTGTACGTGGGCAAGGCGGTGGACCTGCGCGCCCGCGCCCGGTCCTATTTGTCCGGCAGCGACCGCAGCCCCAAGACGCTCGCGCTGATGGAAGAAGCAGCTGGCATCGACTACATCGCGGTCGCTAATCAGAAGGAAGCCCTGCTCCTCGAGCAGACACTCATCAAGCGCCACAAACCGCGCTTTAACGTCCGCCTCAAAGACGACCGTTCCTACCCCTACCTCAAACTCACCGCTGGCCCCTGGCCACGCCTCATCAAGACGCACACCTACCGCAGCGATGGCGGCACCTATTTCGGCCCCTTCCCCGACGGCTACGGCGCCTTCCACTTGATGCGCCTCCTGAACGACCTGGTCCCCCTGCGACGCTGCCGGGTGCTACCCAAGACGAAGTGCCTCTACTATGACATCGGCAAGTGTGTTGCCCCCTGCATTGATGCATGCACGAGGGAAGAATACGACACCCTCGTGGGACGCGTCAAGGCTGTCTTAACTGGCCGCGCCAACGACCTGATGAAGGAACTGCGCGCCGACCTCGAGGTGGCCGCCCAAGAGTCACGATTCGAAGACGCGGGCCGTATCCGCGACCAATTGGCTGGATTGCAGGGGACCATGGAGCGACAACACGTCTTCACGCAACGCTTGGAAGATCGCGACGTCGCCGCCATCTCTGCCACCGGAGATACGGGCGTGGTGGTCATCCTGCACCAACGGGACGGCCGAATTGTCGGCCAATCGCCGTTTGATGTGGAAGGGCTGGCAGACCTCTCTCCGAGCGACGCGCTGGCCGACTTCCTCCGCACCCATTACCGCGACCAGCCCGCGGTCCCGCGCCACGTTACCCTCGATACCTTGGGTGCAGACGGCCGCCTGGCCCCCACAAAAACCGTTGCAACCTTGGTCGCAGACCTGGAAGCTGATTTGCGCGCAATGGCCGACCACGCCGTCACGGTCGAGGCGCCTCAGCGCGGCGAGAAGCGACGTTGGGTCGAAGTCGCGCACAAGAATGCCGAATTGCGCCTCATCCAAGAAGTAGAGCGCCGGGCCCGCCGCGGCATGGGCGCGGTGGAAGCCTTGCAGGAAGCTCTCGGACTGGCAATCGCACCCCGGTCCATCGAAGGCTTCGACATCAGCCACCACGCTGGGCATCATACGCGCGCCGCGATGGTTTCGTTCCAGGACGGTGCCCCCGTCAAGGCGCTGTACCGGACCTTCAACATGCGCCAGGTCGGCGCCGACCAGCAAGCGGGAGCCCATACCGGGTCGGGGAAGACCCGCCGCACCATTGACGACTACGCCAGCCTCTTCGAGGCGGTTGGCCGACGGTACCAGCGACGCGTGGCTGAAGGCAAGCCCCTGCCAGATCTCGTTTTGATTGACGGAGGCAAAGGCCAACTTGCCGCCGCGCGCCAAGCCCTGCAAGCCGTTGGCGGCCAGGCGGCAACGCTGCCGATTTGCAGCCTCGCCAAGCGCGACGAAGAAATTTTCGTTCCCACCCGCCTCCATCCCATTCGGTTGCCAAGGGACAACGCCGGCTTGCAATTACTGCAACGGGTCCGCGACGAGGCCCATCGCTTCGGCATCACACAGGTCCGGCGGCAAGCCACCAAGGCGGCTGCGGCGGGCCCACTGGACCAAATCAAGGGAATCGGTCCCAAGCGCCGTGCCGCCTTGGTGCAGGCCTTTGGCGGCCTCGAGGGCCTGCGGTCAGCCAGCGTGGACGACCTCCAGCGTGTGCCAGGCGTTACAGCCGACATCGCTGCTGCCGTGGTCCAAGCCCTTGCCGAGGCGGTGTCCGCGACCCAAACGCCCCGTGACGACCCCTAGGGCCCACATCGCGCGGCGAGATGGCACCGGAGGGGAGGGCCCGGCGCCACGCTAACGAGCGGCGATTCCACCTATACTTCCGTGGCCACGTCCACAAACGTGTGCTTCAAGCCAAGCTCTCCGGCAACCCAATCGCCGACGCGCGCCGTGCCAAGCCGTTCGGTCAGATAGTGGCCGCCGGCCACAAAGTGAATGCCTGCCTCTTTGCACAAGTGATACACCGATTCGCGCGGTTCGCCCGTGACAAAGCAATCGAGCCCC
>JBFJXH010000165.1:0-3951 GCA_041623215.1 Thermoplasmatota archaeon
CTCTTGATGGGTGACCGCACTGCACTGGAAGGCGCGCAGCGTTGTCTGCAAGCCTACCAGGAAGCGATTCATGGCAGCTTGCAGCAATTGCAGCAGACCATCCGACGCGAAGCGAACCTGCAATGGGGTCGTATTGACAATCCCGCCTACACGGGCATGGTGGCCGGCTTGGGCATGGAGCATGCGCTCGCCGACGATGCCGTTCCCGCCGTGGTTGCGGCGCCACGAGCCGATGGTTCCCTCCAAGTGAGCACCCGTGGAACGCAGGATTTGGTCGCGCAAGGCCTCGACTTGGCAACCGCCGTCCAAGACGCGGCTGCAACCGCTGGCGGCGAGGGAGGCGGGCATCCCATGGCGGCGGGCGCTACGCTTCCGGCAGATGGCCTGCCCACGTTCCTTGCGGCGCTTGCCGACGGACTCAAGACGCAGCCGTGGACTCGCGGTTCCGGAGACCGCCAGACTCATGACTCCTGAATCCGGTCAACAACAGGCGCGCATCAGCTTGCAACTGCGTGATGCAGAAGAGGCCACACGCCTCGCCCAGGCGCTGGCCCCGGACGACGATGGGTTTCTGGACATCAACGTGGAGGGCAGTCAACTCGTCATCGTGGCCGCATCGCCCACGCGCATGGGACTTCTTCGAAGCCTCGATGATGTCTTGGGGTGCCTGCGGGCCGCCGGCGTTGCGTGAGCGCTACCTAAGGGCCGTGTTGCCTGCCGCCAAGCCTTGAAATGGCGCGGCCAAGTGGTCGCGCTGCTGCCATGTTGGATATTCGACTCCTTCGCGAAGAGCCCGACGTCGTTCGTGCCGACCTCAAGAAGCGCGGGCGTGATGTTGCCGTTGTTGATGCGGTGCGGGCCTTGGACGAAGCATGGCGACAAGGCGTGGCCGACCTGAACGAGCTACGCGCCAAGAGAAACGCGGCGGGTAAGGCGGTTGCCGCTGCCAAGAAAGCGGGCGGCACGGGTCAAGCTGAGCTAGATGCCATGAAATCCATCAAGGCTGAACTGGACCGCCTCGAAGTTGAGGTGCCAGACCTCGAGGCGCGTAGGGACCGCGAACTGCGGGCCCTTCCCAACCTGATGCATGACTCTGTGCCCGTGGGCGCGGACGACGGCGGCAACGTGCTCCTGCGCGACTGGGGTGGGCAACCAACGCACTCGTTTGACGCCGTCAGCCATGTTGATTTACTGGATTCACTCGACATCGCCGACCTTGAGCGCGCTGCCCGCGCTGCCGGAAGCCGCTTCTTCTACCTGAAGGGCGACTTGGTGCTGTTGGCGCGAGGATTGGAGTTCTATGCGCTTAGCCATCTCGCGGACAAGGGTTTCACGCCCATCGAGCCACCCTACATGCTGCGCCGCGAAGCTGTCGAGGGAGCGGTAGACCTGTCGGACTTCGAAGAGGTCATTTACCGCGTTGAAGCCGGCACCGGGGCCGACGCAAAGGGTGGAGACGCGCCGGAGCTCTTCCTGATTGCTACCAGCGAACACCCCCTTGCCGCGCTTCATATGGGTGAGATTCTTGAGGACCGGCACTTGCCGCTTCGCTACGCTGGCGTATCACCATGCTTCCGCAAGGAGGCCGGCGCGCACGGGAAAGACCAGAAGGGCATCTTCCGCGTCCACCAATTCAGCAAGGTGGAGCAGTTTGTCTACGCCAAGCCCGAGGACTCGTGGAACATCCACGAGGAATTGCTGGCCAACGCCGAAGCTATCTACCAAGGCCTTGGCATTCCGTATCGCGTTGTGACCATCTGCACGGGCGACTTGGGCACTGTTGCCGCCAAGAAATATGACATCGAGGCCTGGATGCCGGTGCAGGGGGCCTACCGAGAAGTGGTTTCGTGCTCCAACTGCACCGATTACCAGGCAAGGCGCTACAACACGCGCAACCGGAAGGCGCCCGGGGAACCCACCTCCTTCGTGCATACGCTCAACTCCACGGCGATGGCGGTCCAGCGCACATTAGTGGCCATCCTCGAGAACTTCCAGCAGGCCGATGGCAGCGTCGTCATCCCTGAAGTGCTGCGCCCGTATGTGGGTGGCCGCGACCGCTTGAAGCCGGCCGTTTCCACGCCCGCAGGCGCGCCGGCGGATGGGGAAGTTGTGCCGGATGCCGGCGTAGCCTAGTGGTTGACTGGGGCCCTGCGTCATCCGGCAGGCGCCGAACCAAAGGCCCCGAGCGTCATCGGCGAAGGCCGACAAAGACACCGACAACCCTAAAGGAGCCGACGTGGGGTCTTACCTTACATGACCGACAACAACGGCATGGACCGGACCGTTACCATGGTCATCGGCGGCATCTTCCTGGTGGCGATGCTGATTACGATGATCTTGGCCATTGCAACCTTCGACGGCACGCCAACTGTCATCCTTCTCATTGCCAGCTTCGTCTTCCTGGGCGTGGGCATTTTCTTTTTGGCCGGAGGCCCGAGCGGCGGTGGGGCAGAATCTGCGGGTGGCGGTGGGGGCGGCAGCAGCCAGCAGCAATCCGTCGTTCTGGCGGGCGGGCGCGTCGTGACCCAGTCCAGTGACAGCACTGGCGCCAGCAGCGTCAGCATCGTCTGCAGCGGCTGCAATAAGCGCATTCCCGACAGCGTCGCCTTCTGCCCCGGCTGCGGCCAAGCAACCGCCTGAACACTATGGCCAATGGACGAAATGGCCCCCTGTGGGCCGGCATCATCATTCTGATTGCGGCGGTGCTGCTGCCGATTGCCATGTTTGCCGGTGGCGACTGGGGAAGCGTTGTCGTGGGCTTCATCTTCCTGTTCTTCGTCTCGCCAATCCTTTTTGTCCTTGGCTTGGTCTTCCTTATTGTGGGACTGGCACGAGGCCGTGGTGGCGGCCAACAACAGCAACAACAGGTGGTCGTCGTCTCAGGCGAAGACTTCGACGAAGGCGCCTTTGGCGCAGCCGGCCAAGCGCGCAGTAGGCTGTGCGTGGAATGCGGCATGTCAATGGCTGCCACGGCGCAGTTCTGTACGCGCTGCGGGAGGCACCAACATGGCTGACCGCGGCCGCGGCCTTCTGATGGCGGCGCTGTTCCTGTTTCTAGGGGCCATGCTGTTCTACGGCCTTGATGCAGGCATTGATGTCGACTTTCTTGGCGGCATAGGAGGGACATTCCTCTTCTTCGCCTTCATCCTCTTCATAGCAGCCCTGTTCTCAGGCGGCAGTCGCGGAGCGACCCAGCAGCAACAGCAGCAAGTGGTGGTGGTCCGGCGAGGTCGCGGCGGGGCGCCAGCTACCGCCGTACAACGCGTTAAGTGTCCCTCCTGCACCCGTGTTAACCCGCAGGCATCAACCTATTGCCAACACTGCGGCGCTCATCTAGGAACCGCGTAGTCTGTCAGGTGCGCTGGCCCGCGCCGGGAGAGGGGGGGGGGTGCGCCTGACATCGCGTTGCGTTCGGCTACCCTTTTCGCCCGTGGTCGGCCGCATGATTTTGCCGGCCTCGCCGTTCGTCAATGTGAAATTGCCGCTAACGCCACGTGGCGTATTGGTCAAAAATTCCCTTAATCTTCTTGACGGCGTCTTCGGGAATCTCCAATTCAACCGCCTTCTCGTTGAGCCACAGCTTGGCCTCCTTGATGGAGTTCCGGCTGCCCTGGGTGTACAGGGACTGGACAATGGGCCGCCACGTTTCCTCCTCCATGGAAAGGTCGCCCTCCAAGATTTCACGGACGTCGTACCGGAAGTAGTCCTCCTTCCCCTGGTGGAGCATGCGCTCACGGCTGCGAGACTCGGCGCTGGCCTTGTTGACCTCGTTATGCCCCGGTCCGCGCTTCTTGCCCGGCTTGATTTTTCGACGCCTTCGACGTGCCACTAAGCGGGCCAAGGGGCCTCGTATTAAGAGGCCAGGGGTCGCGGCCACTTACGGGAATGCTTCGCCGGATGGCGTTAGGACAGCGTTGCCGGCCCCCGCAGCACCACCCTTACAAGAGATGC
>JBFJXH010000166.1:0-3767 GCA_041623215.1 Thermoplasmatota archaeon
GCCGGCAACGGCACCATCCTGAAACCGCACGACCCCGAGACCTACAATCAGGCCGCAGACCCTGAGTTCCGTGAGTCGATTGCAGGACGCGTCGTGCGGCGCTTCAAGGGCGGTGCCGAGGCCAGCCTGCGGCGCGATTGGGCCGGTCTTTGTGTGGCAACACCGGACCGTCACGCTTTGTGCGGCCCCGTGCCGGAACATGACGACCTGTTCGTTGTGACCGGCGACAATGGCTTTGGCCTGATGCGTGGGCTAGCCCTAGGCGAGCGGCTGGCGGATGCGGTGGATGGCGAGGTGGCACCATGGCTCAGTCCCGCCCGCTTTGCGGACATGGATGATGACTTTGAGATGCGCGAGGGATATGGATGAATGACGATTCATGGGACAGCCAGGGGGCTGTCTTCATGGTGGACCAGCAGCGTGTGTGGTGCCGCGTCGACGGTCCCGGCCAAGGGGCTGCCAACGGCAATCTTCGCCACTTGAACACCACGTTTCTGCATGGCTTTCCGACCAGTAGCCTCGATTGGCGTCCCCTTCTGGACGCACTAGCCGTCCCGTCCGACTCGCACGACGGCTCCGTGGGTCGGCGGCGCATCATACCCGACCTGCTTGGTTACGGGGCCAGCGACCGACCCGCAAGCATCACTTTCCCCGACCAAGTGGAGATGCTGCTTGGTCTGTGGCGACAATTGGACGTCGAACGAACCATCCTCGTGGCGCACGACTACAGCGTCAGCGTGGTGCAGGAAATCCTCGCCCGCATTGTCGCCGGTTCCTGGCCGGGGCCCATCATTCAAGGCGTGGTGCTACTGAACGGGGGCGTTACGTGGTCGGGCAATCGCCCCCTGCCCATCCAACAAGTGCTGCGCGTGCCGGTCGTTGGACGCGCCATCGCTCAAGCTGCTCGGTTCCCCCTTTTCGAGCGCAACATGCAACGAATCTGCACCCGCCCCCCGCCCGACTTGCAGGCGCATTGGCAGCGCATGGTGGATGGCCCCAACGGCCCCGGAACCGGCAAAACATCGGTCGCCATCCTGTCATCCTACCACGACGAACGCCGCGAGAACGAAGCGCGCTGGATGGCGGCGCTCGCCCATGCGCCTGTGCCGGTTCGCATGGTGTGGGGGATGGCGGACCCCATTGCCGCCGGCCAGGTGGCCATCGTCCGTCGGCGCGCACCGTCGGTGGCCACTACGCCGCTTGCGAACGCCGGCCATTACCCACACTGGGACGATCCCCGCGCCGTCGCCCGAGCCATCTTGGCCATGGAGACGGTGGCCGGCTCGGACGTGCCCCCTCTTTGGCCCGCTAGCAAAGCGGCCGCCTGAGCCCATCAGGCGTGCAATTCGCCTTGGAATCGCCTCTCCTCAGCCGAACCCCTTCGTCGTGCAACGTCGCTCTCGAGGCGCTCACGAACCGAAGGCCATTCCGACTGTAAGACGCTGAAGAGTACGGTGTCGCGAACAAAGCCATCCGGGAGCACGCGGTGACTTCGCAGTGTCCCCTCTCGCGTAGCGCCAAGCTTTGCCATGGCTCTCTGACTGCGAAGATTGCGACCATCCACGGTGAATTGAACGCGGCGCAGGTCCAATTGGTTGAAGCAATAGGACAGCACCAGTGATTTCATGATGGCGTTGAGGCCGGTGCCTCGGGCCGACGTAGTGAGCCAGGTATAGCCCACACTGCAAGAGCCATTCTTGCGGTCCAAGTCGTACACGCTGGTTGAGCCCACCACGGCCGCCGTGTGGTCACGAACCACCCACGTGATGCCCTTGCCTTCCACCGCCACCGCGAGCCGTTTCTCCATCCACTTCCGCATGCCTTCACGACCACGCGATGGGGCAATCATGTACGTCCACGCTTCGTCGTCGTCGGCCGCCTCCACCAAGCCATCCAAATGGTCAACACGGAGGCGCTCCAAGGTGCAATCGGGCACAGGTAAGCAACCGTATGCGAAAATGAAATCTTGCTTGAGCCCCCGCCCGCCGCGCGCTCTTCTCTCGCCCCGGACCCTCCACACAAAGCCTTAGCCGCCAAATCGAATGCCGCCGCGTGGTCGTAGCCGTACGTTGGATTCTCGTTAGCCTAGCCATGGCCGTGATTGGCACAGCAAGCCTTGGTGCCGCGGACGAGCCCCCGCCCGCAGGCGTCGTTCACCCTGTTTGCCCAGGCGCGACCCCCAGCTTGACGCAGTTTGCCCAATGGGACAGTCAATTGGAAAACCTCGCCTTCGATGACACCGGGAATCTGGTCGTTGTGGACTTGCACGGAGACCGCTTACTGCTGTATGACCCGGCAGGACACCTCCTGGCCGTCACCGACTTGGCCGCCAGCCACGGCATCACTTGGAACGCGGCGGACCGCCACTTCTACGCCACAGGGGTGTTGGAAGAAATGGCCGGCCCCGCAGGCGTTGTTCGCTTCCAAGTGGCTGACGGCTCCTTTGGACCCATGACGCCTTACAGCGACGGCCATCGCGTCGTCAACGGCATGGCGTTTGGCCCCGATGGTTCACTCTACACCAGCGACCCGTTGGCGACCGCCCCACCCTACCTGAACCGCATTCCGCCAGGTGGAGGACCAGCTGCCCCTTGGCGCGACCACTACGGGCCTAACGGCCTATGGCCCGCCAGCCATGGCGGGGAAGCAGGATTGCTGATTGCCATCACCGGCAACCAATCCAGCCCCATCGAGTTCGTCCCCTTCGATGAGTCGGTGCCGCGCGCCATCCTGCACACCTCGACGCTAGGTGCCGCAACCCTACAACCGTCCTTGTACGCCCCGCACGGGGACGCCTACCTGGCCCCCAAGGGGTACGACGACTTGACGGTGGGCCCCGACGGCAACCTGTATGTTACCGCTCACGTCACAGGCGAAGTCATCCGCATCGAGCCCGACACCGGATTCGCGTGTGCCGTCGCATCTGGCCTCGAGGAACCGACCAGCCTGCGATTTGCGCCTGCATCCTTTGGCCCCCATGCGGGCGACCTCTTTGTCACCGACATGGGCGGTACGGCCGTGACCGCCCTCGTTGGGCCCGGTGCGGGTGCCGTGTGGCGCCTCGACACGAACCCCGGCGACGTGACCGAGGCCTGAGGCTCGACCTTCATGGTTGACATCGGATTCTGGGCTAGCGTCATCGTCGGTGTTGGCGTAGCGGGCCACGCCGTTGTCGGTGTCGTCTTGACAACCCGCCTCGCCGGACCCACGCGCCGACTGTGGCGCCGCTTCGGCGAACGCACCGACTTGCTGCAACTCAACGGCACGCTACTCGTGGTTGCTAGCGCCTTGCACCTCATCATTTCGGCCGCCAAAGCTTACGACGAAGGGGCCCTGCTCTTCGTGTCGTCCGTCGCTCCATTTCCGTTTTTCATGGTGGCGGGTTGGATGGAACGCGGGACGCCCGGGTCCTTGCATCATTGGATGATGGCGGCCGGGTGGGTGGCTTTTGCGGGGCACGGGGCAGTCGTGGGCCTATGATTGCGACCGATCCGAGACCCAATCTAAATCCACGTCACAAATTCTTCCAACTTCTTGCGCCGCAAATCTGGCACTTCACAATCCTTTGCCGCGTAGCCAACGGGCACGACCAGGTAGGTGCGCTCATTCTTCGGCCGGCCAAGCAAGTCCCGGAGGAAGTTCATGGGGCTGGGGGTATGCGTCAGGGCGCATAGGCCGGCCATGCGAAGGGCGGCGAGCAGGAACCCGCAGGCGATGCCGACGGATTCGTTGACGTAGTAGTGCTTGGCCTTGCTTCCGTCCGCCGC
>JBFJXH010000167.1:0-3736 GCA_041623215.1 Thermoplasmatota archaeon
CAGTCACTGTCGAATTCGAGACGCCATCCTGGACAATGGTGTCGATTTGGGCAGTGGTAGCCGCGTCGAAGGGGCGGCCACGGTGGTCGGCAGCGATGCGGTCATCGGCAGTGACGTCCGCATCGAACCTGGCGCCAAAATAGGCCACGGCGCACGTGTAGCTGATGGACGCACGGTGGGCAATGTGCCCGACGACGGGGTGGCGGTCTAATGTGCGGCATTGTGGGTATCCATGGCCTCGTCGAGGCTAACCGGCACGTCCGGGAAGGCTTGGCACGGCTCGAATACCGGGGCTATGACTCGGCCGGTATTGCCTGGCTGGACGAACACGGCGTCGAAGTCGTCAAGGCCGTCGGCCGCGTTAGCAACCTACCCGCCATCGACGCAACGGGCGACACCGTAGCCATCGGCCACACACGATGGGCCACGCACGGAGGTGTCACCGAGGAGAATGCCCATCCGCATCTTGATGGCACGGGGCACTTCGCGGTTGTGCACAACGGCACGCTAGAAGGCCACCACCGCCTCCGCAAGGACCTGACCGACGACGGCGCGACCCTTCGAAGCGACACAGACACCGAGGTGCTGGCGCATCGCTATGAACGGGCGAGGCGGCACCAACCCCCACTCGAAGCTCTTCGTGCCACGCTCGATGGCCTTGATGGAAGTTGGGCGACCGTCCTGCTTGATGGTGAGGCCGAAGCGCTTGCCTTTGCCTGCATGCGTACCCCCCTCGTACTGGGTCGAACCAAGGATGGCGCCACAATTCTGGCCAGTGATATCACAGCCATCGTGGGCCATACGCGTGATGTGGTGTTCCTCGAAGACGGCGACCATGGTGTGGTGGATGGCTCCGGGGTCCATCTCTATGACGGCAACGGCGACGCCAAGCCGCTTCAGACTGTCCACGTCGAGTGGGACATCAGGGAAGCCGAAAAGGCGGGCCATGCTCACTACATGCTCAAGGAAATTCACGACGCACCCGGCGCCTTGAATCAATGCCTGGCGGGTCGAATTCGCCACGGCCCACTCCACATTGACACCGGTCTTGACGCCACGATGCTAGATTCCATTCGGCGTGTGCGACTTGTAGCGTGCGGAACGAGCCACCATGCAGCGCTTATGGGGCAGCACTTCCTGGAAGCTTGGGCTGGCATCCCCACGGAGGTCCACGTCGCCAGCGACGTCCGCGAACGGCCGTTTTTGGACGAGGACGGGATTCTTTACATCGGCATAAGCCAAAGCGGTGAAACTCTTGACACGTTGGAAGCGCTGCGGTTTGCCACCCGTCGGGGCTACCCACTCGTGGCCATTACCAATGTGCAGGGAAGCAGCCTGTACCGCCTGGCAGACCAAGCGATGCTCACCCGGGTCGGTCCGGAGATTGGCGTCGCAGCAACCAAGACCCTCATTGGTCAGGTCACGTGCTTGGCGCTTCTAGCGCTACAATGGGGCCAGCGCAACCACCATTTGCCGCTGGAGCGCCTCCGCGACGTGGTGGCTCACCTGGAGCATTTGCCCCGCGTCGCTGAGGCGGTACTCGAATCCGACGAGGCGTGGCAAGCAATCGGACACGACCTTGCGCGCCAACGAGACCTGTTCTTCCTCGGCAGGGGAATCCATGTCGCCACGGCCCTCGAAGCGGCGCTCAAGTTCAAGGAAATCACCTACTTGCATGCTGAGGGCTTCGGCGCGGCCGAGTTGAAGCACGGTCCGTTCGCCTTGTTGGCCCCCGAGACGCCCTGCCTGTTTTTCCTCACCAAGGGCGACCGCCGAACGGTCGGTAACATCCTTGAGGTGCAGGCACGCGGAGCCCCCTGCTATCTTGTGGCTCAACCGAGTGAGGTGTTGCAAGATCTAGCGGGCAGTGTGGAAGCCGTCCAGACCGTTCCCGACACGCACGAGCTGCTGGCCACCATCCCCTTTGCCATCGCGGGACAACTCATCAGCTACCACGCAGCAGCGGCCCTCGGGCGGGACATTGACAAGCCACGAAACCTTGCAAAATCGGTCACGGTAGAGTGAATTCAACGCCGAGGCGAACCGCGTTACTGCATCCAACCCATTAAGAGCCATCACAAGGTCCCGCGCCAGCCGCCGACTCTGGGGGCAAGGGTCCTCTATGAACCTCGAATCCGTGATGCGTCCGTATTTGGACCAGTTCAACGCCGAACTCGAGAAGTATCTGTTTCTGCGAAAGCCGGAGCCGCTCTACGAGGCTATTCGCCACTTGCCCTTCGAGGGCGGGGGTAAGCGCCTGCGCCCCATCGCGGCCATTTTAGCGGCCCAAGCGGTTGGCGGCGACTCCAAGAAGATCATGCCTTACGGCGTTGCTTTGGAGGTGCTGCACAACTTCACCCTGATTCACGATGACATCATGGATGAGTGCGACACGCGGCGCGGCGTGGATGCGGTCCACAGCAAATTTGGCTCCAACCTGGGCATGCTCGCTGGCGACACGATGTTCGCCATTGTCTTCGAATTGATGGGCCACCTCGAGATTGAGGACGCCATGTTCCGTTCGGTCAACCTTGACCTGGCGCGCCTGGCGCGCGAGGTCTGTGAAGGCCAATACTGGGACATGCACTTTGAGACGGTCAAGAAGATTGACGAGATGGACTACTACCACATGATTGAGCGCAAGACCGCCACGTTCTTCGAAATCGCCATGAAGAATGGCGCGGAGCTGGGCGGCGGCGACCACAACCAGGTCAAGAAATTAGCCGAGTGCGGGCGTTTGCTGGGCTTGGCCTTCCAAGTCTGGGACGATGTTCTTGGTGTCACCGGGACGGACGAGGAAACCGGCAAGCCAACGTTTAGTGACATCGTCAACGACAAGAAGACGCTCGTCTATGTGGCTACCCATAAGGCGCTGGACCCGCTCGACCGACGCACCCTCGTGGACCTCTACAAGAAGGAGGACAAATCGGCTGAGGACATCCAGACGATTCTGAAGTTCATGGAGAAGTCCGGCGGCCTCGATTTCGCGAAGAAGCGCGCCAAGGAATTCAGCAGCTTTGCCAAGGCGACGCTAACCGAGTTGCCGGACACGGCGGCTAAGCGTATTCTGGGCATGGTGGCTGAATTCGCGAGCAACCGGACGTCCTAAGCCGCCAGCTCGGCCCCTGCGTAGGCGGGGCGTCGGGGCCTCCAACGCTCCATCAGGTAAGGTCTGCTGCGGCGCTTCCTCGTGATTCGCTACTGGTCCGTGCCAAGGGCGTTTCCGACTTGTTTGCGAGGATAGCCCTCGGGGACGGGACGGCCCCATACTCGTTGCTCGGTCATGTTGGCAGTGATGACCTCGTCGTCGCCGACAATGCAATCGTACAGCTCCGTGCCTGGTGCGACCGTCACCCCGTCGCCTAGGACGCACCCTCGAAGTACGCAGCCTGCACCGACGGTAACCTCGTCCCCGCCCACGGAGTCAATGATTTTGGCACCGGGGTCAATGTTGCAGCCACGACCGAACGAGCGCTCCGGGTCAAGTCGACGGCTGGCTCGCAGCAAGCGTTTGGGGTCACCAACGTCAATCCAGGACCCTTCGAACGGTACGCCGTAGAAGCCAGCGTCCAGCAGCTGCGGGAAAACTTCCTTCTCCATGGATACCAGTTTCCCTGCCGGCACGAGGTCCAATACGTCTCGCTGCAACAGATAGGCGCCGGCGTTGATGAAGCGGCTCGGGGCTTGGCTCGGGTCGGCCGGCTTTTCCACAAACTCGCGAATTCTGCGCGGGTCG
>JBFJXH010000168.1:0-3622 GCA_041623215.1 Thermoplasmatota archaeon
CATCGCTGGAGAAGATCTTGCGCCTCGAGCCCGACATCGTTCTCGCCGACAAAGACGAGAATCCGAAGGCGCTCGTGGAGGCGCTGGAGGAAGCTGGCGTGCCGGTGCTCTGGTCCGCGATTGACACCTTGGACGACGTGGAGGCGTGGCTCTCCGAGCTTGCCCAAGCCCTCGGGGTGGTTGAGATTGGACAACAAGAAGTGCAGCGGCTGGCCAACGTCCGCGCCGAGATTCGGCAGGCGGCTGCAGCACCGGTTGGCGTGTTTTGTCCCATTTGGTATGACCCGTGGATGACGTTTGATGCAACGGCGTATCCGCACGCCGTTCTTGCGGAGTTAGGATTCGTTAACGCCTTCGCCGACCACGAAGGCCCAAAGTACTTCCATGTCACACCCCGCGAAGTGGAAGCCAGTAATGCCCAGTGGACCTTACTGCCGACCGAGCCCTATCCATTCCACAAGCGCCTTGACGCAGTAAACACGACCGAGCTTGGCCCAGCCGGAACGGCCTCCCGCGTCGTTCTGATTGACGGCGAGGCCCTGACTTGGTTTGGCACGCGGGCCGCCGCCGGTTTGCAGCGCCTGCGTGAACAGCTATCGGGCCTCGGGCAAGTCGCGTAAGCCACCAGGCATCGCGGCGCCCTAGAGCCAGGCGTGCAGCGGCGGCCTAGCCGCCGAAGCGCCGCGGCGGGAAGGAAGAGCAGGGGAAGGCGAGGAGATGCCTCTGAAACTTGCTGTCGTGGCGCAACCTAGCGCCGGCGGCCGTTGACGCCGGAGCGCAGGCCGATGGCGACGGCAGCCGCAGCGAGGGCGGCAAGTGTCAAGGCGACCCCGGGTGCGGGGATACCATCGTCGGGCTCAGTTGCCTTGGCGCGCGCGGCGGGGTCGTACGGACCGAGACCGCCTCCAAGATCCTCAAAGTCGGACGAGCCGTCACCGCCGGCCATCGAGACATCTTCTCCGGCGGCGGCGGTGCCTCCGGCGGTTGCCGTGGGTGGCCGAGGCGAGCCTGAACTACTTGTACCGTCGGCCGCGTCATCGCGTGCCATTTCGACATCGGTGGCGTAGGCAATCTCTGGGTGGCCACCGTAGCCGTAGAAGCAGCAGCCGCCATCGGCCGATTTGCCAGGCGTGAGGCGGACGTCGAACGGCGTTTCACCGGCCTTCAACGACAAGGTTCCCTGCCACGGCAGATAGCCCTCGGCCCATACCGTCACGTGGTGGTAGCCGCTTCGCAGGCGGACCTTGTAACTGCCATCGCCGTCGGTCGTGGCCCATGCGTGGCCGTACGTGAGTTGATTCGAGAACTCAATGCGTGCGCCCGAGATGGCCGTGTCGGCACTGTCATCGATGATGTAGCCGCTGACGGTTGCATCGGGGGCCGGGCGCGGCTGCAGGCGGATGGTTAGTTCGGTTGTTCCATTGGCGGCCAACGTTAGCGTTTGCGTGAAGGCAAGGTATTGTTGACCACATTCGCGGCGCAGACTACCATCCGAATCGCGGCTTTCCGAGCAAGTGCGCCAGTGTTCGTGGTGGGCGCTGACGATGGTGTAGCCGGGCGTGACTCGGCCTTCGAACGTGCCGTCCTTGCGAACCACAATGGCACAATGCTCGTTGCGCTCGCTCTCAGGGGCGCTACACTCCCAAATGCCAAACTCAGGCTGGCGGAAGTTGAGGCCAACTGAGGTGATGGCGGAGCCGGTCTGGGCGTCAACCACGCGGCCAATGACATGGGCCGTCTTGTCAGGGAACTTCTTGAGGACAACATCGTGTTCGGTGGTGGTGCCGGCCGTCAGTTGCAGTCCTTCGTAGTGGCTGGCGTAGCCGTCCTTCCAGATGTTGAAGTTGGCATGGCCGGAGAACACCTTGAGCGTGTAACGACCATTGGCATCGGTCCGGGTCTCCGAGTGTCCGCCGGGGTACGGTTCGGGTCGGGCAATTGACACCGCATAGTCCTCCTCCATGGTGTCACCGCTGGCGGGTTTGGGCGCCTCGTCATCAGCCAAGTAGTAGCAGTCGTAGCAGCCATCCTGCCAAACCGACACGCGGGCTGCAGCTACCGGTTCACCATGTTGGTCCGTCACCAGACCGGTCAGAGTCACGTCACGCTGCGGGTCCGCCTTCACGCTCCATCGCAGCGTATTTTCGCCGTCAACAAAACGCCAATCGCTGCGCGCGGCATGGTCGTCGGCGCGAACGTCAATGTGGTACCAGCCGGCGGGAATGGCCACGGAGAACGCCCCATTGTCAATGGTGGCCTCCCACTCGCCGGTGGCCCCGCCAAACAGGACGGTCCCAGTCGTTGGCGAGCCCGAGCTGCTGATTACGGACCCTTGCGCCTCAATGGTCAAGGGTTCGATGAACAGTTCCCCGAGGCCGCCCGCCTGAATCTTGATGTCTTGCTCAAGCGGCTCGAAGCCGGCGCGAGTTACATTGACTTTGTAGTCGCCTTCGGGCGCTGTGATGACGAAGGCCCCTTCCCTGTCTGTTCGGGTCTCGTACCGAGCGTTGTCATCGGTGGGCAAGGAAATGGCGGGTTTCTCGGTAAAGACAAGAGCGGCACCCGGAATGCCTGGGTGGCATCGATCCCCCGCGCCCGCGCCGCAAACAATCCCCTTGGCTTCAACCGTGGCATCGTTTTGGGCAGTGGCTAGCTCGTTGGGCAGAAACAAAAGTGCGGACGTCAGCAGCAAGGCGACGACGAACGTAGTTCGCATAGGACCCCATGGGTCACCGGTCATAGATAAAGGCGGGGCGGCCGTTGGGTTTGACCCCGACAATCATCGAGCGGGGTTGGCATAGGAGGGGCTGCGTTGATTGCTTGGCCCGGTTTGCCTTGGCAGGCCCCCTACAACCCACCGGCCGCGTGCCACCCGCCTCCCCGAGCCGCCCCAGGCGGCACTTAGCCGACGGCCGGAAGGCCACTCTCGGCAAACAAACGACAGGGCCTAGCACCCCAAAGGGTGCCCGCCTCCCGCAACGCGGGAGGCGGGCGGTGGTGGTGGGTGGTAGGTGGTAGTAATCCTGAAGCCCCTGGTATTCCGGGGCTGAATGTACCTTCGTCTTCCAAGGTATTAGAATCCTTTGGAAGTCCCGTCGAACATTGCCAGTGCAACCACTACATCTCATCGAGACAAGGCAGGCCCAATGCCTCATGGGCGGCCCCTAACGCGGCCTTGGCGGCCTGTACCGTCGCGAGGCGAACGCGCTGGGCCGCAACATCGTCGCAGGCTAGCACGGGCCGGTCCCGGTAGTAGGAAGTAAACGAACTAGCCAATTCCAACGCATAGGAGCAAAACCGATGCGGTGCGGCCTCGTCGCACGCCTCTTTGGCCTCCCGTGAAAAACGGGCCACGAGAGCCAGTAGGTCGTATTCCGGCTCTCCCAGCTTGGCAAGCTCGGCGTCCGTTAACGAAGCCGTGCCCGAGGCATCAAGCCCAGCCGCCTCGGCATTGCGAAGCAAGCTAGCTGCTCGGGCATGCGCGTACATGAGATACGGCGCCGAGTCCCCATCAAACGAAAGGGCCTCTTCCCACCGGAATTGGATGGGCTTCTCAGGCTGGACCTTGGCGATGTTAAACCGAATCGCTGCGATGCCAACCGCCTCGGCAATGGCGTCTCGC
>JBFJXH010000169.1:0-3617 GCA_041623215.1 Thermoplasmatota archaeon
GATGAGGAATGGAGCTTTGCGGTCAATGAAACCGCCTCGAGTATCCGGGCCGTCATTGACCTCGACCTCGATGAATCGCTAACGGCCATCTGGAGTTGCATTCAGGCGGTGCTCAGCGACGGCTCCGGCCAGCAGTTGACCGCCGGGGGCGATGCTGGATTCCGCCTCATAGAGGACGGTGGCGAACGCAAGCTACTGGTCTACGAGTGGATGGCGACTGACGGCGAAGCGCCGGACTGGGCGGCCGGCGACTGGGTCCTCACGCTGCACAGTCAACAAGGCAAGGGCGTCTACGAAACCACCTTCGAGGTCCTCTACGCTTGAAGCAAGTGACCAAAATCAAACCCGCTCGCCACAAAGCAAGGCGTCCTCGCTCCGATGCCTCGGCATGACCCGAATGGTGTTCATCTTGGCCTTGTCCCTCTTTTCCTTCGCCCTTGCGGGATGCTTGGCTGGCGGCCCGCAGGAAGCCAGCCTCGACGACGAACCTGGGGCCGAGGCGGAACCATCTGCGACCGCCGGCCACTTCGATGCGTCACCAAGTGGCCCATCGCACAGGGAGCTCTCCCTCAGCTCCAAAGGCAACGTCTTGGGACCCTACTCCAATCACTGGTCATGGCAAGTTGAGGATGCCATGTTTGACTCCTACGCGGTGACGCTTTGGATCGGCGGCTATGGACCTGCCGAGTCGGGCGGCAGCGGTGCCTTCGTGGATGTTGAAGCTCGATTGATTGATGGAAGCGGCACCGTGGTGAGCGAATACTTGAGCAATGCCGACGCGGGCGGCTGGGGCGATGTCCTTCAGTACCACGTTGCCCGAACGCACGTAGCCCCAGGGGAGTGGCACTTGGTCTTTGATACGGCAGGCGGGGTCGCTTCCTACGAGGTTCGCGTCGAGGGCCACTATCTCATCCCGGCGCCAACCATCGCTTCCAGCGACCCTGCCGCCGACGCCAGCACCCCGTAGCTTGCCATTTGGAAACCCCAACCGGCTTGACCTTCTACCGCCTAAGTCATTGTGTGAGCAGCACCAAGCTAGCCATTACGGGTATGACTTGCGCCAACTGCGTGCGCCATGTGGAAGAAGCACTCCAACGCGTACCCGGGGTCAACGAGGCCCGCGTCAACCTTGCCCTGGAGACCGCCACCGTCGAGCACTCCGATGCTGTAACCACTGTGGAGCTTCGTCGTGCGGTCGAGCACGCTGGCTACGGGGTTACCGAGGATTCGACCGCGGAGGCGCACGCCGAAGCTCAGCGCCGCTTCCACCAGTTTCTGCTGGCAAGCGTATTCGCAACCCCCATCCTCCTCTACACGATGGTTTGGCTTCCCCTTGGAGGGCGCGTCGTACCCTTCGATGGCTTCATCGCCTGGGCCCTTGCGACGCCAGTACAATTCTGGGCCGCGCGCGGCTTCTATGCTGGTGCCTGGAGAGCGCTTCGAAACGGCACCGCCACAATGGATACGTTAGTGGCCCTCGGTACCTCGGCCGCTTACGGCCTCTCCATTTGGCTCGTCCTCGCAGAAGGCGCAACGGCCCACGCCACCTACTTCGAGACAGCCGCCGTCATCGTTGCACTCGTGGGCCTTGGAAAGTGGTTTGAAGCACGGGCCAAGACCCAAGCGGCAGGTGCCGTCCGGGCGTTACTTGACTTGGCTCCGGCGACGGCCGTTCGCGCCGACGACCACCGTGAAATCCTGGTGGAGCTTGTGGCCGTGGGCGACCGCCTGCTGGTGCGCCCCGGCACCAAAGTGCCCGTGGACGGGACAGTTGTTGATGGAGCAGCCCACGTAGACGAAAGCATGCTCACCGGTGAATCAAAGTCGGTTCGCCGCGGGCCAGGAGACCACGTCACGGGGGGCACCATTGTCGCCAGCGGCAGCTTGGTCATGGAGGCCACAGCCATCGGCGACGATACTGCGCTTGCGGCGATCGTTCGTATGGTCACGGACGCCAATTCCCGCAAAGCTCCAGCGCAGCGACTGGCAGACCGGGTGAGCGGCGTTTTCGTCCCCATCGTGGTTGCTTTGGCCATCCTGACCGGGCTGGGATGGTGGCTCGTGGGCGGAGCGACGATAGCAACTGCGGTGTTGGTGTCCGTGGCCGTTCTCGTCATTGCGTGTCCATGCGCGTTGGGCCTCGCGACGCCAACCGCCATCATGGTGGGCACGGGACGGGGTGCGGCCAACGGCATTCTCTGGCAATCACCCGACGCACTAGATCACGCTCGTCACGTGGACACCGTCGTGCTAGACAAGACCGGCACGCTAACCGAAGGTCGCCCTACCGTTACCTGGCGAGGCGCGTCGCCGACATCCAAACTCGACCCCGACTTTGTACTTGCCTTAACTGCGGCCGTGGAGGCGCATAGCAGCCACCCACTGGCCGCGGCCCTGCGAAGCGCCGCATCCGAAGCCGGCATCAGCCCACCCGTTTGCCGCGACTTCGAGTCAAGCCAAGGCGGTGTAGCAGGCGTCGTTGACGGCGCAGCGGTCATCGTCGGCAATGCGCGTCTGCTTGGCGAAGCCGATGTGGAGCTGGATAAGCAAATGACCACATTGGCCAGCAAGCAGGAAGGCGGCGCTGGGAGCGTGGTGCACGTGGCCATTGACGGCGTGCACGAGGCAACATTCGTGATTGATGACGCCATTCGGCCGACCAGCCAAGGCGCCATTTCCCAACTCCACAAACAAGGCCTGCGGGTGGTGCTTCTAACAGGCGACCGCCCAAGTGCTGCAAAGCGCGTCGCGGCAGCTGTCGGGATCCCGCTCGACCATGTCAAGTCTGAGGTTCTTCCCGGCGACAAGGCAGCCGCCGTCCAGGCCATGCGCGCGGACGGCCATCGCGTCGCCATGGTCGGTGACGGCATCAACGATGCGCCGGCGTTAGCGGCGGCCGACCTTGGCATCGCTATGGGGACTGGCACGGATGTCGCAAAGCAAACCGGCGACGTCGTTCTCGTGGGAGGCGACCTAAGCCGCATCCCGGCAACGCTTGATTTGTCTCACCGAACGACTCGAACCATGCGCCAAAACCTGGGCTGGGCGCTCGGCTACAATGTGGTGTTAATTCCGGTCGCCATGGCGGGCCTTTTGCATCCTGCATGGGCGGCTGCGGCGATGGCGTTCTCAAGCGTCAGCGTGGTCGCCAACGCGCTTCGCCTGCGGGCGTGGACGCCGAAGGCATTAGCAAGCTCAGACTAGGCGGCCTTCGCCAACGCCATCTGCACGGCGTCATCCAGACCTCGCTCCAAGGCGTCGGCGGGTGCCTCGCAAGCTACTGCAATCCACCCAAACAGGCGAAACACTGTGCCCTCTGGCTCTTGTAATTGAACACCTTCGCCCTTGAGGAATTCTTTCGCCTCGTCTGGCACTAAGATTTCCACGACACCATCGCGCCGAAAGCGCGCAAATTGGTGGCACCCAACAATCAGCGCTGCAACGCCGCCATCGAAGGAAACTTGCATCTCCTGGCCCGCCGCGGAGAGACTTGCCGCAGCGCGCCGCACTAGGCCCTGGTGGATTTCGCCGCCTTGATTGCGGCTCACAAACGCAGCAGCACGGTCAAGGTCACTGCGGCGCGCCTGGTCGCCAGCCACGTTGCTCGCCAGCAACGC
>JBFJXH010000170.1:0-3569 GCA_041623215.1 Thermoplasmatota archaeon
CCGGGCGGCTTCATTCTCCTCGAGCCGATTGGCTTGACCAGTGAAACCAACGGCGACGGGCAAGTTGCCTTCATTGGCCTCGAGCCGGGCGTGTATCGCATCAAATTCCAAAAGGAAGGGCACGAGGCGGCGCCGCTAAGCGTCAGTATTAGCGCCGGCCGATGGACCGAGGAAACGGTACTGGCACAGCGAACGTCCACGTAAGGACTCCAGCGGAGTGCAGATGCGCTCGGCGCTTAGCGTGCAGTTCGATGCTGCCGGCCCAAGCGTTAAAAGAAGCCCCCAAGTGGGCCGCCCCGCCGCCGTGGGTCCAAGGACGCCACGCACCAAGCTGGGAAGGTAGCAAAGCGGCTATGCGCGGGCCTGCAGAGCCTGATACGGGGGTTCAAATCCCTCCCTTCCCTCTATGCCCCTCTGGCATTGCCGTGGCTACGGCTACTATCGAGGCGAGACCTGTCCCAATGGCGACAATGGCCGCTTCATGATGAAAGACCACGAGATTGACCAGGTCGGCCGCATCATGGCGGGCGTCCTACGTCACTTCCCGGACCGTTTCGGCCTGACCATGGACGGTCGCGGCTGGGTGGACCTGGAAGACTTCGTGCACGCTCTGAAGCGCAACCGCCGCAACCTCAGCCGGTGGCTGCGGCGCGACCACATCGTCGGCCTCGTTGAAACCGACGAAAAGGGACGTTACCAGATTGACGGCGGCATGATTCGCGCCACCTATGCGCACAGCGTCGACGTCCTGCTGGACGACTTGCCGGAAGCAACGTCGGAAAAGCTGTACTTCCCGGTCAGCGAAGAGGAGTTGGACATGGTGCTCGAAACGGGCCTACGGCCCGGCGACCGCTCCATGATTCACCTCTCCGGCAGCCCGGAGAAGGCGTACTCGGCTGGCCGCGTCCACATGCCCGACCCCATCATCCTTGAGATTGATGTGCAGTCGTGCAGCAATGCGGGCAACTACATCTTCCGGGCCGGCAAATCGGTCTACGTCACCGACGCCGTTGAGCCTGAGTTCCTCGTCCGCTACGAAGACGAAGAGCACATGTCTGACCTCCGCGACAAATTCGGTTGCGGGGCGACTGACGAAGAAGAGTGAGCGCAACGAGCGAACGTTGACGCGCCAGGCGCCAATGCCCCAGGGCCCCGCCCTGGGTGCGGGGCGACTGACGAAGAAGAGTGAGCGCCGCCACAACCGTCCCCTTACCCCCTTCTCCTTACACCCGCTTCACACGGTTACCCACCCAAGCGGGCACAGTTAACGTTTTGTAGAAGCCCTAACTGCGGCGCCCCGACGACCTGCACATTGCAGGCACCATCCACTGGAGGAGACACGTATGGGACGCATTATTGGCATCGACCTTGGCACCACGAACTCTGAAGCAGCCGTCATGGAAGGCGGCAAGCCCAAGATTATCCCTAGCGCCGAAGGCAACGTGTACGGCGGCAAGAACTTCCCTAGCGTTGTAGCCTTCACCAAAGACGGCGAGACCCTCATCGGCGACGCAGCCAAGCGCCAAGCGGTCACCAACCCCGAGCGCACCATCCTTCGCATCAAGCGCAAGATGGGAACCGATTACACCGTCACCATCGACGACAAATCCTACACCCCGCAAGAGGTGTCGGCGATGATTCTTCGCAAGATCAAGAGCGACGCCGAAAAGTACCTCGGCGAGGAAATCGACGGCGCTGTCATCACGGTCCCCGCCTACTTCGACGACGACCAGCGGCAAGCCACCAAGGACGCCGGCCGGATTGCCGGCCTCGAGGTCAAGCGCCTCGTCAACGAACCCACGGCAGCCGCCTTCGCCTACGGCCTGGAAAAGGGTGGTGAAGACCAGAAGATTGCCGTGTACGACCTTGGTGGCGGCACCTTCGACATCACCATCATGGAAATGGGCGACGGCGTCTTCGAAGTGCTCTCCACCAACGGTGACACGCACTTGGGCGGCACCGACATGGACGACGCCATCATCGAGCACCTCGCAGCCACATTCCAACAGAACACCGGCATCGATGTCCGCAACGATCGCTCCGCCATGCAGCGGCTGCGCGACGCCTCCGAGCGAGCCAAGATGGAATTGTCCGGCATGACCCAGACCACCATCAGTCAACCCTTCTTGGCCGTCAACGATGAAGGCCCCCAACACTTGGAACTGACACTCAACCGCGCCAAGCTCGAAGAACTGATTCGCCCCATTGTGGAGCGCACCCGCGGTCCCTGCGAAGGCGCCATGAAGGACGCCGGCGTATCCAAGGCCGACATTGACAAGGTCATCCTCGTCGGCGGCCCAACGCGCATCCCACTCGTGCAGGAATTCTGCAAGCAAGTCTTCGGCAAGGACCCGGTTCGCGGCGTAGACCCCATGCAATGTGTCGCCGACGGCGCCGCCGTCCAGGCCGGTGTCCTCACCGGAGAAGTTGACAAGGAAATCCTCCTGCTGGACGTGACACCACTAACGCTTGGCATCGAAACCATGGGCGGCGTTCGCACCGAGCTCGTGGCCCGCAACACCACGGTTCCGCACAAGAAGAGCCAGGTGTTCAGCACCGCCGCCGACAACCAACCGCAGGTTGAAATCCACGTCCTACAAGGCGAACGGCCCATGGCTGCCGACAACAAGTCGCTTGGCAAATTCCTCCTCGACGGCATCCCGCCCGCACCGCGTGGCATTCCACAAATCGAAGTGACCTTCGATATTGACGCCAACGGCATCCTCCACGTCACAGCAAAGGACCAAGGCACCGGCAAAGAGCAGAAGATCACCATCCAAGGCAGCAGCAAGCTGGACGACGACGAAGTGGAGCGCATGAAGCGCGACGCCGAAGAACACGCCGCCGAAGACGAACAGAAGAAGGAAGCGGTTGAGATTCGAAACGGCGCTGACCAAGCCGTCTTCCAAGCCGATGCCCTTCTGAAGGACAATGCGGACAAGCTCGGCGAGCACAAGGAAGGAGTCGAAAAGGCCCGCGACGACCTGAAGGCCTTGCTCGAAAAAGAGGATGTTACGCCGGACGAACTCAAGGCCGGCACCGAAGCTCTCAGCCAGGCCCTAGAGCCCGCCGTGATGGCCATGTACCAAGCGGCCGCCGCTGAGGCGCAAGCCGCCCAGGAAGCCGCTGGCGGCAATGGGGCCACCGATGGTGACGCCGACGGCGGTGCCACGTGGAGTGGCAACCCCAGCGGCCCCGACTCGGACGACGATGTCGTTGACGCCGAGTTCGAAGAGAAGAAGGACGCGTAAGGGCAAGCTGGCTCTGGCCATCTGGGAAAGGCCGACGCACCAGCGTTAGCTCCCTGACCAAGTCCACGACGACGTGGCATTGCCCTGGCCCCAAATGCCATGCTTCGCGACGGCCGGTGCCTTGCTCGCGCTAGCCGCCAATCGAAGCGGGCAGTCATTCACCGCCTAGTAGTGCCGAAAGAGAATTTCGCCGTAGCCCGTGTCGCCGTTGGCGCCGTCGAGCGTTAGGCCACCCAGGGTGCTACAGTCGTGGGCGGGGCCATCGATGCCACCGTTGCGGAACGCGATGCTCACCGAAGTGGCATCATAGATGCCACG
>JBFJXH010000171.1:0-3469 GCA_041623215.1 Thermoplasmatota archaeon
GCCGCGGGGGGACGGCTTGGCAGGGGCTCCGCAGTCGTTGCGATTGGCTGCACCGATGCCGTTAGAACCTGCTGGCCGTCGGTGGCCATCGCCAGCGTGTGAGTGCCGTTTGCGTAGGTAATACTCCACCACGGGGCGTACCCATCGGCCGGTTGGCGGTCAGGAACGACGGGAATCCAGAGCGGCCGCGGCAGGGGCGTTTGCATCCAAGCTGGTGGACCCAGCTCATCACCGTGGGCCACCACGGCCGTCGCTCCTGGCAGGTGCCCAAGGGCGGTCGCCTGCGTTGCCTGCAAGGCCGCGGAGACATTGATGCCAATCCGCGGGCCATAGGCGCCCGTGGCGTCCAGCCAGGTGGGTCCGTGGTGCGGCCAGGCCACGTCCGGCTCGGCGGGCCATAGATCGGTGTTGATGGCTGGCCAGCCAGGGTCCTCGGCCCAAGCAGGGTGCCGATCGATGCGCCCCTTCGCCAACACTTCGTACTGCCCGAAGCCCTGGTCCACGCGGGTGCCAGGACCTCGAAGCGTCAGCGTTGCCGTGCCGTCCTTGTCCCTGATGCCAAGGTGCCACACAGGGGCCTTGCCGTCGTCGGCCAGGGTTGAGGATGCCCACAGGAGTGTCGTGGCTCCGACGGACTGCGCGCGTTCCCACGCCTCAAAGAGGTCCATTTGGGCCGGCATCGGCTCGCTGCCCAGGCAGCCGCTCAGGGCCAGGGTCGTCGCCACCAGGCTCGCGCAGGCCGCCGAGGTCCACCGATTCCCGGGCGTCGTGAAGTGGAGCTTGCGGGGCACACTTGGCCCACCGCGCGTCGCCTTTTGGGGCGTAGCTTTTGGTTGGGGGCGCGCCCGACGGCGGCCTTCGCCGCCGGAGGAGAGGAAACGTGGCGCCACTCAGTTGAAGTCGCGCAGGTCCCCAAGACCATCGGGGTCGGCCCATTGCAACACTTCGTGCACCAAATCGGCAAGCGGAACATCGCGTCGGTCGCCGGTGACGAGGTCCTTCAATGCCACGGCGCCGCCTTCGAGGTCGCGGTCGCCAATGAGCACCAGCGCGCGTGCGCCGATGGTATCGGCGTGCTTGGCAATGGCGCCGGGCTTGCGTCCCATGAGGTCCAGTTCGCACGCGACGCCTTTGTGTCGCAACTCGGCAGCGACGCGTACGGCCTGTTGCAAGCCGGCGTCGGACAGGCCGCCGAGGTAGAGTGCCGGTCCGGCCGCCGCTTCAACCTCGGTGCCCTCCTTGTCCAAGGCCACGAGCAGCCGGTCAAAGCCGAGACCGAAGCCCATGGTTGGGGTTGACTGCCCGCCGAACACCTTGGCTAGGTCATAGCCGCCGCCGCCCAAGAGTTGTGATTGGGCGCCGAGTGCCGGCGAATGCGCCTCAAACACGATGCCGTTGTAATAGTCCAATCCGCGTGCGATGCCAAGGTTGAGGCGCACTGAGACCCCAAAGTCTTCCAGGTGCTGTAGGCACTGGGCAAGGAGTTTCAGGTGCTCGCCCTCGCAGAGGTTGCGTACGTCATCCAGTGTGGTGGCGTCCAAGAGGCTCACCAAGGCAGTCCCGTCGCTCCCATGGTCTGCCAAGTGCTTGTCCACACCGTCGCGATCGCCTTTGTCAATCAGCCGCATCAGTTGCCCCTGAGCCTCGGCGTCAAGGCCGAGAGCTTCGACGACATCGCGCAGCACCCCGACATGGCCCACTTGGAAGTCCACGTTTTGGAGGCCCGCTGTTCGCATCACGGCGTCTCCCAAGGCAATGAGTTCGGCGTACGCGAGGGCCGTTCCGGCGCCGATTTGTTCGCAGCCGAATTGCCAAAACTCGCGGTAGCGGCCTTCCTGGGGTCGGTCGTAGCGGAAGCAATTACCGAAGTAATACCACTTCAGGGGTTTAGGGTCAAACTGGTGCGCTTCGTGGTACATGCGCATGACCGGTGCCGTTAGTTCAGGGCGAAGCGTCATTTGGCGGCCGCCTTTGTCCTCGAACGCGTACAATTCGGCGACAATGCCGTCGCCCGATTTGGCCGTGAATAGCTCCAACTCCTCGAACGTAGGCGTTTGAACCTCCCGGTAACCAAAGCGCGCAAACGTCGTGCGAATGAGCTCGGCCGCCATGCGGCGGCGGTGCGCCTCGACAGGAGCAAAATCGCGGGTGCCGCGGGGTCGTCGGGGCATTGGCGCTGGGAGTGGCGGCGCCATGATAAGGGGGATGGGCACGCGCGGCACGAGCGCGGATTGCAGCCGTCTCGTTCCCCAACCTTCAATTCCCTGGCCGCCTGGTTCGTACCATGCGCGGGTCGCCCGTCCTTGCCGTAATCGTTGCCTTGGTCCTTGCCGTGCCTCTCCCTGGGCAGGCGGACCATGCCAGCGACGACGTGGTGTTGGCGATTCTTGACACGGGGATTCGGGCCAGTCACAACGAGTTTGCGCCCGGCCAAATCCTCGCGATCAAGGACTTTACTGGCAAGGGCAATGCCAACGACGGCCACGGCCATGGCACCGCAACGGCCAGCATCGCGGCCGGGGCGACGCTTGGCAGCGCGCCTGGAACCAAGCTGCTCATTGCCAAAGTACTCAACGACGGTGGCAGCAGCACGAGTTCCTCGGTGGCGCGCGGGTTCCGCTGGGCCATGGATCAGGGCGCCGACATCATCAGCATGAGTCTTGGCAGTTACATTCCGACGGGACCATTGGGTGCCGGCAATAGCCTGTTCCACGAAGCACGCCAGAAGGGCATCTTGGTCATCGTCGCAGGCGGCAATGGCCTTGGCAATGCTTGTGGCCCCACGGCGACTTGGCTGCACGCCTACGGCAATAGCCAGCACGCGCTGGTGGTTGGTAGCCTACATCAAGGGGGCAATCAGAATCGTGTCTTCACGTGCAGCAACGCCGATCCGGACGTAGCTGGCCACGGCTACAACGTGCCACATGCGCGGCGTGGGGGCGACAGCCAATATGGCAGCGGAAGCGGGACCAGCTACGCCGCGCCAAACGTGGCTGGGTACGCCGCCGCGCTCATGCAGGCCGCGCGCGATGCAGGCGTCGATGACTCCGACGACCGCATCGAACGGCTGGTGTTGGACTGTGCCCAAGACAAGGGCTGGCCCTATGCATGGCAAGGCCATGGGTTCTTTGACGCCGATGAATTTGCGCTTGCCACCCATCACGCGCTGGACGGTACCACGACCTGCTCCTGGACTGGCATGGCCGCGCTCAAGAAGGACATGGCGCGCGCCTACCAAGCCAATGTGGTTGACCCCATCCAAAACCAAGGCGGCGGTGGCGTGGACTTTGTCTTGACGCCGGCGCCGGTAACGACGCCGCCTGGCCGGCTTGGCCCCAGTTCGCCGGTGGGTCCAGCAGAAGTGGAACTGTACGCATTGCCGCTCCTTGCTGGCCAATCTGTCGCCTTGACGGCCACCTATGGCAGCGGTCTGCCGGGCAACGATTTCGATGTGGCCGTCTATGCTCCC
>JBFJXH010000172.1:0-3450 GCA_041623215.1 Thermoplasmatota archaeon
GAAATTCTTGGTGGCAAGGTGGCCGCGCGCGTGCCGCAACTGAACCAGATTGAAGCTGGGAGCCTCCGGCCGAGCGAACGCCTCGCGAAAGCCTTGGAGCGAGAGCTCGGTATCACCCTCATGGAGAAAGTCGATGTGCCAAGCGGCGTCAGTGGGGCTCCCAAGAAGGCCTCGGGCAAGGGACTAACGATTGGCGACTTGCTGAAGGAACAATTGGATTCGTAGGTGCGAGTTGTCCGACCAGGCAGACCTAGATGCGGTCATCGCCGCCTTGCAGGACGGCGAGCTTGCGTGTTTCCCCACCGAGACGTTGTGGAGTCTGTCGTGCCTGCCCGAGGCGGGCCCCGTGGCGCGTCTTCGGATGATGAAGCGCCGGCCTGTTCACGTGCCTTTGGCACTCGGTATGGGTGCGATTGACGATGTGTCGCAGCACGTGGAATTGACTGCCGTCGCCAAGCGTCTCGCCGACCGGTTCCTTCCCGGGCCGCTGAGTCTCGTGGTGCCGCGCCGTAGCGACCAGTTTCAGTGCCTAGCGCCAAGCCAAGATACGTTGAGCCTCCGGGTTCCCGATCACGCCACCGCGCGCAGCGTCCTGGCGGCAACCGGGCCGCTTGTCATGACGAGTGCCAACGAGCACGGTGCACCGGACCCCTTGTCGCGCGAAGAGCTTGCAGCGGCGGTGGGCCACCGGGTGCCGGCGGTTGGGGACGCTGTACCTGGCATCGCATCGACGGTGGTGGATTGCACTGGCGACCGACCAATTGTCCTGCGCGAAGGGGCGGTTGTCCGCGACGAGATCTTGGCGGCGTTCCGTTCATAAGGGTGCCTCCAGTCGCGCGGTCTGTGCCGGTAATCGAAGATGAAGAGACCTTCATGGCATGGCGCCGCGCCGGCGACGTTGCCCATAGAGCCCTCGTCCATGGCGCTAACTTGTGCGTTGATGGAACGGTCCTGTCGGATGTTGCGGCCGCGGTGGAGGACTTCATCCGGCAGGAAGGACTTGAGCCGGCCTTTCCCTGCACATTGAGCCTCAATGCCTGTGCTGCTCACTTTACGCCAACTCACGACGACCCGGCCGCTCTGAAGAATGGCGACTTGGTGAAGCTCGACTGTGGGGCAAGCCTGAACGGTGCCCTGTCGGACAACGCGTTGACAATCGAAGTGGGTGCGCCGCAGGGAGGTGGCGAACACGACCGCCTCATTGAGGCCAGCCGCGCCTGCCTCGCGGAGGCCATTAGCGTCCTCGGGCCAAATGTCAACCTCGGCGACGTTGGCTCGGTCATCGAGCACACCGCCAAGGACTTCGGCTTCAAGCCCATCCAGAACCTGACCGGGCACAGCTTGGAAACGTACAATCTGCACGCGGGCTTGACGGTGCCGAACTGCGGCATGAAGGTCACGCGAAGGCCGCGCGTTGGTGATGTCCTGGCGTGTGAACCGTTTGTGACCGATGGCTCGGCAGGCCGCGTCGAAAACTCCGGGCCCGGCAATATCTACCATTTCAACCGGCCGGTGCCGCTTCGCATGCCGAGCCAAAAGCGACTCATGACCCACATTGGCCGCGCCCATCCCAAGTTACCCTTCGCGGAGCGCTGGCTCACCGGGGTCATTGACGACCGAAAGCTCGGCTTCAACTTGCTGCAATTACAGAAGGGCCTTGGCCTGAAGCACTACCCTGCCTTGTCCGAGAAATCGGGTGGCATGGTGGCGCAAACAGAGGCTACGCTCGTCATCACAGAGGATGGCTGCGAAGTGACGACCCAGCCGTTGGCTGTTGCCTGACCGCGAAGCGAGCCCAGGGGAGGCCGGGGAATTGGGTCCTAGTCCTCTTCCTCGTAAGGGCACTCGCTGCAGTAGCGCACTACGAAGCGGCCCTCCACGCGATAATCGAGAGGAATTTTGCAGTCAGGGCATACGTGTTTGCGAACGCCCGTTTGCAGCACTGTGTCGCCGCCGTCGTCAAAGTCGTCGTTGAACAGTTCTACGTCGTCGTCGTAGTCGTCGTCCATGTTCCGCCTCATGCTTTGCAGTTGGACCGGTTAAGGCTTGCGGGCCGCATCGGCGCCGGGCGCGTCTCCTTTGTGTAACTGGGGTACACGCTGGCTCCACCGGGGCGCACGCGTGAAGTGGCTGACCATCAACCTAATCGATAGTAATCCGGACGCCATCCGAGCCGTCCCGAACTTTTTGCACCGTGACGTCCAAGATGCCGTTATTGTAGGTGGCTTTGGTAGTGGATGGGTCCACCTTGGCGGGCAGGCGGACACGCTTGTGGTACTTGCGGCGCTCGGTGTCGACGCTGATTTCGAGGCTGTCCTCGGTCATCTTGAGGTCAATGTCTGACTTGTCGACTCCGGGCAGCTCCATGGTGGTCGCAACCGATACCGCGTCTTCGATGACATCCGTGAGAGGTTCTCGTTCGTCAATGCTGATGCCGGGTTTGCCGGTTCCGCTGACTTCACCCGGCTGGCCGCCAGGTCGCTTTACGTGTGGCTTGTTGCCAAACGTGTTGAACTGTGGTTTGCCATCCGGGCCCATGCGGAAGTTGAAGCCGCTGACAAAGCCCTTGGAGGGGTCATCGCCCATGTTGCGAAACGCCTCCTCAAGGTTGCGTTGCATGTCGTCGAAGAGGCGCTGGAAGTCACGCGGGTCAATGCCCATGCGGCGCATCCATTCGTCCATGCCGCCGGGTCCGAAGGGGCCGTCTGCGCCGAAGGGGTTGCCGCCGCCGGGCGGTCCGTTTGGGGGGGCTTCCATGGTCTTTGATTGTTAGTGCTTCTACAAGAGGGTATCGCGGGCGTGGGGGAGCAAGGGCGCGAGGCTCGGCGGTCTGGTCACGGCAAACACTAAGTCGCAGGTCAAGGCCTCGAAGCCGATGCTTACCCGGCGCCTTGCAGCGTTTACGGTCGCGGCCGCTTTCCTGCTGATGCTCCCAAGTGGCCACGCACACATGCTATGGTCAGACCATGTCGAGGCCAACATCGTCACAGATCCTTCTGGCATGGGCCCGGTGGCGGCCGCCACGGCAGGCGTGCTGCCCGAATCCATTGGCCTAGCCGCTGATGCCCCCGCCTGGCGCCAGGTCCTCGCCGCGCCCGAGGGATATGAATTGACCTTCACGTGCCCCGCCACAGATTCCGGGTACCAGCCGAGCACCAACGCGCAAACGGTCACGTTGAGTTGTCCCTTCCGCGTCATCGATGACCAGGACTTGCTCGGGTCGCCGCGCATTGCCATCCGGCCCGGAAGCACCGAGGAGGTTGCCTTCTTCAGCCTGCATGGTCAGGCGGCTCCCGGCGGACCAAGCGACCGCAGTCGAGATCCGGTGGACACCGGCACACACACCACCTTCACAACGTACGACCAAGGCATCAGTTGGACGGACAACCCCATCAACCACCATTTTCCCGCCGGTGGGTCCCTGGGTGAAGCAGCCGCAGGTGCCATGGA
>JBFJXH010000173.1:0-3450 GCA_041623215.1 Thermoplasmatota archaeon
CTTGGTCAGGAAGGTTGCTTCTTCCATGGCCGTGTCGCCGCCGCCCACCACCACGACTTCCTTGTCCTTGAAGAAGAATCCATCGCAGGTGGCGCACGCCGAAACACCGCGCCCCATCAACCGCTTCTCTGATTCCAGGCCAAGCCACTTGGCGCTGCTGCCAGTGGCCACGATGACCGACTTAGCCTGGTAGGCACCACTTGGCGCGGTGACGGTGAAGGGCTGGTGCATCAATTCCACTTCGTTGGCGTCCTCGTCCTTGAATTCGGCGCCGAAGCGCTCGGCTTGCTTGCGAAGGTCAGCCATCATGTCCGGGCCGGTAACGCCCTCCGGATAGCCGGGGAAGTTCTCCACGTCGCTGGTCAACATCAGTTGGCCGCCCGCCTCAAAGCCAGCAATAACGAGGGTCCGCAGGAAGGCGCGGCTGGCGTAGAGGGCGGCAGTGCAGCCGGCTGGGCCGCTGCCAATGATGATGACATCCCAGAGGTCGTCGTCGGACACGCGTGCGCCACTCAGGAGTTGCTTTTTGCACTTCGGGTCCGCGACGGCTGTGGCCGTCGCTGGCAGGTGCCTGGGTTTTCGCTCCGACGCTTCGACCTGCGCGCCGCAGCGCTGGTGGAAGGTCGCGGCAATGCGGGCCCTTCACTGGTAGGCTGCCGCCGCAGCCGCTGCGTCCAACAGCCCGTAACCGGTTGCGTCGCTGTGGTTGCCCTGGGCATCGGGGAGGCTGGCGGCCGTTTCAATCAAGATACTCTTGACCCGGGCCACGCCGTCGGCATTTTGCAGGGGCGCGCGACCTTCCAGCATAAGAGCCACGGCGGCGCTCACGAAGGGCGTCGCTTGGCTGGTGCCGCTGGCACGTGCGAAGCCGCGGTCAATCCAAGCACCCAGAATATCCACGCCCGGGGCACTAATCTCGGGCTTCCGGTTGGGGTCGCAGCGCCCCGTTGGACTACCGACAAGGGGTATGGTCCGACACTCGCCATTGGAGCCTCGGCTGCTGAAGCCGGCGGGCGCTAGCTGCTGGTCCACGGCTGCTACCGCGATGACGCCGGGGACGTCGGCTGGAACGGACACGTCCGAGCGCCGCTCGTCCTCTGGTGCACCTGGACCGCCGTTGCCCGCCGCCGCGACGACCACAATGCCGCGGTCGATGGCCCGCTGCACCGCCGCGCGAAGGGCGTCGTCGGATAGGTCCAGCAAGGCATCAGCGCCACCCAGGCTGAGGCTCATGACCTGGACGCGCTCGCGGATGGCCCAGTCGATAGCATCGAGGATGGCGCGGCCGTCGCACTCCTCCTGTCCGCACACGCGGGCTACATACAAGGTGACGTCATTGGCTGCTCCATCTAGGCGGACAGCGCCGTAGCGGACCATTTGGGTGTCGCTCATGGGGCGACTAGTGATGATACTCGCCACATGGGTCCCGTGGCCGTTGTCGTCGAATGCGTTCTCCGGACCTCGAATATCTGTCAGGAAGTCCACGAATCCGGCCAATTCGCCGTTGGTCGTATCGCCGTCAATGAGGTGTTGAAGCGACGGGTGACTCGGGTCAATGCCCGTGTCCAAGATGGCGACGCGAACGCCACGGCCCGTGGCCGCAACGTCGCGCAGGTTGGCCGCATCGTAGGCCCACTCAGAGTCGTCCGTGAATCCCAGTCCCTGGAGGCAGCCACTGGCCAGAAGTGTGGCCGTGAGCGCAACGAGGGTCGTTACGCGCATCATGGTTTCACAGGCCCATCTTTAGGGCCAGGTCGGCCACGAGGGGCATCCGGTATCGTTCGCCAAGCAGCACCTTGAGGATGCCAATCGCGGCGAAGAACACGTAGAGAATCGTGACGCCGAACAGGAGTGCAAACACAATTGGTTCCACAATGGGAACATTGGCCACGAAGAACAGCAGGATCATGGTCACGAAGGTCACCGCCAACCAGAGTAAGAACAGGACCATGCCTTGGCGGGCATGAAACTGGATGAACATGGAATCGCGTCGCAAACGCAGGGGCAACAGGAAGAGGACGGGCAAATAGCCCAGGAGGGCGAGAACCCTGTCGGCGCCGCTAATCTTCATGGTTGCCGCTCGATTCTGGCGTGCCATAAAGGGTTATTGAACAGCGAATGGAAGTTGGATGGGTCGAATCACCGGGGCATTGCCCCATCCGGGGGGTGCTATGGCACGCGCTTGCGGGGCGCCAGGTAGTGGTCGCGAAGGACCCGCCGCATCACCTTGTTGCTGGCGGTGCGGGGCAGCTTCTCCACCAGGACTAGGTCGTGGATTCGGAACAAGGGGTTGAGCTTCTTTTTGATTCGCTCCTGCAACCCCGCCTTCAGGCCCGCCGCTTCCACGCTCTGGCTCCCTGCATTCTTGGTCACGGCGAAGACGACGAGTTGTTCAGCGCCACCGCCGGCGGGTTGGATGGCCACGGCGGCCGTCTCCAATACGCGGTCGTCTCCGTCCATGGCCGCCTCCAATTCGACGCTACTTACCTTGATGCCGCCAAGGTTCATGGTGTCGTCGGCTCGTCCACCCGCCGCATAATAGCCACCGGGAAGCACATGCATTTCGTCGCCATGGCGCCGTAGCGCCCCCACGCCGGCTGGGTCGGCCGGACAATCGTCGTAATACTCGCGGCCGTGGTCACGATTGAGGAGTCGTTGCGACAGGCCGATGGATGGTGGGCGCAGCCAAATCTGGCCGTGTTGGCCCGCGGCCACTTCTGTGCCAGCGTCGTCAAGGACGACAAAGTCGAGCCCTAGCGCAGGTGTGCTGAAGGTCGCAGGCGACTGCGCTTGCAGGACGCTGCCGGTGACATGGCCGCCGCCAATTTCAGTGCCGCCGCAATACTCGATAATGGGCGCCTGGTATCTTGCCCGGCTCATGAGCCATAGGTAGTCTCGCACATTGCTTGCTTCGCCGGTGCTCGAAAACACGCGGACGCCCGACAGGTCGCTGGTTGTTTCGCTTGTGGCCTTCCAGCTCCGCACAAGCGCCGGCACGAGCCCAAGCACCGAGGTCTTGCTATCGCGGACCCAGGCAAGAAAACCGTCGCCAACGGGAGCGCCAACGTACAGCATCATGGTTGCCTGATTGATGAAGGTGGCATAGATGAGCCAAGGCCCCATCATCCAGCCGATATTCGTGGGCCATGCAACAACATCATGGCCGTGGATATCCTGGTGGAAGCGCCCGTCCATGGCGGCCTTGAGGGGCGTCAAGTGATTCCATGGAATGGCCTTCGGCTCCCCCGTGGTGCCCGATGAAAACAGGACATTCGTTGTCTCGTACGGGTCTGCAGCAACCGCCTCCATGCTGCCGGTTTCCTGACCCGCATCTTCGATGACCTGTAGGTCCAAGCACCCTTCGGCCGCACCGACCGACACAACCTCCACGCTCCCGACCGCTTGGGCTGCCTGGAGCGCCTTGGGTGCCATGGGCACCTCCTTGCCGCC
>JBFJXH010000174.1:0-3425 GCA_041623215.1 Thermoplasmatota archaeon
CCGCGGCAAGCTCGAAGAGATGCTGCGCGGCGCTGACCTCGTTTTCATCACCGCAGGCATGGGTGGCGGCACCGGTACCGGCACCGCCCCCGTGATTGCCGACATCGCCAAGAAGAACGGCGCCATCGTGGTCGGCATGGTGTCGACCCCGTTCAATGTTGAACGCGCTCGCATCATCAAGGGTGACGAAGGCCTCCAGAAGCTCCGCTCCAAGGCTGACTCCGTCATCGTCCTTGACAACAACCGCCTCCTGAAGATGTGCCCCAACCTGCCCATCGACCAAGCGTTCAGCGTCATGGACCAACTCATCGCCGAGACCGTCAAGGGCCTCAGCGAAACCATCACCCAACCCAGCCTCATCAACCTCGACTACGCCGACGTGAAGGCCATCATGGGCGAAGGCGGCGTCGCCGTCATGCTCTGGGGCGAAGCGAAGAACACCGACGGCCCCACCGCCGTTGTCAACGAAGCGCTCAACCACCCCCTCCTGGACGTGGACTACCGTGGCGCCACCGGCAGCCTGGTCCACATCACCGGCGGCCCCGACCTCACCCTCCGCCACGCGGAAGAAGTCGCCGAGGCCCTAACCTACGAATTGGACGCCCACGCCAACGTCATCTGGGGCGCCCGCGTCCTGAAGGAATTCGAAGGCCGCTGCCGCGTCATGGCCATCATGACCGGCATCAGCCTGGAGCCGGCACCCTTCGAGGCTCGACCGAAGGGCGAGGTCGAATTTCGTACGGTAGCCAACACCCCGGCTACCGAGGCCCCCGTGGAGAACTTCCAACCCTCGCGGCCCACCAGCTACGGTGTCCGCCAGCAGGCCCCTCCGCAGCGCGCCGGCATTGAGTTCATTCACTGAACTTCCCGCCAACGTTACCCTCCGAGTCTCTTCCCCCTCTATCCTTCCCATTCATCCACAACCACCCACAATCGCCTTCTGGAGCGTTTCCTCCCACACTCAACGTCCTGCTCCAGAAGGCGGCCCTTGGCCGGGGCGCGGCAATCCTCCCGTCGCGCCCCGGTTCCTCCCTTTTAATCTTAGACCGGAAAGGCGCGGCCTTGGTCCATTCAATTAGCTACGCCAAGCTTCAGTCCGGCCAGCTGACGCCCAACGCACGCTAGGCGTGCAGTTGGCACGCCTTGCACCGGTCGCCGCTCGTAGGTTCCCCACAGGTAACACAAGCGCGCATGGTGGCGCCGGCGTTGGCCTTAACGAGCACCGGCCGTAGGCGGTCGGCGCCGGCCACCAAACGATGCCGCGTCCCGGGCTCATCCGCCTCCAAGGCGAGCAGCACGTCCCGCATGCGAAACCGTTGCGCCCGAGCGGCATAGGGGCATTCCATTTCGTCATGCACCGGCAAGCCCTCCAGCAGACAATACAACAACACTTCCTTCTCGGGAATGAGCCGGAAGGGCAACAATCGCGGGACTAGGCCCTCACGGCGTTCGGTGTGCGGCGCCAACCGGGCCAAGCGGTCCACGTCGCCGGTGAGGTGATTCATGAGGATGGTCTGCGCAGTGTCGTCCAGGTTGTGACCCGTTACAACGGCGGCCGCACCCACCTCCCGCGCCACTTGGTTGATGCCGACGCGCCGGAAAACGCCGCACGGCCCACAAGCGGGTCGCTCGATAGCAGACGGCGCCTCCATTGGCCCTGCCTCCCCTTCACGCGCCTCGCCTTCAGCAGGAATAGCTGGGCCCGCGGCGCCCGAAGCGTAGTCATCAATGGTGTAACCGGCCAAGTCCTTCGTCCGCACAACATGCCACGACACACCAAGCTCGGCAGTGACCTCGCGACAGATCTCAATGCTTCCATCACGATAGCCCGCGATGCCTTCGTCCACCGTCACCGCCACCAAGTCGATGCGCGGATGCTCGCGGATGATGCCATGGAGGAAATGTAGCACCGCGACGGAATCCTTGCCTCCGCTCAACGCGACGGCAATGGTGCCTTCCGGCAAGCGGCCTTGGCGAGCCAACTCCTTTTGCGCGCGGCGCCGGAAGAAGCGGCGAAAATGCTCGCTGCACAGGCTCTGGCCCATGTAGCGAATCTCGATGACCGACGGCCGGTCGCACCGCGAACAAGTCGGGGCCACCGTTGATGCCTCCGACCTACAGCAGGCCAGCCTTTTGCAGGGTCAGCAGGTCCTCAGTGGACAACTTCTCGCCGGACTTGAAGCGCTCGAACACTTCGTCGGCCGCAGCTTCAGCAGCCGCCGAGTCGTGACGGGAGCCGCCGCCGCTGCCGCGGTTGGCGTCCTCAATCTCGTGAATCATGTTCACGACTTCGATGTACGCCTTGTGGACCTTGTCCGCCTCCATCTTGGAAACGACGAACTTTTCCTGCATCTTGTCAGCCGACTTGCGAATCTTGTCGGACTGCTTGTAGAGCTTGATCATGGCATCATGCTCGGCTTGCGCCTTCTGTGCCACTTCGCCTACTTTGCCATGGACTTTTTCGGCCTTCTCCTTGAGGTCGTCGGCCTTCTCGATAGCAGCCTTGAGTTCAGGGTCAGCCTTGAGTTCCTTATCCTTGGCCTTCAGCAGCTTGCCAATTTCTTGCAAGCGCTCCACCAGCGCGCGCTCCTTCTTGGGCGTCAGCACCGTGGTCATTTGTTGGTATTCTAATTGCCGCGCCTCGCGCTTCAGGCGGGCGGGGTCAATACGCGGCGCACCTTCTTCCGGGTCGTGACCGCGCTCGCGACGCAGCGCTTCGGCAGCCTTCATGGCCTCGTCGGCCACCTTGTTAGCCTCGTCACGAAGCTCCTTCTGACGACGCACGCCTTCGTTCATCTCGTCGCGACGCTTCTTGTGCTCATTGGCCTCATTGACCAAGGCCCGAACCTGGGCATTGTACCCATCGCGTTCGTCAGCGTGCGTGCGTGCTTCGTCGTTTAATCGGTCCCGCTCGGCCCGAAGAGCATTCGCGCGTTGCTGCAGCTCCTCCTTGGACTGGACGGTGACGGTGGTTTCGTCACTCATAGGTGGTCACCTGGATAAAACGGCCGACATGGGGCCCCTACATAACCCATATGGAGCCTCTGGGTCGTAGCGTCATCGGCCCGCCCAATGGCCAAGACGCCAACGTTCAAGACCCACGCCCGCTCGGCCGCCTCTGCGGCATGCTTGACGACGATACCGCGAAGGGGATTCTCATGGCCTACCATGAGGCCCACGCCGACGAGGAGGACCAGCCCACCCCCTTGTTGATCCTACATGGGTTGCGCGAGGAGATTACCATCCGTCCCCACGTGGAGTTGCCCAGCGCCTACCATATGGCGCATTACCTGGATGACTTCGTGACGGACGGCACCGTGGGCATCACCGTCGCCGGCCGATTCTACAAGCAAATCGGCGAGAACGTTTTCCAGGGGACCATCCTGTACCATGTAGACCGAATCGGGAGCCACTTGATTCGCGGC
>JBFJXH010000175.1:0-3364 GCA_041623215.1 Thermoplasmatota archaeon
CTACTCCGCTCCAGAAGTCAAGCGCGGCAGGGCGGGCGTTCACAGTGAAGCCTTCGGCCTCGGCTGCCTCCTCTTCGACCTCGCCGCTGGCCGCCGACCCCTCAAAGGCTGGACCGCCGACGACATGCGCGAAACCCTCGGCGACCACCCCGCAGCCAACGTCATCCTGGCACTCACGCATGCGGAGCCAGACCAACGCCAAACCTTGGACTGGGCGGTCAGCGAGCTTCAACGGCTTGGTGTTTGATCCACCATTGCTTCCAGAAACATTTCCGTATCACCAGCGCGCGGCTCAATGAACTTCATGCCAATGCCGCCGCTTCGCAGCAACCCAAGAATCTTGGGCAGCGTGGTCTTCAGATCCTGCACAATCAGTTCCATCTCCGTGAGCCGCGCTTCGGCCCGGAACACCCCAGGCAGGGCCATGATTTGTGGGATGAATTTCTTCGGGTCGCGGTCCAGAACCAAGTCGAACCAGAAGATGTCTTCGTCAACAAGGTCCCGATTGCCAAGGCCAATGGTCGCATCATCCCGTACTTCGCGAAGCAACTGTGCTTGTGCCTCGTCGTTCAAGCCACCATCCTGTAGTTGCAAGTACCGTCCATATTGACCGCCCGCCTTGGCAAGCGTCGCATGGTCTCCTTGCTCCACAATCTCGCCTTTTTCCAAAATGACGATGTTGTCTGCCTCGCGAATCGTACTCAATCGGTGCGCCACCGCCAGTACGGTTCGGCCCTTGCCAAGGCGCGTGAGCGCCTGCTGTACGAGACGTTCGGATGCTGTGTCCAGCGCGCTGGTTGCTTCGTCCAAGATGAGTAGGTCAGGGTCGGCCAAGACTGCCCGGGCGATGGCAATCCGTTGTCGCTGGCCACCGGATAGGCGCGTGCCACGGTCCCCGACCATCGTCATCATGTCTTGGGGCAATTCGCGAATGAAGGCCTCGGCGTCGGCAATCCGTGCCGCTTCCTGAACCTCAGCATCCGAGGCGTCCGGGCGGCCGAAACGGATGTTTTCCAGCACCGTGTCATTGAACAGGAACGTGTCCTGCGACACGACCGCGATGCGCGCACGCCAGGAGTCCACTTCGAAATCCGGCAGCGGTTTGCCATCAACGAGGACCTTGCCTTGGGTCGGGTCATACAGCCGCGCCACGAGGTCAACGAGCGTCGACTTGCCCGCCCCTGAGCCTCCTACAACCGCAGTCATCTTGCCCTTCGGAATGTCCATGGTAATGCCGTTGAGGACCCACGGTTCTTTGTCGCCGTAGCGGAAGGATACGTTGTCAAGCTTGATGCCTCGCTGCATCCGCGCAAAGGTTTGCTTGCCGTCGGGCAATTCCGAGCGCCGAGGGTCGCGCATGAAGGCAAGGAGTGTCTCCATGGCAGGCATTTCTTTAGCAAGATTGGCGCGGCGCTTGGCGAATTTGCCCGTCTTACCCATGAGCTGAGAATTGACGATGACGAAGGCGGTCAGGATGGCGACCCATGCATCGTCCGAGCGATCCAACAGGAATGTGGCCAAGATGATGAGGCCGGCGAAGAAACCCATCGACAAGATGCCAAACAGAGGCGCTACGAGGCCCGAGAGCCAGGCATTGCGATACTGGATACGCTGGAAGTCAATGAGTTGGTCTTCGAATCGCTGCTTCGTCGTCTTGGTGCGTCCAAACAAGTGGAAGGTCTTGAGACCCTGGATTGCCTCCAGCGAGAACCGATGAAGCTCCATGCGCTGCTCACGCATGTCAATGGATTGGCGCCGTAGGACCACGTTGAGTCGGCTAATCATCCATGTCACCAGCACGGCGAGGGTGAGCGCCACCGCCGTCATCGTGACGTCGAAGGACGCCATGGCAATGACGGCTGCAATGACCATGGTGGAATTGTGCATGGCCTTGATGTATTCATTGACAATCTTGGTCCCCGACGACGGGAAAGAGTGGAGAATCGTGAACAAGTTGCCTTGTCGATACCGGCCAATGTAGCGCATCTCCGTGTCCATCATGGTGCGGAAAATGTCGAACCGTATGTCGCGCTGGACCCGAAGCAGCATGTATTGCAAGGTGCGATCGGCCAAGTAGAGAACGACCGCTTTGGCGACCTGTGTAGCAACCAACAGGCCGGCTACGAACCGGATGCGCTCCACGATGGTATAGTCCTCAAAGAGGGCTACCAAGAAGGCCAGCGGCGTGGCATCCACCAATCCTCCGTTGCCGCCTTGCAGGGCATCCAGGAACGGCAAGAACAGGGCGATGCTGAAGAGGTCAAGCCCAATCAGGATGCCAATCGCCAGGAACGTCACGAGGACCAAGAACGGGTGCCGCATGACCTTCCCCATCAGGTAGATGAGAACGGGGGGCGAAATGATGCGGCTGTCCAGCTTGCGCTTGGACAAAGCCTTCCGCAGGTCGGTACTGTCAAGGACGGCCGTTGCCGACGACGCCTTACTCACACGTCGGCCACGGACCTGGGGTTCAAGAAGCCGCCTTTGAGGGGCTGTGGGAGGCTTGGAGGCTCACCGCGAATTCGCCGCGTAGGTGTCAAACACGTACAGGTCGTCAGCGCGGAGCCCCAGCACCATGTCCAATTCCTGCGGTGTCAGGAAGGGTTTGTTGTACCGTCCGGCATCGTCGATGGGTACGCGGGGGCACGCCGTGCCAACGAACGCATCTAGGTGGCGGAAGTAGAGGAGGTCATCAGGACTAATCTGCTTGTCTTGGATAATCCAGCCACGTTTGCCGTTCTCCACCAATTTGCGCTGAATCTTTTGCGCCATGTCAAAGCGGATTTGCCCGCCCTTCGTACTGACGATGATGCCAAAGGTTTCGGCGTCTTTGGCCAACGCCATGGCGGCGTAGCGCTGCTTCAGAATGCGGTGGCGCGCTGCGTCGAGCCGACCGACGGTGTCGTGGTACGGGTCGCACGCGATGATGGGCTTCTGAGTTTCAAGTGCCAACGCCAGGGGATGAAAATCGCCGCTGCCGATGTAGAGAAAACAGTCGGCGTCGCGCACGTGGGTGGCCGCCATGACATTGCAGCCAAGCAGTTGGCCGGCCTTGGCCGTGCGGTCGTCGCCGCGTCCGACGGCCACTTGGTAGCCGGCTTCTTCTACAACACGCCGTGCGTCCTCTAATTTGTGGATATGCTGGGCCGTCGTGGTGAGTGCAATGGTGGTGGTGCCTTCGGGCACCTCGGCGAGGGCAGCGGTCGTGATTTTGGTGATATCGTGGGTGCTGCGGGCGGGGACGAAGTAGACCGTCACGCCGTGCTTGGTGGGAACGCTTGGCATTTGCGTGTGGCCAAAGTGCAGCAGCACCGTCACGCCGAGCTTTGCCATCTCGTCGTCGCAAAGGTCGCAGGCACCGTAA
>JBFJXH010000176.1:0-3280 GCA_041623215.1 Thermoplasmatota archaeon
CCGCGCCGCCGCGCCGCCACACAAGCGATAAAAACTGCGAGCGGGATGCTATGGCATGGTTGGTCAGTGGCGCGCCGCAACTGTTGTGCTTGTATTGTTTGCCGCATCTTGGGGCTCTGTCCAGGGTGCGTCGGCTCCGCTGTTTGACGCGGACCTGCCGGACGCAAGCGGTGTTTCGTTGTGGCTTCGTTTCCGCGTCGTTGATTCCGACATTAGCCAGCCGTACGAAGACGTGGTTCGGTTCGTTGACGGCGATGGCAACGTTGACTTCGTGCTGCAAGCAAGCGGCGGGTCCAAGCGGCTCCGAGTGACGGACGTCGATGCGACGTCGTCGTCCGGATGGCAGGTCCTTTCTGTTTCGCCCATTACTTCTGTGCACGAAGTGCTCATTTCCGTCCAGGGCGAATCGTACACGCTCCACATCGGCGGCGTGAACCGCGGCACCTTCCAGTCCCATCCGGGTGAAGCGGTCCGCGTCATCGGAGCACCGGGCGCCACCAATCTGGACATTCACGATGCCCTTCTTCTTGCCGGGGACGTCTGGCAGGACACCTTTGTCGAAGGACCAGCGTGGGACGAGGACGCGGGCGATGGTGCGGTGGAACATCACCCTACCAGCTTGATCAAGGACGCAGGACGCGGCCACATCGACCTCCTGGCTCCACAGCCCATGGGCATCGGCACCGGCCCGACCCTCTCGCGCTTCTACGAACCTGGCAGCGCCATCCAAATCGGCTTCCAAGCATCAAGTGCCTTCGCAAGACAGGACGACCTACGCGGGCCTGCCTCGTTTGCCATCCAAGGCATTTCCGACGAGGGCGAATGGACCCTGCAGGTGCTTCGCGAACTGGAGGGCGCCCACATCGTTCAGCTTGAGCCCAACCACGCCTACCTGGGCTGGTCTGCCGGCCCCCTCGGGCGATTGACCTTGTTCCAAGAAGGGGATCAATTGTGCGCGGTGACCGATCGCACCACGTGCGTGGCGGCCCCCGCCAGCCATACGATTGTCGTGGGTGACCCGTCGCCCGGCCATGGTAGCGGGCAGACCACCTTGTACTGGACGCTTGGCGCCAGCAGCATGCAAAACTTGCTGGCCCACGAGTGCCCGGCGAGCGAGCAAATCTTGCCTGATGGCCCCGGACAAAATCTGGTATGTCGGTAGTTGCGCTCGTTCATGACCTGGCGTAAATGTTCCGCGCTTCCGAGAAGAACTCAAGCGACCACCGGCCACCTTCCCGCCCGACGCCACTTTGCTTCATGCCGCCAAACGGCACGCGTAGGTCGCGCACCAGCCAGTCATTAATCCACACCATCCCAGTGTCAAGCGCTTCGGCGACGCGCTGGGCCCGTGCACCGTCAGGCGTCCATACGCTAGCGGCCAATCCGTACGCGGAATCATTGGCAAGTCGCACTGCCTCCGCTTCGTCCGTGAATCGCTGTACGGTGACAACGGGGCCGAAGATTTCTTCTTGCACACAAGGCGCATCCTGGGGCGGTTCGATGATGGCCGCGGGACGCAAGTAGGCGCCAGACCCAGCGACGCGTTCGCCACCCACCACCGTCAAGCCACCCTCGCGCGCGCCTTCCACGTAGCTGGCCACTTTGTCCTGGTGGGCGTGGCTTACCAAGGGCCCCAGGCGCGTTGCGGGGTCCATGGGGTCCCCCAACGACATCTCCTGCATCCCGCCAACGAAGCGGTCAACAAACGCGGGGACTAGATTCTCCTGAACCAAGATGCGGCTGCCGCACAGGCAAACTTGACCGGTGTTCGTGAAGGCCGCCCGCAGTGCGCCAGCGACCACCGAGTCAAGGTCGCAGTCATCGAAGATGACGGTGGCGTTCTTTCCACCCAGTTCTAGGCTGAGTTTCTTGAACGACGGGGCGGCGGCGGCTGCCACGACGCGACCCGTTGCGGTACCACCCGTGAAGCTGACGGCAGCGACATCGGGATGGGCGGTGAGAGGTCCCCCGGCGTCAGGGCCGGTGCCATGGATGACGTTGAGGACGCCATCCGGTAATCCAGCGGCTTTGGCAATCGGGCCGAGGCGGGCGGCCGTTGTGGGGGTCAGTTCACTCGGCTTGGCGACGATGGTGTTGCCCATGGCCAGTGCCGGCGCAACCTTCCACGTCAAGAGGTAAAGTGGCAAATTCCAGGGTGTGACGAGCCCCACCACGCCGACCGGTTTGCGGTGCGTTCGGTTCTCGGCGCCATCTGGCATGACGTGCTTCTGGTCCCGAAATGCCGTCGCGAAGTCGGCGAAGAAGCGTAGGTTGCGAACCGCGCGGGGGATGTCGAGGTCCCTGCTGGTCGTGATGGGTTTGCCGGTGTCGGTCGTCTCAGCCGCCGCCAATTCGTCCAGGCGTGCTTCAAGGATGTCCGCCATGTCGTGCAGCACGGCGCATCGCTTCGCGATGGGCGTCGCGGCCCAATCAGGCAGCGCTGCCTTGGCCGACGCTACCGCTTCGTCCACATCGACCGCATTGCTTGCCGGCAGGGTGCCAATGACTTGGCCCGTGGCGGGGTTGACATTCTCCAACGTGGCGCCCGAGGCGGCGGGTCGCGCTGCCCCACCAATCCAATTGACCGCATCCACCGTCATGGCTCCACCCGGTTGGCAGCCACGTGCTGTCGCCAATCGTAGTACCAGCGGTCCTGGTCCGGATCCCATTCATCCCAGGTCGGCAGCGCATGGAGGGCTTCCAGTCGCTCCGGAGGCACAACGCCAGGCACCAAGAACGCCTTCTGGCGATGCAAAGGATATGGGTTGCGAAGCTCAAATCCGAGAACGCCAAGAACGGCGCGTGCGACGTACCAAGTCGCCTGCGGATCCCAGCCGTGGGCAATCTTGATGACGATGCCAAGGCCGTCGGGATAGTCTTCGTGTTGGATGGCAAGTCCCAGCAAGCCATCGGCGCCTTCTTTGGCGATAACGCGCCCCTCGCATGACTTGATAATCGTCGTGTCCAGACGATTGAATCCACCTACTAGGTCCGGGTGCTTCACCATCGCATCCCAAATCCAATCCTCATCGGGCCGGCGAGCAAGGTCGGCGTAGAGGGTCGCCAATTCGCTCACCGTGTTGCTGGTGGTTGGCAATCCACAGCCGTCGCGGGCGATGCGAAGCGGTTCCCAGCCATCGGTTCCGCCGAGTCGGTTGCGAAGCACATCCAAGTATTGCTGGAACCAAGCATGCTGTGGCAGCAGGTAGCCAATGGTCGGCCAGCCCTTCTCGCGGCAGCCGCGCACAATGGCGGCGTGCTCCCCGCTGCACGTGTGATA
>JBFJXH010000177.1:0-3278 GCA_041623215.1 Thermoplasmatota archaeon
GGTGTATGGACCGCCACCGCTGAACACTGGTTTGACGATGGCAGCGGGTTCGCCCTCAACGATGGCCCGGTTAGCGTGACCTTTACCGTCGGCGATGGGCCCGATACCGAAGCCCCGTCCCAAGCCACCGGCTTAGAGGCGACGGCTACCGGACCGGACGCCATTGACCTGACCTGGAACGCCGCCACCGACAACGTCGGCGTCGACCACTACAATGTCTACCGCAGCGCTACCGCCGGATTCACGGCCGGCCCGGCTAACCTCGTTGCCACACCTACTGGCACCAGCTACACCGACAGTGGTCTAGCCGCGCAAACGACGTATTACTACCAAGTCACGGCCGAAGACGCTGCCGGCAACGAAGGCACGGCGAGCGCCGAAGCGAGCGCAACCACCGAATCGCAACCGGTTTCCCAGGAAACGGTGAAACTGTACCTCGACGGCGCCAGCACGCCGTTTGCCACCCTATCCATCACTACGGGCGGCGTTGGAACCGCGTCGTGGACGACGCCGTTTGACACCACGACCGTCACGGATGGCTTCCACGACATCACGGCCGTCTATGATGATGGCAATGGAGGCAGTGCGCAAGACTCGGTTCGCTTCTACACAGCCAACAACGCCGCGATTAGCATTGATTCGCCAACCGACGGTAGCGACGTTCTCCAAGACTTCGAGGCCAGTGGCACAGTCAGCTTGCCAGCTAGCCAGCAAGGCGTGCGTCTTGTGAACCTGGATGGCACCACGAATAGCGACCACTTCGGCTTGACTGCCCGGGACCACCCGGCCTACCAAGCCATTGAATCGTCCTTGGCCCAAGAATCCGGCTTCGTGCTTCTAACCCCGGTTCTAGATGGCCGCAAGATTCTCGTGGCCTTCTTCGAAGGCGACGTGCCGAACCAACTGCCACTAGAATTGCTGCCCGAAGGCTGGCAACTCTTGGCTGCCGGCGACCTGAAGCTCGAACAAACGCGTCTGGAGGTTCCCGAAGACCAAGTGATCTTCATGGACGAGCCGGCACCCCGTGCACCCGAGCCGACGGTCACTCATGATGGCATTGGCCCGGGCAGCACCTTGCTAATCTACTATGGTGGTGGCGTGGGCGTCTGCACGGCCAACTACATTTGGGAAAATACCGCAACCAAGGAGCTGTACATTGGCGCTGCTGGTCACTGCTTCATGCCTCAGGACCGCGAGTCCACGCATGGCTCCGGTGCGGACTGGAATCCCTCATCCGTAACCGAGATCTGGGTGTGCAAGGGCAACTGCCTGGGTGGCGGAGGCGGCCTTGGCAGCGGCTTTGTGGGCATCCACAACGTCGCCGGCCAGATGGTGACCCTTGGTTCTAACAGCCTTGTTTACGCACGGCAATCAACTGGCACGGCGGAGGTCGGCCACGACTTCGGCATCGCCAAGATTCCTGACGCGCTTCGCGACATCGTTCGCCCTGAAATGAAGGTGTGGAAAGGCCCCACCGGTGCAGCGAACACCAACAACGGCGACTTCTTGGCCCAATACGGCAACTCCATTGTCTTTGGTGAAACACCTGCGACGCAAGCACGCGCCGGCTTCGGCTACGCCACCGGCGGCGGTGCCTGGCGCGGCGTCTTGCCCAGTGCCCAAGGGGACTCAGGCAGCGCCGTGAACGGGCTACTGCTCGGCGGCGAGGATCTGGCCGCGGGAACGACCGCGCGCGGTGTCCTCACGCACTTGTCCCCGGCGGGCTTTAGCTTCCCCACCATTCCCGCCGGCATCACGGCCGGTACCACGGTGGACCGCGCCATCCAAATGGCCCAGAACGACGCCGGCATCAGTCTGCGCCTCGTTCTCGAAGGCGAAGACGTCACCTCCGTTGGCCCGACGCCACCAGCTGCCCCGCAGACCCTGTCGGCGACGCCCGGCAGCGGCCAGGTAAGCCTGACGTGGGGTGCCCCAATCAGCGATGGCGGTGCAACCATCACGGATTACACGGTGAAGTGGGGCACGTCGAGTGGCTCCTACTCCGACAGCACGAGTGCGGGTACTGACATGGCAGAGACCATTACGGGCCTTACCAACGGCGTCACGTACTACTTCAGCGTCAGCGCAACCAACAGCGAGGGCGAAGGTGCCAACAGCGCAGAAGTGGCAAGCACGCCACAAACTGCGCCCACGGCGCCCGATGCCCCCGGCAACGTCCAGGCCGCTGGCGCCGATGCGAGCATCTTGGTCAGCTGGGACGCGCCTAGCAATGGTGGTAGCCCCATCACGGGCTACACGGTCCACTACGGCACCACCACGCAAACCTACACGGCCACCAAGAGCGTCGGCCCCGGCACGACCAGCACGACCCTCACGGGCCTCACCAACGGCCAAACGTATTTCCTGGCCGTTGACGCAACCAACAGCGTCGGCACCAGTGCCTTGTCCTCCGAAGTGACCGCCACGCCGGTCGCTGGCCCGCCCACCGACTACAGCGTCCAAGTGCGCGCAACCAACGCCGGCGGCACGGTCCAAGACTGGACCGACGCAACCCTGGCCGGCAGCATGTGGACGTACGACTTCACCGGCATGCCGCTTGGTGACCTCAACGTCGAAGCTCGCCTGAGCCAAAACACACAGACGGTTGACACGGACAGTGTGACCGTCACGGTGGTGCAAGCCAACCAACCCCCGACTGCCAACGCCGGTGCCGACCAATCGGTCGAAGCTGGCACCACCGCGTTCCTTAACGCCGGCGCTAGCATCGATCCTGACGGCGACATCCTCTCGTATCAGTGGACGCAACTCTCGGGCACGCCCGTTGCCTTGGCTGATGACGACACCGTCCAGGCCTCCTTCGAAGTGCCCCGTGATGCGGGTACCATGCTCTTCCAGGTGACCGCGACGGACCCGCACGGCGAGTCGGACCCCGACACCGTCAGCGTCACGTCGTTCAATGCGGACGAACTGACCTTTACGTCCATCAATGGAGAAGCGTACAACCCGGTGAACGAGCCATACGGGGTCTACGAAGGCATCATCCCGGTTGGAGGCGCAGCCAGTCTCAGTGGCGGCGTCAGCGAGCAGGAACCCAACAATGCCCCCACGGCGGACATCTGCAACGTAACCATCACTGGCCTTCAGTTCAGTGCGGACAGTTGCAGCTTCGACCCCGATGCGGGCGACACCCTGACCCTCAACTGGGCCTTCGGGGATGGCAGCGTGGCAACGGGATCCAGCGTCGCCTACACGTACAGCGGAGCGGGTACCTACACGGTCACCTTGATGGTCTTCGACAATCACGGTGGAAGCTCGCA
>JBFJXH010000178.1:0-3189 GCA_041623215.1 Thermoplasmatota archaeon
GTCATCATCAGTGGGCCCTGCGACGCCACCATCCGATTCACCAACGACGCCATTGAGGAAAGCGACGGCGGCCGTCCATTGCCTGAACCTGTAGAGGCAACGGACGCGTTTGACCTGCGCCTGGAAGCAGGATGGAAAACTGCCATCATCGACGTAGTGTTCAACCCCGACGCTCACCCTGGCCTGGATGGCCTTCGCCTGAGCGCTAATGGCCGCGATGCGCAAGCCAACGTCTGGGTGTACGAACGGTACCGCACCGTGCACGGCGCCGACCCCTTTACCCTGCGCATTGACGCGGGCGCCGAGTACGAAACCGGCTTTGTCGCCGTACCCATCAATGCCACCGATATGCAATTGAACGTGTACCCGCACAGTCATGGCTACAAGCAAGTCTGCGACCCAGGCATCTACGACGGGAGTTGCTTCCTCGGCCTAGGAGCAGGTGCCCAAGTAGAGTTCGAGCTTCTCGTTACCGTGTTCTACATTGAGCCGGCACCGGATGGCTGGACCAGCCTGCAATGATTGCTTGGACGCGCCGGCAGGCACTGTCCATCCTAGCCGTTGGCTTGGCGGCCACGACCGGCATGGCCTTGGCATCTACCAGTCTCGAAACGGAGGTAGACTTCGTCGATGCCGTGCCAGACCACGACGGCCTAGCATCCTACCGGGCCCTGCTAAGCGAATTAGACGGCGTCCATTTCCTTGCCATCTACCATGCGCATGACACAACCAGTGGGACAGATCACCTCCGTGGCGAAGCGTTCGATGCATTAGTCATGGAGCAAGCGCGGCTCGGGGCAGACCTACGGGCTGCTTTTCCGGGCATGTTCAGCCACGAACTGAACGTTGCAGAAGCCATGCGGGCGGGGAACTATATGCTGGAAAAAATGGCAACCGGCGGCCAGGCGCGTCCTGAATCCTATGCGCTTCCATCGGACCCGGTGCGCTACCAAGCCGTGCGCGACCAAGCGCTTGCGGGCGACAGCCTCGACGCAGTCCTCGCACCCGATGGCTCAAGCGCACTCAGTCTTTGGTTTGTCACAGCACGCGATTCCGCCGCCGCACGCGTCTTGGCCCTAGACGTAAACAATTGGCTCGCCGACTGGGCGGCAACGTCCGCGAATCACCCCACCACAACGCAGCACGCGTTGACGGGGCTCCTATGGGCGCGTGCTTACACCGACCAAGTCAACCGCGAAGAAACCACACACTGGGGCATCCTGGCCGGCGCTGCGGTCGCACTTTCTCTTCTTTGGGTCCTGCGACGACCCAGCAACGTCCTCCTAGCCGTGGTGACGCTGGCCGTGGCGCTCGTTTGGACCTACGGCACCATGGCACTCCTGGGCATTCGCATTAGCTTCCTGACGGCGTTTCTGGCGCCGGTCGTGATTGGCATTGGCATCGACTATGCCGTGCACCTTCTCCACCGGTTCGACGAACAACTGGCCCGCGGGGATTCGGTGGACGGCGCCTTGATGGCCGCCCTAGCAGGGAGCGGGCCGGCCGTTGCGCTTGCAGCCTTGACCACGGCCGCTGGGTTAGCAGTCCTGCTGCTGGTTCCAGCACCCCTCTTTGCTGAGATTGGAGGCGTCGCGGCCATCGGCATCCTCATGGCCGCCCTGGCGACCTTCACCATCACGCCCGCGCTGCGACGCTTGCTGCCGGCACGTCGGTCGCGACGACACCCAGCCAGGCGGGCCAAGCTCAGTTGGTGGATGCGATTTGGGGACCTACCCCCACGCGCCACCATCCTCATTCTCGTCGCCATTACGGCCGTCGCGGGCACGGCAGCGGCAACGGGCACCGAAGTGGCATCGGGCAGTGCCCAAAACGAGTTCCCACAGGACGACCCAACCATCGAATTGCAGCAACGAATTGAGTCGGAGTACGGGGCGTTTGCCCGCGCCTACCTGGTCGTGGAAGGGCCCATGGACCGCGCCCAGGCGCTCCAGGCAATCCACGATGCAACGTTGGCAAGCCACGAAGCTCCGTTGTGGCGTGACGCCACCAGCGTCGCCGATGTGGTTCTCGCAGACCGCGCCACCGACCAGGGCGCTGTTGACGTCGGCCTTTCCACCTTGTTGACGCCGGCAGGGCAGCCCTCTCCGGCCGCCGGTCTGCCCGCAACCGACGAAGAGGCGCGGGCCTCCCTCGATGCTCTCTTCGCGGATCCCTTGTGGCGCACCATCGCGCCCTTCACCATCAGCCGCGACTACCAGCTCGCCGTGGTCGCCGTCACGCTAGACCCATGGCAAACACAAGGCGAACTGCAAGCCGTGGCCCGCGAGCTCCGGGCGCAAGCCGCCACGTTGCAGGGCACGCTCGGCGACGACTACCATGTAGCCGCCGCGGGCGGGCCTCTGAATCGACACGCCATCGTCGAGCAGACCCCCAGCGATGTGGCGCTAGCAACCATCGGCACGACTGCGGTGGTATTTGTGTGTCTGGCCACGGCATGGCGGCGTCGCCCGCGCGGCGTCCTCATTGCAGCAGCGGCCGCAGGAACAGTCCTCGTCGCGGCCCTCTGGTTACTTGCCACCATTCCGGTGCTAGACGCCTGGTACGCCTGGGGCCACGGTGCCCTGGGATGGCCCGCCAACAGCGCCACGCTCAACGACATGTTCCTGCTGGCGTTTGCCATCACGGTAGCCGCTGGCATCGACGACTGGGTCCATTTTGCCCACCGGACCTGGAGCACGGGAAGTACCCAGGAAACGCTCCGGACCACGGGCCGGGCGCTGACCGGAACCACGCTGACGACCACGGCGGCCTTTGCCACAATGGCCGGCATCTACTTCCTGCAATCCAAGAATCTGGCCATCCTCACAGCCGTCGGTGTTGCTTCGGCTTACCTCCTAACCATGGCCGTTGCGCCAGTTCTGATGCGGGGGGCCGTGGCCACGCACGCTGACGGGCGAGGCCCCTCCCCAACCACGCCGCCTCGCACCACCACCTCCGGCGACTAGTGTTCGCCACCGACTGGATGATGCACACCGGCACCCGCTGCGACCGACCCCACGACCCGGACCTCGTAATCAGAGTGGGCCCCCAGAACCGCCAGTGCCGCATCAACCGCGTCTGCAGGGACCACCACAACGAAGCCCATTCCCATGTTGAAGGTGCGATACATTTCATGGTCCGCGACGCCGCCCAAGTCCTGGATACGGCGGAAGACGGATGGAACAGGCA
>JBFJXH010000179.1:0-3184 GCA_041623215.1 Thermoplasmatota archaeon
CATGGAGGCGGATTTGGGGATTGATACGGTGAAGCAGGCGGAGTTGTTTGGTTTGATTCGCGAGGCGTATGAGGTGCCGCTTCAGGATGGCTTGCAAATCAAGGACTACCCGACGCTTCGCGCCGTCGCCGATTACATTGCATCGCAAGCGGAGGTAGGCTCCTCGCCAAGCGCCACCGCTGAGGTGCCAGTGGCCACCAGCGTCCCAAATCCCGCGCAAGCATCTGCCCCTGCCGTGGCCAGCGGCCCGTCCAATGTCGCAGCCGCTTCACCATCAGGTGATGGGGATATTTTGGCAACCGTCACGGCGCTGGTCGCTGACCAAACTGGCTACCCGGTCGAATTGCTGGAGCCGGACTTAGACATGGAGGCGGACTTAGGCATTGATACCGTCAAGCAGGCGGAACTGTTTGGGCAAGTGCGCGAGGCATTCGGGATTGCGCCCATAGACGGCCTTCAACTGAAAGATTACCCGACGCTTCGAGCGGTGGCTGGCTTTGCCGCGCAACACCGGGCTGGCGGAGAAACCACAGCCCCGCTACAGGACGCGGAGGCACCTCGCACGCGCGCCGCTACGACGCCGGCATCCGACATTGTTCGCCGCATACCAGTTTGCCGGCCCGCCGCGACGCCCAACAGGGACAATGCCATTTCCCCCGGTGTGATTTTGGCCGTCGGTGACTTTGACCGAGATTTCTTTGATGCCTGGAGCGAGGCTGGCTTTTCGGTGACGCAGCGTATTCGTGAAGGCGACGTGCTGGCGGGCATCATTTGCTTGGCGACGCGACCTGACGCGTCGTCGGCGTCGTCGCGAGCTGGCGCGCTCTTCGACGCCGCCAAGGCCCATCAGGACAAGTTGGGCAAGGGGACGTTTGTGGCCATTGTCACCAGGCAGGACGGGGCACATGGTGTGTCGCCGGACGCGGCCATCCGCGACCCTGCAGCAGGGGCCGTGGCAGGGCTTGGCAAGGCCTTGGCGAAGGAACTGCCCGACGCAGTGGTCAAGGTTGTGGACCTTCATCCTGGCACGCCCGGAGCAGCCCAACTCGTCATGAACGAAATTCTTCAAGGCGGAACCCGCACGGAGGTAGCTTTCGGCCAGGATGGCGACCGATTCGCCATCGATGTCATCGAGGAAGCAATTGCCCAAGCGGTCCCCGACGTGGCGGGCAAGAACCTCGTGGTTTCCGGTGGGGCTCAAGGCATTACCGTGGAATTGCTGCGCTCGCTGGCGCCGCAGCAGCCGCGCTTGCTGCTGCTGGGCCGGACGCCGCAACCGAACGAAGCAGCGACTTGGGCCACGTGGCAAGAGTCGGACTGGGCCGCCGAGCAAGAGCGTGTCATCGATTCACTCAAGCAGGCGGGTGAACGCCCGACGCCGGTTGCCATCAACAAAGCTGTTGATGCCAAGCGCAAGGCGGCCGAGGTGTATCGCAACCTGAACGACTTGCAACGGGCCGGTGCACAGGTCTTGTACGCCCCGGTGGATGTCACGGACCCCGGCGCCGTTGCAGAGGCCGTTTCGTGGGCGCGTCAAGAATTTGGCCCCATTGACGGCGTCCTGCATGCGGCCGGCGTGGAAATTAGCAAGGATTTGGCAAACAAGCCCCGTGACCAATTTGACATGGTTTTCGGCGTCAAGCATGCAGGCTGGCAGGCGTTGATGGCGGCAACGGCGGAGGACCCAATTACAGTCGTGGCCGCCTTCACGTCGGTAGCCGGACGATTTGGCAACTTAGGGCAAACCGATTACGCGGCGGCCAATGAATTCCTTGCCAAGGCCGTCAAGGCCGAAGCCGCGCGGCGAACGTCGCAGGGCAGCCCCTGCGCCGGATTTACCATCGCGTGGGGGCCCTGGGGCGAAACCGGTATGGCGACCAAAGGCAGCATTCTCACCATCATGCGAGAGTCAGGCGTAACTCCCATTCCCACCGCCCATGGGGTCCGACATTTCCTGGCCGAATGGGCCGCCGCCACGACCGCGCCGGGGCAAGTCTCGGAGGCCGTGGTTGCCGGTATGCTTGGCGACATCGACGCGGATGGGCAAATCGTGGCGCCGATGTCCGACGAGGCCACCCTGCCCGGCAAGGCCACGGACCAGGTGGCAGAGCTAGAGGCTAGGGTAGCCGCTGCGCCTGCGCGTTTCCGCTTGCTAGACCGTATTGTCGAGGCGGACATAGGCAAACGCATCGTGGCGGAGGTCGTAATCGACGCGGCCCGCGACCCCTACCTACGGGACCACAGTATTGACGGTGTCCCGGTCTTCCCCGGCGTTTTTGGCGTGGAAGCGTTTGCCGAGGCGGCCACATTTTTGGCCGAGCGCGACACGCACGTGATTGGTGCTCGCGACGTCCGGTTCGTATCGCCCCTGAAACAACTCAAGGAAGCGCCCGTGGTAGCAAGGCTGGAGGCAACAGCGGTCCGCGCTGAAACGGACGCGGGGATGGATGTCGCTTGCCGTCTGACGACCCAGTTCATCGGGCCGGATGGAAAGCCGCACGGCGAGCCTCGATTGCACTTTGAAGCAACACTCGTGCTGGGTGAACCGTCGCCGCCAGACTTTGGCAAGGTCCCCGTCACGACGCGTGACCGCGATGCGTCCATGGTGTACGACCGCTTCTTCCATGGCCCATCCTTCCAAGTGATTGGCTTTGCCGGGCCCATTGAAGGGCACTCGGTCGGCCGCTTCCGGCGACCGGAGGAAGCTCACTTCGGTGCTGGTGAGGCGCTTTTCCTAACTCATCCAATGATTCACGAGGCGTTGTTCCAGTTGGCGGGGCTTCACGCCATGGAACATGGCGGTGTCATGGCACTGCCAGCGGCCATTGGGCACTTGGAAATCCTTGAGCAGGAACGCCCCGAAGGTGAGGTGCGCCTGTCGGCGACCAGCCTTGGCAAGGATAGCGGCGGCTTGTGGCGTTATGACTTGGTGGCCATCAGTACCGATGGTCGCGTCATCACCCGCATGAAGGACTTCGCCTTGGTTGAAGCAGGCCCGGCGCCGATGCCCGGCGCCAAGCAGGATGGCTCTTTGGCCGCTTCGCCGGCCCTTGAAGGCACGGTGGCTGACCCCGACGCCGGCGAAGACGTGGATGTTCGCCTCACGGAGATTGGCGCGGCAGCACCGATTCCCGCGGGCGGCATTGCCTTGCCTGAAATTGACGGGGTGGTGCTAGCTGCGTGC
>JBFJXH010000180.1:0-3169 GCA_041623215.1 Thermoplasmatota archaeon
GCGCCGGCCAAGCGGTCCAGAACATGAATCACGCCCTAGGCCTAGATCCGGTAACGGGGCTTGGCCAAACCGGAGGCGGAATTTGATGGAAGCTCGGCTGGCCCATGCCAGCTTCCAAGTGCCTGGGTTCAGGGCGATGGGTGTTCCATGCGGCATTAAATCCGGCAATCGACCGGACCTCGCACTAATTGTGAGTGACCAGCCAGGTACGGCCGCAGCCGTCGTTACAACCCAGAATGCCTTTGTCGCTGCGCCAGTCCACGTCACCCGCCAGCATGCTGCCGACGGCCGGGCCCAGGCCATTGTTGTCAACAGTGGCAACGCCAACGCGTGCACGGGACGCCAAGGCCTTCGCGACGCGCTAACCATGGCTCGGCAAACGGCGACGGCCCTGGGCCTTGTGGACCAAGATGTCTTGGTGGCAAGCACTGGCATCATTGGTCGACCTCTTCCCATGCCACAAATTAGCCAAGGAATCGAAGCGTGTGTCGCCCGGTTGGATGAGGGCACGGGAAACGAAGCCGCCCACGCCATTTTGACCACTGACAGCGGCCCCAAACAAGCAAGGGCAACCATCCAAATCGAAGGCAAGCCAATCACCATTGCGGGCTTTGCCAAAGGCGCCGGCATGATTCACCCCAACATGGCCACCATGCTGGCCTTTGTAGCCACGGATGCCGCCATCCCGCCAACACATCTGCGACAGGCGCTTCTTGCGGCGACCGCCGTTAGCTTCAACCAAATCAGCGTGGATGGCTGTGAATCAACCAACGACATGGCCATGGTGCTGGCCAATGGGGTCGCGCGCCATGAGCCCCTGCACCCGGAACACCCATCCTGGTCCGACTTCCAGGCCGCGCTGACCAGCGTTTGCCAACAGTTGGCCAAGCAGATTGCTGCCGATGGCGAGGGCGCCACGCGCCTCCTAGAGGTGGAGGTCTCCGGGGTGCGAACGGACGAAGACGCACGATGCGTCGCACGTGGCATCGTGGCGAGCAACCTCGTCAAGGCTGCGGTCCATGGCCAGGACCCCAATTGGGGCCGCGTCGTCGCCGCCGCCGGACAACTGGGCGTACCTTTGACGGTCGAGGAGGCCTCGTTAGGTATTGGCCCGCCGGGGAAGGAGGAGTGGTTGCTCTGGAAAGGGGTGCCCGCATCATCCGCAGGCCAGGCACGAGATTTGCTAGGAAGGAGCGTGGCGCGATTACACCTCATGGTGGGCGACGGACCAGGCCGGGGAACCGCCTGGGGCTGTGACCTGACACCCGACTACGTGACCTTCAACGCCGACTACCACACGTGATTGCATGACGATTTCCGGTTACTCTACAGCCGCCGAGGTGCATGTCCTCAAACTGGGCGGGGCCGTTTGCGACCAAGCCGATGCGCTAGCTGGGCTCGCCGGCGCCTGGAAACGCCAGGGACCGGGGACGCAGTGGGTGATTGTTCACGGGGGCGGTCCGCAATTGACTGCCGCCCTTGGGGTGCTCGGCGAGGACGAGCGCCGCATCGACGGGCTACGAGTCACGAGCAAAGCAGCTGTTGATACGGTTGCCGATGTTCTCGATTTCGTTGGGGAAAACCTCACCACCAGCCTGCAAGCCCTTGGGGTGCCGGCCCAACAGATTCGAGCCGCCGACAAGGCCATTGAAGCGGTGCCCAAGACAATGCCGGCCGGCCTTGGCCGCGTTGGCGAATTCACTGCCTTTCGGATGCCGGATTGGACGGCGGCCGGAGAACGAGGTGCCGCGGCCGCCAACGCCCCCTGCGCGACAAGCGGCAGGGTTCTCATTGTGAACCCGGTAGGTCGCGACGCGCATGGCCATCTCAACGTGAATGCTGATGAAGTCGCAGTGGGCATCGCTAAGGTACTCAGGGCACGGCTTTTGCACCTCATTAGCGATGTTCCCGGCGTCCTTGACACTACCGGGGCTCCTATCGCACGCATGAGTCAAGTGGACGCCCAACAGGCCATCGCGGGTGGCCTCGCCTCCGGGGGGATGGCAGTCAAGTTGGCCCAAACGTGTCGCGCGGTAGAAGCAGGGTTGGCACAGGTTCGCATTGGTTGCATTGCCGGCCTTCAGGACCCGCGGCTTGGCACCTATGTCACATCCTCCATGGCGCACGAGGTGCAACTTGGCTGAACTCTTGCCCGCACCTGCAATCGGCAAGTTGCCGGCGTGGCATGACGTCATGGTACCCAACTATGGCACCCCGCAAGTGACGCTCGTCAAGGGGTTTGGATCAACGGTGGTTGATGCCGAAGGTCGCGCTTACACGGACTTACTGGCAGGGATTGCGACCACCATTTTGGGTCACGGCAACGCGGCCATTCGGGACGCCGTTTGCAAGCAGGCAGGTGAGCTGGTGCATGTCAGCAACTTGTACGCGCACCCCCAGGCACTGCGACTTGCCGCCCGGCTAAGCAAGCAAACCTATGGCCACAGGGCCCTCTTTGTCAACAGCGGAACTGAGGCAAATGAAGCAGCGTTGAAAGCGATGCGGCTGTATGCCCATGGATCGGACCGGAAGGAGGCAGTTGTGCTGGCGTGCGAAGGATCCTTTCATGGGCGGACGGCGGGGTCGCTGGCGTTGACGGGACAACCGCGCCACAAAGTCGGTTGTGGACCCGTGCCGGGCGGCGTTGTCCATGTGCCCTTCAACGACCCCGGCGCCCTCGAGCGAGCGTTTGCCAAGCATGATGTGGTCGGCATGTTCGTCGAGTGCATCCAGGGCGAAGGTGGCGTCATTCCGATGGATCCCGAGTACGCTGCAGCCGTTCGAAGCTCATGCCGCGAAGCGGCGGCGCTGCTATGCGTGGATGAGGTGCAAACCGGCATGGGGCGCACGGGGACCTTTCATGCCCACAGCCGACTCGGATTGCAGCCCGACCTAGTGACCATGGCCAAAGGATTGGGTGGTGGTTTACCGATTGGGTGCATGCTAGCGTCTCCCTCCGTGGCCGACTACCTCCAGCCCGGCACACACGGATGTACCTTCGGCGGAAACCCAGTAAGCGTGGCGGCTGCCAACGCCGTGCTTGACGAACTAGAGAAGGGTAACCTGGTGGCAGGCGTGGCGGCACGCGGGCGCATCCTTGGCGAGGCCTTGGATGCCCACAATCAACCGCTTCGCGGAGCAGGTCTCCTGTGGGGTATTCCTCATGCCA
>JBFJXH010000181.1:0-3125 GCA_041623215.1 Thermoplasmatota archaeon
CTGCACACCATCATGATGCCACTGCCAAAGTCAGTTTTGACGTGCGGGTGGGCGGCAATCGGCACTTCGGTGTTGCCCGAGTTGCCCAAGCTGCGGCCACCGACGACAGGCAGCACGGCAGTCTTGCCGATGAGGTGCGCCGTGGCCTCGTTATCCGGATGGACAAGGACCTGGCGACAGGCGCAGATGAGCTCCGGCCGAGTGGTGCTGATTGTGATTTTCTCGCCAGTTTCCTTGACCGTCCACGTGACGTGGTTGAGGCGCGTCTTGCGCTCCTCGTAGAACACCTCGGCATCGGCGATGGCTGTGCCAAGCTTCGGGTCGAAGGTGTTGGGGCGCAGGTCCTCAACGATGAGGCCGGCTTCGAAGAGCTTCAGAAACTGCGCCTGCGAAAAGGCGCGGTAGTCGTCGGAGTCGGTGGCGTACCCGTTGTCGAAGTCGCAGCTGAGGCCGATGCGGCGGCCGATGCGGGCCATGTCGTCCGAGTATTGTTTGATCTCGGCGGCGCACTCGGCGTTGAATTCGGCGCGGTCCCAGAACTGCATGGGTTTCTTGTGTTTCTTTTCTACCGTGAACTCAATGTTGATGCCGTTGCGGTCCACGCCCCAGGGGAACAAGACATCAAAGCCCAGCATGCGGCGCGAGCGAGCGATGACGTCGATGAGCGAATAGCCAGCCACGGCCCCGATGTGCCACTTGCCACTCGGGTAGGGCGGCGGCGTGTCAATGCTCCAGGTTCCCTTAGGGTGTGCCTCGGTGGCACCCCGGCCCATGAAGGCCGGCGGCGTTTGCGCCAACTCCTCCGCGATGCGCTTCTCCAGCTCGACGCTCCACTTCTCTAGCTTGACAGTCATGGCGACGGACCGCCGACCCCGGCGCATATCTTAGCGCTTCGGCGGGCCCCGGGGATGCAGTCCAGATCCGTCTCACGCCGACCGCCCGACGCATCAAGAGCTCTTTCGAAGCGTGCTTCCACGCGCCTTCTTTATACGGCGGCTCCTGGCTCGACCCTCATGGAACGGACCCGCCTTTCGGCGCTGCTTGCAACTCTCCTCCTGGCTGTCGCCCTTGGTGGCTGCATCGGCACCGGCGATGACTCGCCGCCTTCCGACGACGCCGATGACAACGGCGGCGACGACACCATGGGGAACGAAACCATGGAGCCTGTCGTGCCCAATCAGCCGCCGGTGCTGGCGGTGTCCATCGTCAACGATACGGGCGCCGAGACGACGACGGTCCTCCAAGGCGGCAACCTGACATTTGACGCCGGGGCCAGTGCAGACGCCGACGGGTCGATTGCAGCGATTAGCTTGACCGTCACGGACGGAGCCGGAACGCGCACCTTCGCGTTGGCTACGCTTGGCAACAACACGCCCGCCCGCGTCCCGTTCCATGCGCCTGGCTTGGCCACGGCAACCTTTGCTGCCCTTGACAACGATGGCGATATTGTGAGCAACACCACCATCATCGGGGTCCACCACCCGCAAGAGGGGACCCCGTACGAGTTCCGAGCCCCCCATGATGGCGACCTGCTGGCCGCAGACGCCTGCGCCGGACATGACGCACCGGGTGCGGGTGGCGTGCTTGACGCCCAGTGGTGGAATGCACAACCATTCCAGGTGATGCATGGGGCCACCAGCATCGAGGCGGTCATCGTGCAAGGCGCCGCCCAAATTGCGATTTGCGATGCCGATGGCAACGCGCTGAGCGAAAGCGCGGACGGACAAGTGACGTCCACACCCGGCGCAGCACTCAACGCAAGCAGCGATTACTTCGTCAGCGTCGTTAGCGGTTTCAACACCGACGCTCCCGACAACAGCCCGTTCAGCAATACCGTGCAAGTGGACGTCCTCGTCCGCTACGGGTGACATGGATTCCAAACCACCTCGCTTCCACTGGCTCCGCGTCCGCGCCACGGCTCATCCAACGGAGGTCATGGAGCGGGTCCAGCAAGCCGTTCGCACGGTCGTGGGCGACACCGACATTGAGCTTCAGCACACGGTCATGGAGAGCCAATACGGCGGGAAAGTGACGTGGATTGAGGCCGAAGTAACGCGGAACCGAGCCATTCGCGACTGTGTGGGGCGCTTGGTCACGGAGGCAGCCGCACCGTGCGCGTTTGTCCGTGACGATTTGGATGCCCGCCTTGACGACGAAGGCGTCCTTTACCTAAGGCTCGGCAAGCAAGCCGCCTACGGCGGGCACCTGGAGGCGGTGCAGGGCGACGACGCGGTCCAAGTGCGCATCCGAATCGAGGCGCACCCCAATACCCCGGCAACCGTCGCCGCCGCCTGGCGCGCCGCGTTGGCCCTTGACCAAGCACCTTAGCGCCATAGGAGGGGGACCTTGCCTCCAAAGTCGCACGTTTTCGTCGGGTCGTTTAAGAGGGCCGCCAAGTGTGCGAGCCCCGGAGGCCCCTGGCGTTGGCTAACTCGTCGTTTGAGACCACCTGTCCCCGTTGCGAGACCGACTTTGACGTGAAGGCGGATGCCGAGACGGCCAAGTGCCCCTCGTGCAAAGCGACCCTGCGACTCATGGAGGGCGCCGCCACAGAGCGACGCCCCGCGCGGCCTGAGCGCCCGGGACGGGAAACACCCGCCAAGCCGGAAGACGTTCGCAAGGGACCCGTGGTGAAACCTGACCCGGTCATTGGCCCAGCCATCAAAGAACTGGCCAGTGATACCGTGAAGCGCCTGCGCCCCGACCCGAAGGAACGGGAAGCGGCGGCCCTGGCCAAACAAGCCAAGGCCGAAGAACGGCGCCGCGACGCCGAGCAAAAGGCCCAAGAGCGTGCGAAACGCCAAGCAGCTGCCGCGGCAGCCAAGGCCCAGCAGGCTGCCAAAGCTGAGAAGCAACCCAAGCCCCCACGCACGCCCAAGGCTGCCAAGGCGGATAAGGCCCCTCCTGCCAAGGAAACGGTTGCGTGCGGCCATTGCGACCACCGCTTTGCCATTGACGTGGGTGCCAAGAAGGCGACTTGCCCCGCCTGCAGGGCCAAATTATCGTTCGAGGCCCCTGCGTCAACTCCAGCCAAGGCAGCGCCACCGGCAGCGACAGCGCCGGCCGCCAAGGCCGCCGCCAGTGCGGCCGTGCCGTCAGCGGCTGCGATCGCAGCGGCCAAAGAA
>JBFJXH010000182.1:0-3088 GCA_041623215.1 Thermoplasmatota archaeon
ACTTTGTCATGGCGCCGTGCGGCGTCAGCCGCCAGTCGGCCGGCGTGCCCCGGCGCGGTTGTGGGCACCAAATCCACGTCAATGCCACGCGTAACAAACAGGTCCCGCGCCGTCAGCGCCCTTGCTTCACCTTTCCCGTCGCCGCTGGCGGGATTGTAAATGAGGGGGACCGCCACGCTTGGACAAGGGCTGGCTGGGTGAAAACGGCTCGCCTCGCCTGATGGCATGTATGCCGGGAACGATTTGCTGGACGCATTCAACCGCGGGCTTCGTCGCGGTCCTCGGCCATCCATTGGTCAATGCGGTCGAGAATTTGCGTCCGCACGGGCGTGGGCATCTTGGCGGAGGCAAGCAGTGGGCGGAGCACGGCGCCTTCCTCAGTCGAGAGGTGCCCGTCATCCAGGAGTCGCTCCAAGCGTAGGGACAATCGTGCCGGCATGGCGTAGAACGCCTCACCCATGCTGGTCAAACGAGCCGAAGTGAGCCGCGCACGGAGGCGGTCCATGATTATGGGGAAGTGGTTGTCCGACAGGCGGTGGTGAAGGAGGTCATCGTGGAGGCGTGCACGTAAGGCCACAAGCGCGGAGGCCCTCGCCACGGGGTCATCTTCTGATGCGTCATGAATCGCCCGAATCTCGTTCAGGTAGCGGCGCAACATTCGTCGGCGCCGCAGCACCAAGATGACGGTGCCCACAATGGTGAGTACCGCCAAGGCGGCGCCCAGGATATCCCAGAAATTGGCGTAGCCAAACGGCGCCTCCCACACGCTAACCTGCGATGTGGGACGGGGCGCAAACGGCAAATCAGCCCCTTCCGGGGCCTCCCAGGCATCGACCGTGTGCACCGTGGCGCCGATGCCTGGAACACCAGTGGCGTCGCGCCGGACAAGGTAGGTGCCCGCTGCTAGGCGGGACGCCTCGACCACGGTTGCATCGGGCGCGAGGTCGAAGCAACCACGCGGGACGAACGCGACGATGCTGGCGGAGGCGGCGTTTCCATCCCCCAGCGCGCCGCCGCCGCTGGTTTGCAGGATGCGCCCCTCAATGTCAGTCCAGCCCCCTAGAGCCGGATCCTGGGGGGAAGTGGGCAGCACCGTGGTGTCAGGCGCGCACAGGAAGGCACCACCAAGACGCTCGTCGCTCCGGTAGTGGCCAATCATGGTTGTGCCTGCGGCGTGTTCGATGCCAACAGCGTAGAAGATTGCATCATAACCGGCAGGCGTTTGGAAGCTGCCGCCTTCCACAAGCGCCATAGTTACACGAAGAAGGTCAGGGTCATCCGAGGCAATCTCGACCAGTTCCAGGTCCATGGTGCGCGCGTCCCCACTCATGGCGTCAGTTGGATACGCCGTGTCGCCTGCCGGGTCAGCAAATCGTTGGGCGCCGGTTGCCGGCAGGTGCACGGGCGGTGCTGCGAGCGGCCCGGCCGGCGGCAATATGTCAAGTAAGCGGCCAACCCCGGCTCCTACGGCGAGCGCTGCGCCAACCTCGTAGTCGTCGGGGGCATCCGACTCGATGTACGGGTAACCACTGGTGCCGGCCATTATCTGGTGACCGGGCAAAGGCAACTGCGCACGTTCAACCGTGAAGGCAACTCGCCCCGGGCTTCCAGGCTCAAGGGCCACGGACACAGGAACCCCCACCCTAGATCCATCGGCCAGCCAGGCCGATCCTGATGCACACCATCCGCCGTCAACCGGAATGACGCTCATGGCCAGGAAGGCGCCATCTACGTGCGCATCGTAGCCGATTGTTACATTGGCGGCGGACTCCGGCAACGTGGCAATGTGAATCACGGCTTCCAAGACCCGTTCGTCCATGGCCACTTCGAAAGCCTCGAGGCGCCATCCCCCCGAGGCTGCTGGCTGCGAGCCAATGCGGCCGTCATCCAGCACGACGACGCGAGGCCCTGGGACCGGTGTGCTCCCGGGTGGGTCAATCCGCGTGTCTCCATCCGGCCCAGCTTCGTCGGCGGTGCTGCCAAAGGGTGGCCGCATGCCGATTGACTCGCCATGAACGACGGGTGTGCGTAGACGCCCATTGACTCCGCTGGTATCCCCGGCCCAAGTAGCTGCCGCGTCCAGCTGGGCCGCGCCGAGCGGTTCTTGCCAAATCCAGGCTGGGACCGCCACGAAGAGGTGGCCGCTTCGGCCTGGCTCTGCGACAAGAGGCGTGGTCCAGAGGCAAATCAAATGGCATGGACCATAGGGCATCGCACCCCGTGCCATTTCTGGGTCACAGACAACATACGTCAGCCCAATGGGAATTGCCCCATTACTGGCAGCGAGCACATACGCCTCAACGCCGACGTTGCACCCTCCGTCCGTGGTAAACAAGGCCCCCCAGGCCGTTGACGTGCCTGCACTGGAATCGTAGCTTCCTTCGAAGCCAGCCCTCAGTTCGGCCACTTCAAAGTCCAAGACCAGCGCGTCAGGGTGGCGGGCCGCGGATACGGAGAGCAGGTCACGCGAATCGTGGCCCGGAGTTCCAGCATTGGGTATTGCACTCGCATTCTCCTTCATCGAGTTGCAAGCGGATTCCACAGGGAGGTCCCTAAGCATCGGGGGTTCTGGCTGCGGGCACCGGTTTGCCTCCAGCACGGATTGGGTGCTATCCTGGTAGGCGTCCCCCTGAGGGTCCGTTGCCAGTACCGTCCATTGCAACCCCGTCAGGTCAGGCATGATGTCAGTGGGCGTCGCCGCCAACGGCAGCGCAGCGGCTTGATTGGCGTCCTCATCCGCCGCCTCGGTGCCCCACGGGCTTTCAAGACATCCTGCCACGAGCGGGACGAGCAGGACGATGGCAAGCAAAGCCCTCATGCGTGCAGCGACATCCAGCCGGTACTTCGCTCTTGAGGGCGGGCGGCCTTCGGTCACCGCCGTTTCAGGCTCAAGGTCAACGTGAACGTCGCCACCGGTTCGTCGCCTTCAGTTGGAACGGTGCAGGTGATGGGCACGGGAATGTTGACGCGTTCGCCGGAAGCAGCGGCCTCTTTGACGGCGGCTGCAACCGCTGCGCCTTGGTCACTGACAAAGTGCACGTCGCCGTCGGGTCGGCGCAGGAAGTCGCCCTGCACGTCCTTGAAGACA
>JBFJXH010000183.1:0-3050 GCA_041623215.1 Thermoplasmatota archaeon
CCCGAGCGCCAGCGCCGGCTCCGTTTGCCCGATTTGCGGCCATTGCTGGAGGGCGCCGGCTACCAAGTTGTCATCGATGCGGGCGTCCTTCTCCTTGTTCGGCGGGAAGTAGAGTCCAGCATCTATCCAAGCGGCAAGGTCATCCTGAAAACGACCGACGGGGACATTGCTAGGGCCGCCTATGACGACTTGCGGCCCCACCTGGAGTCAGCTTGGTCGTAAAGCCGACCCAAATGCCACTTTAGGCGCCGGCCCCGCCACCAGCAGCGCGCACCCGGGCGTCGCAGCTTCGGCGGTCAAAGGCAACCTCGGCCAGGTCGGGGGGCGCCAGGCCGGCTTGGACCATGATTCTGTCAAGGACAGATACTGCCTCCAACCACGGCACGGGAACGCTGCTCCGGATGCGTGCTTGGTCCAGCGCATCGACGGTCAAAGTCTGGCGCGTCTGCCCGTCAGGGGTGCCAAGTTTCACATCCTTCAAGTCAATGCCAAGACCAATAGTCCAGGGGTCCTCCTGGACAAAGGTGCTGGGCTGGGGCAATGGGAATGCCGCTCGACCTGGTTGGTCTGGCAACACTTGCGCCACGAGCGCTGCCGCATGCGGCGACGCGGCGACAAAGTCGCCCAAGTCAACGTGATACCGGTAGGCGCTTCGCCCCCAGGGAGAGCCGGACGCATCGCCGCCATCTCCAAACGGTTGCTGGATTTCGGCCCGGCTTCGTTCGAAGTCCGCAAACCAATCATTGATGCGGCGGAAATCGGCGCCGGTCATTTCTCGGACCAGGCCTTGGAAGGCGTCCCGGATGTCCAGGCGGTCATAGTTGCCATCCAATTCAGCCCGCAAGACGCCTGGTTCGAAGCGGAACTCGTTGTACACAATGCGCCCACTGGGGGCCGGCATAGCCCAGGCCAGACTGATTACGTGGTAGTCGGTCCAGTTAGCCGGTGACCGGACGAGGGCCGGCGGCGACGGCCGCGACTGCACTTCCTCACCCTTCCACGTGCCGTTCGGGATCCGGTTGAACAGACCCGTGGGCCACCACAAGAGCTCTCGAACGTCTGCTGGGCAGCCGTCGTCCGCATAGGGGTCGAAGGGCTGTTGGCCAGGTCCGCCGGCTGGATTGGTGAAGCAACCCGAAAGGGGCAGCATGAGGGCGACGGCTGTGAAGGCGAACAGCGCACGCAGCACAGCGGTCCATGGTGGGGCCGGGTTCATGGCGCTTGTGATGTTGCCTACGCTGAGCGAACGCCATCAGCTGTGCAGCCAAATGCCGCGCGACGGAGTCTCGACTCGCACAAAGCCAAAGCGCTCGAATTGGACCACTTTGCCCACCCATTCGCTCAGGTCTCCTTCGACCTGGCCGTTAATCTCGTGAAGCGAAGGTAGGCTGTCCGGTGGCGCATCGGAAGTCACAGCAACCGGCCGCAAAACCCGGAAGGCCGTGGCGTCGTCAGGCAGCCATTGAACGATGGCCACGCTGCGGTCTAGGTCGGCACCTTGCCAGGCCCACGGTGCAGGAGTCCCCCGGTCGCCAGCGGTCGCACCGCCCTCGGACAACTGGGCAAGGTTACCCAAATCCTTGAGGCGCAGGCGCCCGTTGCTGGTAGCCAGGTCTGCAGCGGGGACAACTACTGATGCGGTCGCTGTCAAGCTCCGCGCTCCCCGGTCGGGGAAACTGGGATGCACCAACGGCTTCGCGACGCGACCTTCAATTCCGTCAACGTGCAGCTTCACCGGGTCGGGCACGAAGAAGCGCCGCGGCGCCACATCGTCGTGGGCCTTGGCATCCTCCGCATCTAGGTTTTCCATGGACACAGCCACATCTTTCTCGCTCAGGCCCAGGCTCACCCAAAATCGGCGCAGGGCGGAGGCATCGTAGCCACGGCGCCGGAGCGCCGCAATGGTTGGCAAGCGGGGGTCATCCCAGCCCTCAAAGTTCCCATTCTCAATGTGCTGGCGCATCCAACTGGTGCTGAATTTACCGAACTCATGAATCTTGATGCGACCCCAGTAGAGCGTCTGCGGGTAGGTCCAGCCCAGATGCTCGTACAGGAAGTGCTGCTTGCGCGTGGAATCCATCAAGTCCTTGCCGCGGATGATGTGAGTCACGCCTTGCAGGTGGTCCTCAATGGCCGATTCGAAGTCCAGCAGTGGCCAGCAGGCGTAGTGCCCTATTTCGCCGGCGGCCTCCCGGGGGTGGACCGCGTCCTCGGCGACAATCCGGAACGCCGTCCAGTCGCGAAGCGCAGGGTCGGGGTGGTCGATGCGGGTCTTGATACGAAGGACCGCCTGCCCCGCGGCGAAGTCGCCTTCCACCATGCGGTCAAACGCTGCAAGGTTCGCCTCAACGCCGGAATCTCGGTGTTGGCACGGCGTGGCCTGATTCTTCAGGTCGCGCCAGGCTCCCGCCTCACACGTGCACACGTAGGCGCCGCCTTGCCGGATGACCTGGCGGGCATGGTCGTAATACTCGGTCAGGCGGTCGCTGGCTTTGACGATGCGGTCGGGTTCGCGGCCGGCCAGCCACGTGTAATCTGCCACACACATGTCGTAGCCATTCCATCCGCGTGCCTCATCCCACAGGGGGGGCTTGACCTGTGGGTCTGTGTCGTCAAGGCGCAGGACCACTTCGCCGCCATGCATGCGGGCATACTCGGCCATCACGGCGACGCCACGGGCGTGGCCAAGGCTGAGGGGGCCATTGGGGTTCGGTGCAAAACGGAGCACGACCTTGGCGACGTCGTCCGCACCGGGCAACGGTCGCAGGCCTTCCTGCCGCTCGCGCTTCTGCACTTGCAGCAAATCAGGCGCCTCCGCTTCCAGCGCCGCTCGCGCACCATCTTGGCCTAGCGCATTGACGTCGGCCGCGGCTTGATGGAGCGCCTTGGCCACCGCCCCGGGATCGGCACGAAATTCTGGGTGGGCCCCCATCACGCGTCCCATCAGGCGCTTCGCGTCGGCGCTACCGTGCTCTGCGGCATTTTGCAGGCAGATGCGGCGGGCAACGGTTGCCAAGTCCTCGGTCACGGCGCGGCGACCGGCGGCCCCG
>JBFJXH010000184.1:0-3007 GCA_041623215.1 Thermoplasmatota archaeon
ATCAAATTCGTCACAATCCTCCCGGTTGACAAAGAAAATGACCGCCGCTTCGTGGCCCTCCGTGACAACATGGGCCAACTCGCGCATGTGCTTGGCGCCGCGGGCCGTCACGGCATCCGGAAACAGTGCCGTGGCCCCGTCCGCCAGCGTCGTGTTCTTCACCTCGACATAGGTCAATCCAGACTCTTTGCTGCCAAGCAGCAAGTCAATGCGGCTTCGCCCGTCGGCACCGTACGGCACTTCCGTGCGCAGGCCGTGGTCGCCGGACAGACCCGGAACGAGCCCCGCCTCAATTGCCCACCGCACCACTTGGTTGGGTCGGTGCGTGTTGCAGCCCACCCAACACGTGCCGTCCAGGGGACGAACCAGCTCCCAGGTCCACTTTAGCTTGCGAGCGGGATCTGCCACGTGGCGGACCAAGACGTCGCTGCCAGGCTCGGCCATGCCAAGCATGCTGCCCGAATTGGCACAATGAACGGTCACCTCATCCCCGGGCGCCCCATGTTCTGTTGTTGGGGCATCCGGCGCCAACACTACATCAGCAAGAAACCGCTTGTAACGACGCTGCAAGGTGCCGGCGACAAGGGGCGACTCGAACGGATTGAATAGCACAGGTGCCGCCTAGCGGCCCAACACTTTGGCCTTGGCGGCTTCGAATTCGTCGTCCGTCAGCTTGTCATCTTCGTGGAGCGCCGCCAGCATGCTAAGCTGGCCTGCAACCGAGTGGGGCGCCGCATCTGCCATGGCCTCCTCGACAATTTCCTCTTCCTCGTTGCGGATGATGGCTGCACTCACTTGACTTGCCAGCACGCCAATGGTGCCAATGCCGGTGACCATCAGGACGACGGCCACAGCTCGACCAATGCGAGTGATGGGCGTAATGTCGCCATACCCCACGGTCGTCACCGTCACTACGGCCCACCAAATGGCTTCGCTCAATTCGTGCAAATCCGTGTTGACGCCGCGCTCGGCCAGCCAAACCAGTACTGCGCCTCCAAGCGTGATGGCAACCGACGCCACGGCCAGGGGCCGCAGGTCGCTTCCCCGGAACGACGAGAGAAGACGATCAACCCTCCGTTGCACCCATGGAATGTGGTCCACGAGCGTGAAGAGGCGAACCAGACGAATGAGCCGGAGGAAGCCCAGGCCCGCAAAGACCAGCGGGACCATGCCCAGCAGATGCCACCAACTGCGCGCAACCTGGCGCCGCCGGTTCTTCGCCTCCATCAGATCAAGGACCCAATCGGCTAGGAACCACGCAACCAGCACGCCGTCGACAATCAAGATGAGGCGCCGCATTTGTCCCTCCGGCCGCGTTAGGTCAAACCAGTAGACCAAGGCCACGCTGGCCACCGTGAGGGTGGCGATTACTGCATCATGGCGCCACCAGCTACCAAGCAGGCCTGATTTGCCAGCACGGCCTGCCACACTATTCCCCGAAGGTCACGCGCGTCGGGTAGTCACTACCCGTCAGGAATGCCACGTGGGCAAAGGGGGGCGCCATGACGGGCGACCGAAGGTACACCGTTAGCTCATGGCCCGCCAGGTGGTGGATGCCCAAGTCAGCGGTCCACTGGCAAGGCTGTCGTTCACAGTCTCCCCTGGTCCAATTGAGCGTGTCGCCCGACGGCGGTGGCCCTGTACGGACCTCTGCAATCAAACGCCCATCTACGAGGAGCGCCACCGCATACTCCAGCATGGCTGCCGGGTCGTTGCTCACTTCCCAAAACGTCACCGATACCTTCTCCTCGAAATTGAACCCGCCTGGCGGCTGCCACGTCCAGTGGCTGTGGATGGCTTGGTGCCGGGGCCCAAACACGCCGCCAGCCACCTGCGTACCAGGCGTCGGGCCCTCAGATCCTAGCATGGGCCGCTCTCCTACCAGGGAATCCACTTGATTGACCGTGCTGCTACCCATCATCCACAGCGTCGATGGGGGCGCGGTATTGCCAAGCGGCGCATCTAGGGCCCGAAACGTGAAATCAAGGCCAGGGGCAGCCATGGGGCGGACCGTCATACGTACAGCATCTTCAGGGACGATGTCCCCGTATTCCAGGTTGGGGGTCGCAAGACAAGAATCGCCGTCAAAGCACACAATGTAGTAGTCCGCCGACGACCCAGATGTAAACCAAAATGGCGACCCTCGGCACTCATCCGGGACCCCGTAGACAATGTCCCGCACGGGTCCCCCGAGCCAAGTTGTTCCATAGCCCGTCTCAGTCCAATTACAAGGAACGGTATCGGAAGCACCACTTGGCACAGCAACCGCCAGCGCCAAAGAAAGCAAAACTACGGCAATTCGCATTGTGCAGCCATCTCCTATTCTATCAATGAACCTTGCGCAGTCACGCGCATGTTCAAACGGAGCTCCAACACTAGGGCACCGTGGACCTGCATGAGTTCCGGGCCGCACGCCAACGCAAGACCGACAATCTTCTGCAAGAGGACCACCGAGACCTGAAGCGCTTCTTCGCCCTTGACTCCGCCGCCTACCGGGACGGCGCCTTGGACGGCAAGACGAAGGAACTACTGGGCCTCGTGGCCAGTACGGTACTTCGTTGCAATGACTGCATTGCCTATCATGCCGACCAATGCGTTCAAGCCGGCTGGAGCCGCGACGAGCTTTTGGACGCCCTGAACGTGGCATTGGTCGTCGGCGGCAGCATCACAATTCCCCACATCCGCACCGTCTGGGAAGTGGTGGACCAGTTGTTCGATGAGCAGGCACAAGCGCGTAGCAACGATCGCCCCGCCGCGGCCCCGGAGGAGACGCCATGAAGCACCTTTTGGTCGCCGCCGTGCTGACCGTCACCTTGCTGGCCGGTTGCTTTGGCGGCAGCGACGAGGCTAGCCCCGAGCCGGACCAAGATGCGGGCGACCAGCCAGAGGGCGAGTCCGATTCGCCCCCTGTAAGCCCCGCACCGAGCCCAACAACCCCGCCGGCAACACCAACGCCCGCCGGACCCGTCAGTCTGCTGCAAGATTTTTCCATCACTGGCTGCACCGG
>JBFJXH010000185.1:0-2894 GCA_041623215.1 Thermoplasmatota archaeon
ACATTTGCGCCGATTGAGACAGGTAGGCGGTTTGGCCGAAATACTCGAATTCAAACAAGGTCGATCCGCCTTCGCAAGCGTTGGTTGTAATGACCGACGGGTCCACCTCGGTGAAGCCCTCCTGGTTGTAGAATTCGCGGACGGCGGAGAGCAGGCGGCTCTTGATGCGGAGGACGGTTGAGAGTTGACTGCTCCTTAGCCAAAGGTGGCGGTTGTCCAATTAGAATTCAATGCCTTGTTCGCCCTTGAGGGGAAAGTCACCGCTCGGGCCATGCGGCTCATGCAGATCAAAAGCGGTCACCTTGACTTCGTAGCCACCCGGCGCCCGTTCGTCCTTGGCAACCGTGCCCTCCAAGCGGCTGATGCTTGCCTCGTTGAGGGCCCGCTTGGCTCGCTCGAGCGAGTCGTCGTCGGCGATGCCTGCCTTGACCGTACACTGGACGGTGCCGGTGCCATCCCGCAGTGTGACGAAGGCAATCTTGCCGCCGCTTCGTTGCCGGTGCACCCAGCCGCGCAGGCGGACCTCTGCATCTGTGCATTTGCCCGCCAGAATGTCGGCCACGGTGTGCCATTCATCTTGGCCCATGTGGCGGCGACCGGGCCACCCCATTAGAAGGTCGCCTTCAAGTTCGTCGCCGCTACAAGCGGCGGCCCCCTGCGCCGGGTTGCAACCCACATGGAGCGAACCAGGTACATTCACTCACGGGGACCAAGAAGCTTCCAGCCGCTGCTGCATCCGGTTCTTTGTGGCCTTCGCCGTTATCGCCTGTAGCCACTGCCGCCTGCCATGGACCATTGAAGCACGCCACAAGCGAGCTTCCTGTCCCCGGTGTCGAGTGCAAGTCATCACCGGTACTAGGCGTAGGTTGTGGGAAGGCGAAGACGGCCGCGAAGCGCAGCGCGTGGCCGCCGAATTGGCCACGCAAATGGCCACCCTGCATCGAGGCGCCGGGGCTTTGCATCCCCCTCCGCTCGAACCGCCCCGGCCCCTCGTGCAACACGATACTCCCGTTGACGCGGCCGCAGCAGCCGGGCGGCGGGAGCGCAATGCGTCGCGCCGGGCAGAAGCCGTCACCGTGGCCCTCACCCGCCTGCTTGGCGAGCACGACCACGCCGAAACACTGTCGGCGCTGCAACGTGCCGGCATCCCCGCCGCGCGTGCCGAGCAGGAAATTGTTCGGATGCTCGCCACCGATTACCTCTTCGAGCCCCGCGTCGGCCACTATCGAGTGCTGGACGCGTCGTAGATCACGGCTTGTTCGCTTTGTCGTCCGAGGTCTGGCTCGCGTTACGCGCAGCGCGGCGTCGGTCTCGCTCTACTTGTTTGCGAATCTCGGGGGGTACGATGGTGTCGAGGACGCGCTTGGAGCCCACCATGAGTAAGCCGATGCCGTACGCCATGGCGAGGGCAGCGGGCAGCACGACGACCGTGTTGCCTTGGCCGAGGCTTGGCCAGGCCAGCCAATAGAGCGTGAGAATCGGAGCTTGCAGCACCAAGCCAAATGCAACGCCCCGCCAAAGCTTCCCTTGGCTACATTCCCGCCCGATGTAGATGCCTGCGCCACCGTGCACCAGACCACCTCCAAGAAACAGGGCGGCCATGGCAAGAAAGCTGGCAATGCGACCCGGCTCAAGCAGGTAGGGATTGCCAACCGCATCGGCCGTGGCCAAGCTGCGGGCGATTCGTTGTAGTCCCGCCATGGCACCGAAGCCAAGGCCCAGGGCTGCGCCATAGTACGGCGTATCTTTGCGCGTTCGATACCCCTTGCTTCCAAGGACCACCGCCTTGGCCAGGGACTCTAGGATGGCATAGCCCGCCACGAACAAGAGAAACGCCCAACCGATGCCAAAGGCGGCTGAAAGCTTCGGATCCGCAAACGGAAACAGGACCGTTTCAAGGAAGGTGACTAGTAGCCCCCCGAACAAACCAAACGTCAGCGAAATGAAGACGCGGGCGTCATCGAAGTACGCCTCATAGCGCCGCAGCAGGTACCACAGGGCGGCCATGGCTGGTAGAATCGCGGCAATGGCGGCCACGAGGGTTGGGCTGACCACGGCGCCGCCAGACCTTGCGGGTTTAAGCGGGCGCGCCCGCGACCACACCCCGCGCTGGCTCGGCGCCTGGGGGCGCCCAGTCGCCGCGGGCGACTTTTACGCGCGTTGCCCGTGCCAGCCTCCGTGACCGCGACACCGCGCATCATCATCAACGCCAAAGTGTACCCGCAAGTGACCGGCCACGACGCCATCGAGCGCCTCGCTAAGGCTTGCCAGTCGGTCGCCCAGGAAGTGGGAAGCCCCATCGGCTTGGCTCCCCCGACGGTGGAGCTAGCGACGGTCGGCCGCGGACTTGATGTGCCGGACGTGGTGGTCTTCGCCCAGCACGTGGATCGCCTGGAACCGGGAGCTGGCACCGGCCACGTTACAGTCGAGGCCATCGCTGCGGCCGGCGCCCAGGGCACCATCCTGAATCATGCCGAGCACAAGATTGACCATGACTTGGCGGCCGAGACCTTGACGCGCGTGCACAAGGCCGGTTTGCAGAGTCTCGTTTGCGCCGACGGCATGCCGGAAACCCGCGCGTTGGCGCCGCTGGTGCCCACCTACTTGGCAGTCGAGCCACCCGCCCTGATTGGCGGCGACGTTTCCGTCACCAAGGCAGATCCAGCCATCGTGAGCGATGCTGTTGCGGCCGTCCAGCAACTAAGCCCGGCAACCCTGACCTTGTGCGGAGCCGGCGTCAAAACCGGCATCGACGTCTCAACGGCCATCGAATTGGGCGCGCACGGTGTACTGCTCGCAAGCGGCGTCGTCAAGGCCGCGGACCCGCACGCGGCTCTCCTGGACCTAGCTCGTGGCTTGCCCTAGCAGATGGCACCCCCAACCGACTGCCGCGG
>JBFJXH010000186.1:0-2884 GCA_041623215.1 Thermoplasmatota archaeon
ACGGAGAGCCAGCCCCGGCTCAATTCCTCGGCCACAACGACCATGGTCTGGTTATCCAACCCCAAACCGCCGTACTCTTCGGGAAACAGGATGCCGGTGTAGCCCTGCGCGCCCATCTTTGCAATCAGCTCCGGGGGCAACAAGGTCTGCTCGCGGTCCCATTTGTCCACGTTCGGCGCCACTTCTTGGGCAACGAAGTCACGCACGTTCTGGCGAAAGGCATCGAGGACGTCGGGGTCGCTCACAAGGCGGCACCGGAGGGCTGGCAAATAGGTGGCGGGTTGCCCTACGCGGGCGCAATCCATCCCTGTTCCATGGCATTGCGAAGGGCTCGGCTGGCAGCTAGGTCTTGCTTGCTGACCACGAATTCCTCGCCGTGCAAGTACTTCCTTCCGGCCGACCAGTCTGTGAAGCGCTTATTGACGACGAACCGGACATCGGTGGTTGCCTCAACCCTGTGGTGGTGTCGGTCGCGTGTTTCCGTAAACGTCCCCTGGTATTGGTGCAGGACGCCGCGGTCCAGAACGGCGGTGGTCGTGGTCACAGCATCCAGCAGGAAGCGGTCGTGGCTTACTACGACAAGGGTGCCGTGGTAGGCGTTCAAGGCGTTGATTACCACGTCACGGGCCCATAGATCCAGGTGGTTCGTGGGCTCGTCAAGGATGAGGAGGTTGCTTGGTTTCAGGACACATTTGAGGAGCATCAGGCGCTGACGTTCGCCCCCAGATAGGGTGCCGACGCGGCGCCGCAAGTCGTGGTCGGGTTGGAATCGGAACCGCCCCAGGAGGGCCTTTACATCGCGCTCCTCAAGCGTCGCGCGAGCATCAAGCACCTCTTGGTGGACGCTACGTTCCACCTGCAAATCATCGTGCTCCTGGCTGAAGAACATGCCCTGGACGCCGGGCGCTACGTGAATACTGCCGCCGTCCTTCGTTTCGCGGCCGGTAAGAATCCTAAGGAGGGTGGACTTACCCGCGCCGTTGGCACCCACGAGGCCGATTCGGTCTCCTTTCTGGATATCGAGGTCAAGGCCATCCAGGACCGGTCGGTCGTAGGCGCGGCTGACCCCGGTTAAGCGCACCATTTCGTTGCTGCTCTTGGCAGTGCCTCCGAAGGCGAGTCCAAAGCCCAGTTTCTCAAGCACAGGGTCGGGGGTTCGTTCAAGCGCCGCCTGGTACTTCGCCAGCGCCTTCATTCGGCTGGCGTATTGGCCATCGAAGCGCTTCTGGTGACGAAACTGCATGATGGTTGCCTTGGCTGCGGCCGTTCGCTCAGCCGCTTTGGCATGCTCGCGTCGCTGGCGATCTAGGTTTTCGTCGCGGGCCTGGACGTAGTCCTCGTAATCGCCGACGTAGCAGGTGACCTGCCCGCCTGCGACTTCGAATACGCGGGTTGCCACGTTGTCCAAGAAGGCCCTGTCGTGGGCAACGAAAAGGACCGTGCCGTCGAACGCTTGCAGCCATGTTTCCAGCCATTCGATGGAGTCCACGTCCAAGTGGTTGGTTGGTTCATCGAGGACCACGAGGTCTCCGGGCCGCGCCCCTTCCAGGGTGCGTGCAAGAAGTACCCGCGTTTTTTCGCCGCCCGAAAGGCTGGCAGCAGGCTGCGACAAATCAAGCGCGCCAAGGGCCTCTAGCACGGTAGATTGGGTGGTGGTTGGAGCGACGGCGAGTTTGATTTGGCGTTCCACCTCCGCGTATCGCTCCAAGACCTCTTCGTAGCCTGGCTGTTCATACAAGGCGGGGTCGGCGATGCGCGCTTCCAGCGCATCTTTCTCTTGTTGCAGTGCCGGCGGCACGGGCTTGGAGGCCGCCAGCAAGGATGCAACCGTAGCATCGGGCGGAATGTCGGGGTGCTGGTCAAACCAGTGGGCCCGGGCGTCCACGCGCAGGGTGCCGTGGTCTGCTGCCTCTCGGCCCGCAAGCAGCCGCAGCAGCGTTGACTTGCCGGCCCCGTTTGGGCCCACAATTGCCACGCGGTCCCCTGCCTCAATCGTGAACGTCGCATCGTCGAACAGGGGCGCACCGGCGTATCCCTTGCCCAAGCCTTCGACGCGTACGACGCTCACAGGCTCCGCGACTTGGCTCCCCATCAAGTGCCTGCCGCTCATGGCAGCTACCAAGGTTGGCGCCGTGCTCGCAGGCTCGCCTCGATGGCTCCTGGGTTGGGTGCCCCGCACCAGCTTGAAGGCCAGGCCCCTTCACGCGGCGTGCTTTGCGCGCCGGCCCCACGGCACTTCACTCATGCCTCAGCCGCTTGCCGGATTCGCACCATCTCGGCGGGCTCGAGGCCCAGTTCGCCGGCCAACTCCGCCAAGTGCAGGTCCTCCGAGGGGCTAATCTTGCCGTCACGCAAGTAGCGCTCGACCGTTTCGGCGTAAAGTCGGTGGGCTTGCTTGGTCTCGCCGGAGCCGAAATTGGAGGGACCTTGGGTGTCCCCGGCCAGGGGCACGGCGCGTTCGGCGATGCGGTCCGCAAAGCGGGATAGCGGTGCCAGCGCGAAGACCAATGCCCCCGCCGCCACGATGCCAACATAGGACGATCCCAGCGTTGCGCCGAAGAACTCCTGTGCCGTCTCCGATGCGATGAAGAATACAGCGATGAAAATCCCCGCCATCGTCGACTTGCTGATTGCAAAACGCACTTTCGAATCGATGCCCAGAAACTGGTTGCGAAGCAGGGCGTACGAGAGCAGGATGATGTCGAAAGCGCGCGCTATGCCGGACGGTTCCAGCACGCCTCCGTAGAGGCTCAGCATCAAGCCACCCACGTACGCCGCCAGCGGCACAAGCCCGACATACACTGCGGGGCGGTGGCCGTGCTGTCTTGCCGCACGCATCCACATGACCAGCAAGACCAAGGCCATGCCCACGTGAATCGAGATG
>JBFJXH010000187.1:0-2851 GCA_041623215.1 Thermoplasmatota archaeon
CACCGTGAGCGACGAGCTTGCTGGCCCGCTTGTTCGCGATTTCATTCACGAGGCGTCAGGCACGCCCATGAGCCTGAACAAACTAACCCGTCTTTCCAAAGGCAGCAGCGCCGAGGTATACGCGGTGGACAGTCGTGTTGCCTCGTGCGTGCTGCATGACGATGCCGACCTCGGCCAAGATGCCTCCAATACCGAAAACGGGGCGTCCTTAGTGGGACCCGGTTCTCACGACGGGTGCGTCGGAGGCGCCGACACCGCCGACTGGTATCAATTCCACACTGCCAAAGGCGACATTTGGAATGTCACGCTGAAAACGCATGGCGCCGCAGACTTGGACCTTCGGTGGACCAGTTGCCACGGCTCCAAGTACTACTACGGTGGAAATCCGCCTCCCGAGGACGAATTCTTCCAAGTTGCCTCGCAGGCTCGTAGTAGTTCTACCGACGACCTGTGCCTCGAGGTCATTCCATTTGCCGGCATTTCCACGTACACCCTCATCCTGGAACCGCTTGAAGGCCCATGCTGGCAGGACGACGCCGGGACCGGACGGGATGCAAGCCCCAATCAGCCCATCGAAGTAGGCCTTGGAAGCTTCACCGTGTGCACCAAAGGTGTTTCGGGCTCCATGCGTCATAGTGATCCGCTTGACCTGAGCGGGCGTACAACCCACCACTGGTTTTCATTTACTGACTGGGACTATTTTCACCTCAACCTTACCCCCGATGTTGGTTACCGCGTTACAGCCACCCAGGCACAATGCAGGACGATGACCGTTTACCCTAGCATCGAAGGCACATGGCAAACGCCGGCGTGCGGCGATCCGGGCACATGGCACGTGTACCCCAACCGCGAACTCTACCCGATTAAGTTCTACGGCACGGCGGGCCTTAGTACAATCACGATCGAAGATGTTACGCCCACATGCCCCGCGCCACAGAATGACTTCGCCACCGGCCACGACTCCCCTCGACTGACCAATGCCAGCCAAGTCACCATGCTGGCCCTAGGCACCCATGCCGGATGCGTCGACCGAGCCGACGTGGCTGACTTCCTGCGCTTTGATGGGTCAGGCAGCGACATCTTTGACGCCACCCTGAACGTCTCCAGCGGGAGAGTGGCCTTCTCCGCCTATGCTTACGACGGCGACACTTACACCAAGTATCTCGGGGGCACGGGGTCCTTGGACGCCGGAGAGTCGGCGCCCCTTCGTGTGGCAGGACTGGGCGAAACTGGCCAGGTGATTATAGCCGCCGTTGGACTAGACGACGATGCTCGCTACGAAGTGACCTGGAGCCGGCAGGAATTGAACCTGCCAAGTCCGTCGCTGCTGCTGGACGGCCTCAATGACTCCAGCTTGGCCGCCTGCCACGGCGACTTGTACGCCTACGAGGAGGATGCGTTCTACCGCCTCGACGGCAACGACTGGACGCGGGAATGGCTTTTCCAAGTACCCCGTGGAAGCTCGGCGCCATGGCTGGTCTGCTCGGCGGATGGCTTACTGGTGGAGTCGCCCTTCTATGAATCAAGTGCTCGCCCCCGGATGACCCACCAGTGGTCCATTGACAACCGCCACCTCATCCCATGGATGCGTGACGCTATTGGTCCGGCCGCGACTGGCCCCGATGGGCGCTTTTACGCACCGGATGGCATGTCAATCCACGTAACCGATTGCGCCACCAAGCAATCTAGCTCGCTTGAGGTTGGTGCGTCTTCAACCATCTGGGACATTGCCTTCGCCCCGGACGGCGATCTTTGGTTCAACGCGGGCGGCAACATCTACGAAATGCAAGACGGCGAGCCAATCCTGCGATCGGTGGACGGAACTCGCTATTGGTCCAAACTGGCCTTTACCGACGACGGAGATGTGCTTGCCCGCGATTTCTTTGGCTTCCTCAACCAATTAGACGGCAACACAGGGACCGTGACCCAGGTGGCTTTCGTCGCCAATGCAGGCGGCATCGAAACAGCGCATGGAGACACCCTATTGTTCAGAAGCGCATCCAAGGTGTACGGGTTGGACCTTGGCATCTCTCTGGCCCAACCCCTTGCTGCCCCAGCCTGCGGGCAATCCAAGGATTGGGCGCTGACCGACTTGCAATTCGTCCCATTCGATGTAGAGTCGGAGGTGATGGACGACTTGGGGCTCAGCAGCTACCAGCAGGATGTCGAGGTTACCGTGACGAATCTGGGAGGTCCCGCCGATGCGCAGGATTTCGCCTACCTGGACCTGTATTACCGGGAGGACGCGTGCAACACCTACGACGCGCCTGATGACCGTTCGTGCTGGCTGGCCCTCAGTGGTAATCGGCCGCTTGTCGAAGGCCCCTTTGAGCCCGGCGAGGCCAAGACATACACGGTGGAAGTAGCATGGCCGACGATGACCACGGGCGGACGGATTCTTGTTGTCCTAACTCCGTACATCACAAACCTGTACGACCAGGAATACACCAATGACCGCATGGTTGCCTACTATTCGCTTGATGACTGGGGCGTCGCCACGTGACGGTGGCCGGTGCAGGCCGTCGCCGATGCTAGCGGCCTGCGACCCAGTCCACGCGCTTTCACCCCCCGCTGGTTCATGAGGTTGGACGAACCGGGGCGAGACCACATTTGATGTGGTGGATGGCCTCTACCGCACCATGAGCTCCGACGGCCCGCCGGCCCTGCCCGGCTGGATACCGGTTGCAGTAATTGCTAGTTTGACGACCGCCGCTGCCTTGATTGGGTCCTTCGCCGCCGTTGACGCCGCGGCCAGGTACGAGGACCTGGAACAACCGGCCTGGGCCCCGCCGCCCTGGCTTTTTGGTCCTGTATGGACCGTCCTCTACGCCACGATTGCCGTGGCTGGATG
>JBFJXH010000188.1:0-2791 GCA_041623215.1 Thermoplasmatota archaeon
GGAACAAGCATGAACCCGGCTCGCACGCTTGGCCCCGCCATCTTCGCAAATGAGTGGACTGCCTGGCCTTTGTACATGGCCGGAACGCTTGGTGGCGCGGCGGCGGCCGCTGTCTTGTATGGCTGGCTGAGGAAGGGGCAGGTCCCGGGCAGCGACGCCGAACGCATCGACGGCATCCAGCAAGCGGACCTGCTGGCCAACCGGGCCACGGACAACGAGGCCAAGGCCGCCGTACGAGGACGCGCATGACTACGGCGCCACCGCCAACACCCAAGCACCCGCGCAACCCGGCAACCGCATCGTCGGCGCCGGACGTCCCATCCGCCTTGTTTGTTTGCGTAGGCAACAGTTGCCGGAGCCAAATGGCGGAGGCGTTCGCGCGGCGACATGGACTTACCACCGCCAGTGCCGGCACCGAACCGGCCGAATCGGTGTCGAGCCGGGCTGCGGCGGCGATGGGCGAGGTGGGACTGTCATTGGCCACCCATTCCCCCAAAACGCTGGCCGACGTGGACATTGACAGCTTTGATGCCGTTATTACGATGGGCTGTGGCGTGGCGGAATCGTGCCCCAGCTTGGTAACGGACGAAGATTGGGGCTTGGACGACCCCGTCCATGCCGACATGGAGGTGGTCCGGAAGGTGCGCGATGATATTGAACGCCGGGTGCTCGATCTCCAGAAGCGGCTCTTGGCCGGTTCGTTCGAACGCCGGCGCAGGCGGGTCTAACGGAGCGCTCCGGCAACGCCATAATGCACCTGCCACTGGTGCGTTGTGTGAACTTCGTAGCCTTCGACCTGGAGACCACGGGACTCGACATCGAGCAGGACCGCATCGTGGAGTTCTGCTTCATTTCCCTTGATGCAGACCTGCAGGAAACAGCTCGTTGGACCGAGCGCGTCAACCCGGGTGTACCCATTCCAGCCGAGGTCATCGAGGTGCACGGCATTACCGAGCAGGACGTTGCAGACAAGCCCACGTTCGACGCCTTCGCGGCGAAGATTCAGGACCTGCTGAAGGACGCCACACTCATTGCCTACAATCACGACTTCGATGTCGGACTTCTACATCACGAGCTGCTTCGCCATGGCCAGAAGGGCATCCCAATGGATGTTCCTGTCATCGACCCTTCGGCCATTTTCCGCCAGCATTTCCCGCACAGCTTGGCTGGCGCGGTGCGCCTCTACCTCGACCGCGAGCTGGTGGGCGCTCACGGGGCCGAGGCAGACACGGCGGCCATGTTGGATGTGCTTCGTGCGCAGCGCCGCCACGGCCGCGACGACGATGCGCCGGTTCGCTCTCTTCTCTTCCAACGGCGCCACAACTACCTAGATCGCGGCCGCCGATTCTATGAGGACGACGACGGTTTGGTTCGTTTCAACTTCGGTAAGCACCGTAACAAGCTTGCACGCGACGAGGCGAACTACCTTCAGTGGATGTTGGGCGCCGACTTCGCGGAAGACACCAAGACCGTAATCCGCCGGATCCTTCAGTAAGTGCCGGATTCGGCGGAGCACTGCATCCTCGACTCGCGCTAGGTGTCTAGCATGGATTTCAGGGCCCCGGCATCCAGGACCGGAGGGAAGCAGGTTTGCTTGCGGCACACGTAGGCTCCAGGCTCGCGGTAGGCGTCAAGCCAGGGCAACGCTTCTCGAAGCGTGGCTGAAGCCGTCAAGACCACACGATGCGGATTTGGGCTGCTCGTAGCGGCTGCTTGCAGGTGCTCCGCTTCGACGAGCACGATTTGTTCGCCATCTAGTAATTCTGTGGCTGCCCTAATCAGCATGGGGGCTGCGGCGGGATTTGCATCAACCTGGGCCGCCACGCCAGACAGGCTCGTTCTGGCGCGCTTCTCCCAGCGGGGTTCATGGGTCAGGTGCCACAGGCGGGCCTGCACAAACGCAGCGACGCCCACAGGAGATGGTAACGCACCGTCGTGCCAATCCGGCGGCACATTGGGTAGCCCAGGTTCAGCAGATGCGGCGAGCCGGTACCCGTCGCCATCCCGGTAATCCTCGAGCCCCTCGGCCACAGTGAGGGCCGTGGCGAACCATTTGGCCTCGCTCGTTGCCTCGAACAAATCTAGCAACGCCCAGGCCGCATACGCTTGGTCGGGCAGGAACGCCCCTGTCGTCTCCTCCAGATGACAATGCGCCACCCGCGTGGCTCCAAATTGGGCCAGCAGCCGATTGGCCAGGTCGCCCGCCGCAGCGGTTGCAGGCTCGTGGTTAGAAAGTCGCCCGTGCCGCGCCAACGCCCGCACCCAGAGCCAATTCCAATCCGCCAAGGCCTTGTCATCCCGCAGCGGCCTCTCGCGTTGTTGACGCACCTCCAGCAGCCGGCCAAGGGCATCATCGAGTTGGGGGTCCGGTTCGCCTGGCGCACACCAATGCAGGATATTGCGCGGTGACGCCTGGCCGGTCGCTTCGTCGGCAAAATTTCCGGCCTGCTTGGCCCCATAGGCCTCTGCAAACGCTCGTGCCCTCGGGCCTAAAATGTCTTCCAACTCGCTCCAAAGCCACGTGGTAAAGCGCCCCTCCTCTCCCTCAGCGTCCGCGTCCTCCCCGCTGGCCAGCAGGCCATCGGCACGTGTGAAGTCGCGTTGGACCCCGTGGATGGTTCTCTCGAGGGTGCGGGCAAAGGCACCGTCACCCGTGGCCGCGTAGCAATCAACGTAGAAGGAGACAAGCAAAGCCTGATCGTACAGCATTTTTTCAAAATGGGGCACCAGCCAATCGGGGTCCGTGCTGTAGCGGTGGAACCCCCCACCGACATGGTCGTGGATGCCCCCC
>JBFJXH010000189.1:0-2702 GCA_041623215.1 Thermoplasmatota archaeon
ACCATTGGGCGCAGTTCGCACTGCGTCTCCGTTGCGATATAGCTGGAAGGCGTGCTGGATTCGCTCCCAGCGCTGGTCGCGGTCCATGGCGTAGTAGCGACCCACGAAGTCCGCGATGCGCCCCACTCCTGCGGCCTCCACTTGCGCTTCGAGTGTGGCCATGAAGGTCGCTGCGGAGCGTGGCGCTGTATCGCGGCCGTCGCCGATGGGATGCACAAACACCCGGTCGGCGGCAATTCCTGTCCCGACACACGCATCTAGGGCAGCGGCAAAGTGGCTTTCGTGCGCGTGAACCCCTCCGGGACCCAAGAGCCCCACGAGGTGAAGGCGGCTGCCGTGGCTTTCGACGTGCCGGAAAGCTGCTTGCAGCGCTTCATTGCCTGCAAATTCGCCGTCGTCAATCGCCTTGTTGATGCGAAGGAAATCTTGGTAAATGATCCGGCCAGCACCGATGTTGAGGTGCCCAACTTCGGAGTTGCCCATCTGACCTTCCGGCAGGCCCACATGGTGGGCATTGTTGTCGATGGTTGTATGAGGGCAGGTTTCGAGCAGTCGGTCGAGGGTTGGTGTATCGGCCATCGCGACAGCGTTGCACGGATGCTCAGGGTCGCCGAAGGCAAAGCCGTCCAAGATGATGAGAAGGCCAGGCCGGTGCGTCGCCGGGGTCACAAGCGCCGCCACTCGACAGGGGGTCTTGGGGTTGTCGCGCCGGAGCGCGCATCAAAAGGGGAGAGGGAAGGAAAAGGATGGCTGCAACCTTAGTTGGGGTTGGCTAGGTTGTACTGGTAGGAGCCGGTGAAGCCCTTGTAGCACGCCGTGGACTCGGGGGGCAGCGGCGTTCCCTCGCCACCTTCTAGGTAGACGCCCTTGTCACCGGTGTAGCAGACCCAGAACTCGTAGGCGTGGACACCAAGGTGGTCACTGCGCGAGGGGCAGGCACCGTCGCAGGCTACGTTGTTGCCGGAGCCGTCAACGCACTCGCCATCCCAGCAGTCGGTGTTGTCACAGGCGGTGCCAAGACCACCGGAGGTGGCGCTTTGGGAGCCAAAGAGTGCAAGGCCGCTGACGATGCTGACCGCCTCACTGTCAGTTTGGCCAACGTTTTCGACCTCATTGAGAAGGTTGGCATCAGCACTGCCAGGGTCACTGGGGTCCAACTTGACGCCGATGTGGCCACCGCCACCATTTGTGCCAGATGCATCGTAGCATTCGCCACTGATGCCGACGTCAGTTTCCTTCATGTCCTGTTGGTATTGGGCGTTGGCACCAGCACTCACCATCAACAGGAGTGCAGCTGCCGTGATACTCAGGAAGCGCAGATTCATTCTTACTCTACCTCCATCCTGACGACGATTTCGCACATATAAGAAGCTTGGGTAACACGACTGTTGCCAAGCCGTCAAGCGGCCCGCGAGGCTACCCACCGTCCACGCGCCGAAGAGGTTGGCTAGGAAGGGTTAGGTGGTGCGCCACCCGACGCGCCTCCGGTGGCCTCTTGAAGCGCGTCCCAGTGCCGGCGCCGTGGACCCCCGATTGGCCGTGGACCAGGTCAGATTGGCTGCCCAGCGCAGCACCGACCAGTTCCGCGACGGCTTGCCGATGATTGCTTCCGAAAACATCGTGTCGCCCCGCGTCCAGGAGATGCTGGTGACCGACTTGCACGGTCGCTACGCCGAAGGTCTACCCGGGAAGCGCTACTATCAGGGGTGCGCACCGTTTGACGACATCGAGACGCTTGGGATTGAGTCTGCCAAACGGGTGTTCAACTGCTCGTTTGCCAACATCCAATCTACGTCGGGGACCAACTCCAACTTGGCCGTCCTGAAGGCCATGACCAAACCCGGGGACGCAATCACCGCCGTTAGCACCGCCGATGGCGGCCACATTAGCCACGCCCCGATGGGAGCAGTGGGCATGCGCGGCCTCGACCTCCACACCTACCCGTGGGACGAGGAGCGCATGACCATCGACGTGGACGCCGCCGTGGAGATGATTCACGACGTCAAGCCCAGCCTCGCCTTGTTTGGGCAGTCCATGATTCTCTTCCCGACCCCTCTGGACGAAGTTGCCGCCGCCGCCAAGGAAGAGGGCGCGACCGTCATGTACGACGGCGCCCATGTCTTGGGCCTCATCGCGGGGGGCGTCTTCCAGGACCCGCTTCGCGAGGGCGCTGATGTGATGACCGGCTCCAGCCACAAGACGTTCCCGGGGCCCCAGGGCGGCTTCGTTTTGTCCAACTCCGACGACGAGAAATTCCAGCGCCGCCTCAACACGGGCGTTTTCCCCGGGGTTTGCAGCAACTATCACCTGCATCACATGGCGGGCAAAGTCATCGCCTTGGCGGAGTTCGAGGCGTTCGGCGCCCAGTACGCGGCGGACATTGTGGCCAACGCGCAGGCGCTCGCACAAGGCCTCGCCGCAGAGGGCATCGAGGTGCTCGGGGAAGCGCGCGGCTATACTGCGAGCCACCAGGTGGTAACGCGCCACGGGGCGCCAGACGACGGTTCCGGAGCCCAGGCAGCGGCGCTTCTCGAGGCAGCCGGCATCATCACGAACATGAACATGCTTCCAGGCGACACCAAGCCGATGCGCCCCAGCGGATTGCGCCTTGGCGTGCAAGAGTTGACTCGCGTCGGCTGCACCAAAGATGACATGCAAGACGTCGCCCGGTGGTTCCGCGAAGTGCTCATGGACGGCAAGGA
>JBFJXH010000190.1:0-2701 GCA_041623215.1 Thermoplasmatota archaeon
GGTTTTTCGTCCACGTGCTACGCAGGCTACGACAACGGCTGCTACAACCCCAGCGGCATCGTACCGGCAACGTCTGTTGACCAAGCGGTGAACACGGTCTTCACTGGCCCTGATGCAACGCAGCTGCGCTTGGCCTGGTCTGACCCGGCGCTGACGCGGCTCGAATCGTCATAAAGGCTTCAAGGGCGCACCGCTCGGCAGCGGCATGGACCTTCGTGCCCCCGTGCTGGCCGCCCTGTTCTTGGTGGTCGGCCTCGCCGGCTGCCTCAGCGATGATGATGACCCCGCCCCGGGAGGGCCCGACGGCGACACGTTGGACGCGAGCCAACCTTTTGCCGTCCTGCTTTGCACCGACGGCGTGCGCAGCTTGCAAGCAGATGACCTGGATACGTGCAACCACCGCGTCACCAAGCCGCTGCTGGACCCCGGGATGTTCGACTGGACCACGCAGCATGGCCCCGGCAACGAAGTTTCCATCGCCGTGGACCCCACCAACCCGCTGCGCCTGATTGGTGGCGCCAAGGACTACACGGTGAGCTACATCTCGGATGTGGCCGAATGCGGCGACTACACCGTCTGGATGGGGACCTACTGGAGCACGGATGGCGGCCTGACGTGGGGCAATGACCTCATGCCCGGCTTCGAGGGCGACCCACGCGAAAGCCCCCTGCACGGCAACGACTGCAACACCGACCCGGTCCTTGCCTTCGACGATGACGGCACCGCTTGGTACCATGCCCTCAATTACGACGGCGCCCGCGACGACATGACGACCGTGCCGTCGCCCTTGTCCGGCTACGATACCTTCTCCGGCAGTCAACTCTACTTCGCCAAAAGCCCCGACGGCGGCGCCACCTACCCGGGCCAAGACATCACCTTTGCAGCGTTTGGCGACGATGGCTTGCTGTTCAACGACAAGAACTGGTTCGCACTGCAACCCGGCGGCGACCACATGATTGCCACATGGAGCGCGTTTGGGCCCGCAGGTGACGGCATTTTCTTCGTTGAATCCCACGACGCCGGTGCCACGTGGGGTCCCATGACGCCCATCACGACCGGCGGTGCCACCAGCGCGCCGCTCGTCCAATTCAGCATGCCACAGTACCTGCCTGGCGGCGACACGCTCGCGGTCATTTGGGGCACGGCCACTGGACCCAGCGGGCTGGGCTGGACGTTGGCCTACACGGAAGGCGTCGTGTCTCCCGCTGGCACCGCCTTCGGCCCGGCTCGCGAAGCGTTCACCATGAACAGTCTCAAGTCCGGTAGCGGCCGCGACGGCACCGGGCCCAGTGAGTTTCGGTTGTCCACCTACCCGGTCTTGGGTGTTGACACGAGTGGCGGCGACTGTGACGGCCGACGCTACGTAGTGTGGCCCGACCAGCCGGGGCCCTTGGATTCCGATGTGCAAGTGCTGCTTCGCTACAGCGACGACGGCTTGACATGGAGCGACGCAATTACCGTCAACGACGTGGATGCCGGCGACCAGCTCATGCCGTGGATTGACGTGGACCCCAATGGGGGCGTTCACGTGGTGTTCTACGACCGCCGAGACGACCCCGAAAACCGTCTGCTCAACGTGTACTATGCCTACTCCGACAGTTGCGCCGAATCGTTCTACCCCAACGTCCGCGTGACGGAAACCAGCTTCGACGGCGACCTCGGCCACCACCAATCTGGTGCTCCCTTCATTGGCGATTACATCGGGGTTGACACGACCGCGACCACCGCCAGCATCATCTGGGCCGACACGCGCCACACCGGCACACCTGGGCGCCTCGCTGGTTCAGATGTGTACGCCGCCACCATCCTGTTGGACGCCGAAGCCGGCGCGGCGCTTGGCATGGAGTGACCACCGTGCAACAAGCGGCCGACCCTCCCTTCGTGCCGTACCTTCCCGCAACCCTTGATGGGGACGCCTCCGTCGCTGCAGTGCGCGCCTTTCGCGAACACATGGATGGCCGCCGCACCATACGAGCCTTCGATGCTGAACGAGACGTTGAGCGCGCTGTCATCGAGGAGATTCTGACGGTTGCGGGCTCGGCGCCTTCCGGGGCCCACAAGCAACCATGGACCTTCGTGGCGGTTCGTTCTAGTGACATCAAGGCGAAGCTTCGCGAGGCGGCCGAAGCGCAGGAGAAGCGATTCTACTCGGAATTGGCGCCCGATGAATGGCTTCGTGACTTGGCGCCGCTTGGTACCGACTGGGAGAAAACGCACCTCACCGATGCCCCGTGGGTCATCGTGGTGTTCGCCAAGGACTACGCCCTAGCGGCGGACGGAAGCAAGGCCAAGCACTACTACGTCAACGAATCCGTCGGCATCGCCTGCGGGTTCCTGCTCGCCGCCATTCGCATGGCCGGCCTATGCGCCCTGACGCATACCCCCAGCCCCATGAACTTCCTCCGGGACTTGCTTGGCCGACCGAAGAATGAGCGCACCTACCTAGTCGTGCCCGTTGGCTACGCGGCAAAGGATTGTGAAGTGCCAGATTTGCGGCGCAAGAAGTTGGAAGAATTTGTGACGTGGATTTAGATTGGGTCTCGGGTCGGTCGCAATCATAGGCCCACGACTGCCCCATGCCCCGCAAAAGCCACCCACCCGGCCGCCATCATCCAATGATGCAAGGACCCGGGCGTCCCGCGTTCCATCCAACCCGCCACCATGAAAAACGGAAATGGAGCGACGGACGACACGAAGAGCA
>JBFJXH010000191.1:0-2694 GCA_041623215.1 Thermoplasmatota archaeon
CGCGGGCCGTCAGACCCACCACTTGGGAGACATTGCGCCGTGGTTCACGTACATCAGGCCCTAACAACGCCTCTTGCACGTCAAGCAGGCCGAAGGCGGACGGTAGCTGACCAACGGCTGCGGCGCCCGCTGGTCCCAGCGACAGCGTGGGTTGGCCGGAGACAAAGGCGCCCATGCCACCCACGTGCCAGGTCCCCTGCGTCCCCTCGTGGAAGAAGGCATAGTCAGTGCCGTTGTACATGCGCACCCCTTCGGGCGTACTCACACGCACGACGGCGCCCACGTTGAGTGGAGCGAAGCGGTGGCTGTCGGGAAAGACCAACGTGGTGGAGCCAGCAGCCAGCATGGCCATGCTCGACTGGTTGCCACCGGTCCACGTGGACAGCGTTGCAGCGGGCATTTTGCCCATGGTGGCCTCACCCGAGGTGAGGAGTCGGGTCGCCGGGTCAAAACTGACATTGGTAACATCGTGGGTTACCCCATTGGGACACAAGGGGGATAGTTCGGCGAGGATCGCGACTAGCCGGCCCTGCTGATAACGCAGGGGACACACCGTGAGGGACCCGCCGTCAAAGGCGGCCTCTTCGACGTTGATGAGGGTGACGTTGGTCAAGGTAGCGCCCTCCACCGCCAAGTGGCCCGTGAACAGAAACGAATCCTGCAGGCGAAGCTCGGGGGCGGCCGCGAGCGTGACTTCGTCAGCTGCTACCAGCGTGGGCAGGACGAGCACCATGGCTGCAAGGGCGAATGCGCAGCCGTAGTTCACCACGGGTGAGCATGGCCGAACACGGGCTTAGCCATGTCGTAGCCGCGGCGCAAGCACTAGGCAATTTCGGGATGGTGGCGGGGCACTGGATTCAGGTTCGCCCTTGGTTCACGGCCAGTCAACCGAGAGCCGTCAAAGGGGGGTGGGGGAAGAGGGAAAGGAATCGAACGGTTGCCTAAATGAGCGTCCCGTCAGGGCAGCCGTCGGTGGGGAAGTCGCCAAGGCCGTCTTCCATTTGGTCGAGGCACATGTCGCTGCCATCGAGGACACCGTCACCATCGGTGTCGGCGTTGAACGGGTCGGTCCAGACGTTGCCATCGCCGTGCTCGTCAGCGTCGCTCAAGCCGTCTTCGTCGCAGTCGCCGGCCATGTCTTCAGTCCACACGTTCAGCATGATGCTGCCACTCCAGGACGAGTGCTTCTGGACACCCTTGCCGTTCTCCTTGGGCGTGGTCCACTTGGTGGTCACACCGGAGTTGAATTCCCACAGGCCGCAGTGGTCGAAGCTCTGCATGCCATCGGGGGTTTGGTCGGTGCTCATGTTGAAGATGAGCGTGGCGGATTCGCCGTCGGCGAGGGTGCCAATGTCCCAGGTAAGGCGGTATTGGCCGTTAGCGCCCTTTTGGGTAAAGCCGGCGATGCCGTGGCTGACATCCATCCAGGCACTGGTGTTGAGTTCCAGCGAGGCGCTGAAGTGGTCCTTGACGGTGATGTCATTCATGTCGGCGCCACTGTCGTTGGTGACCGTCATGGTCAGGTTGAAGTCAGTCATTTCGCCAACTTCGACCAGGCCGTCGCCATCGGCGTCCGTGTATTCGGTGACCTCCTTGCAGCCGACGGCACCGTCGGCGCAGGCGCCGTTGGCATCGTCGGGGAAGGTGTGGGCGTTCACGCCACCTGCAAGGAGCAGGCTGGCGACGAGCGTCAGTGTGGCCACGAGGGCCTTGGTTGTGGAGTGCATAGCGTGCCTCATTGTGGGCTCTACTTCTCGCTAAAAAGGTTGACGACTTGAATCGACCACCCAACAGGGTTGGCGTCGCGGGCTATTGGGTGCGCCCGGCTAGCACAAAATGGGCTAGAAGGGCCTCAATTTGGATGCGTTCATTACTACCTTCCACAAGCCGGAACTCAATCTCACCCACCTTGTCAACGAGCGCGACTTTCATCGCGTCGTCAATATCCAAGTCGAACACGCTGCGGTGCACTTGCCGAATGACATCTTCCCCCGACAGACCATAGTCAATCAACAGGCCATCCAGACGGTTGCGGGCAGCCATGAAGTCGCCGCCGAGGGCCGTTTCCAGGAGCGCTTTGACTTCGTCAGGCCGAGCGGTGCTCGTGGTTTGGTAAATGGCATCGGCATCAATCTTGCCCCCAAGAGCCGCCGCCACCTGGAGCGTGTTGACTGTCTTTCGCAAGTCGCCCTTAGCCACGAATACGAGGGCGTCCACGCCGTCGGGCGTGACATCCACCTTCTCCTCCTGGGCAATGCGGCGGACAAAACGCTTCACTTGGTCGGTCGTCAGGGGCCGGAAGCGGAAAACAGCGCAGCGACTCTGGATGGGGTCAATGATCTTGGACGAGTAATTGCACGACAGAATGAAGCGCGTCGTATTGGTGTAGCGCTCCATGGTGCGGCGGAGCGCCGATTGCGCGTCGTGCGTCAAGGCGTCCGCTTCGTCCAGGAAGACGATCTTGAATCCGCCGCCGGTGGTGCCGACGCGCGCGAAGTCCTTGATCTTGCCACGGACAATCCCGATGCCCCGTTCATCCGAGGCATTGAGTTCAAGGAAGCGGCTGCGCCAATCCTCGCCCCAGAGGTCCTTGGCCAGCGCAATGGCACTCGTTGTCTTCCCCGTTCCCGGTGGCCCCGCGAACATCATGTGCGGGATGTTGTCGGCAGCCACATACGCAGACAGCCGCTCAAC
>JBFJXH010000192.1:0-2569 GCA_041623215.1 Thermoplasmatota archaeon
AACGCCACGTCAACCTGCAACGGTGACGACGCGGACAATTGCAACGCGGTCGCGTTTGGCAGCGGCAGGAACGCCACGGCAGAATGCAACGGCAACGACAGCGATGGCTGCGATGCCTACGGGTCGATTGGGGCCGACGCCCACGCTGAGTGCAATGGCGACGACGCCGACGACTGCGACGCCAAGGTGGCTTGGGGTGGCGGCGATGCAACGGCGCACTGCAACGGCTCGGACTCGGACGATTGCGACGCCAGGACCTACTTCTTCAGTGGCGATGCCACGGCCCGCTGCAACGGCGAAACCTCCGACGATTGCACAGCCCGCGGCGTTTGGTCGTGGGGCAACCGCCATGCAGAGTGTAACGGCGGCCAAAGCACCGGGTGCTCCCCGACAGGCAACTAAGTGGACGAAGAACCCCACGCAACCACGCCCGGTTCCAGATTCTTATGCACCAGGAGGGAAGTGGGAACTCGTGCCTGACGTGATGCACCTGCAAGACGAGCAGCGCCTTCAGGAGCTGGACGAGATGGAAGCGCGCTACCGCCAGCGCCGCGATAACGCGCGTTGGTACGCAGTCATGGGCACCTTGATGATGTTCGCAGGCGGCATCAACGCCGGCATCGCCGTGGGCGGCGGCCTGATGACGCTGTATGGCTTGATTGCCTGGGGTGTGTGGGCTCGCCGTCTGGGCAAAGTGGAAGCCGAACAGTGGGACGCCTTGGACATCGACGACCCCTTTGGCCCCCAGGCCTTTGACGAGCACGCGAGGGGCGCGGGCCAGCGCGCATCACGCGACGAATCCGCTGAGGTGCCAGGGGGCCCCAGCTACCCCTGGGAACGGGACAATTTCTGAGGTCGAGGCGGCCACGCACCCTCAAGCCGCAGCAAGTCCAACTTCAGCGCTTCGCCGCCATCATATCCTCCTAGCGCGCCGCCCGATTGAACCACGCGGTGACAAGGAACGACCAAGGGCAGGTGGTTACGGTTGTTGGCATTGCCCACGGCCCGCGCTGCGCCTGGCTTGCCAATGGCCTCGGCTATGTCCCCGTAGCTTCGCGTCTCGCCATACGGAATCGCCTGCAGAGCTTTCCACACCGCCTCTTGAAACGGCGTGCCGTGCATGCGAACCGGAAAGGACAGATCCTGCCGGCGCCCCTTGACATACTCTTGGATTTGCTTGGCGGCCTCGCGGGCTACGGCATCGCCGCGCGGGGCGCGGCCGACAGCGGCGGGTGTTCGTGAGCTGCCAGGTAATGCGACATCCACGATGGCTTTGCCGCTGCTTTGGATGTGGAAGTCGCCAAGCACCGTAGGCACACGCACCCAGGTCATGCGGTTGCAGGCGAGTCGCGCCGGAAAATGTTTGGCGGGGGGGATGCGAACGCGGACGGGCGCCGGCCTTTTGTGGCGCGGCGGCGATGGCGCAATGTGTCCACGCCGTTCCATTTGGCCGTCCCCGTCCACGACCTGCAGGCGGCCCGCGCGTTCTACGAAGAGCTGCTGGGGTGGCGTGCGGCCGTGGTCACCGACCAGTCCATCATATGGGACGCTGGAGGCAACCAAGTGGTGTCCCATTGGGTGCCCGGCTACGAGGCGGCGGCCGCCGGCGCCAACGTGGTCGACCAGCACCGCGTCCCGGTGCCGCATTTTGGCATGGTGCTAACCCCCCAAGAGTGGTCCACACTGCGAGAGCGCTTGCAAGGCAAGGTGTCGTTTATCATCAAGCCGCACACGCGCTATCCGGGAACGGCCGGCGAACAGCAAACCATGTTCTTTCGTGACCCCTCGGGAAATACGCTGGAGTTCAAGTCGTTCGCCGACCCCGTGCGCATGTTTGATCGCTCCTAGCCTCGCCACAAGCGCCGACGGCCCAGGGGGCGTGCAGGTCCGCTTCGGCCCCGGGGCGGCGGCACCACCATTAAGGTCAAAGCGGCGCGTCCACAGCCGTGCAAACCATCGACCTGCGAAGCGACACCATCACGCAACCCACGCAAGCGATGCGCGACGCGATGCGCGACGCGGAGGTCGGCGACGATGTGCTGGGCGACGACCCCACCGTAAATCGGTTACAAGAGGAGGCGGCCCGAACCCTTGGCATGGAGGCAGCGCTGTTCGTTCCGTCGGGCACGATGGCCAACCAAATCGCAGCCTGGGTTCACACGGCGCGTCACGGCGCCATTGTGGCGGAGGAAAACAGCCACCTCGCGTTGTACGAGGGCGGTGGCGCCGCCCTACTGGCAGGCGCCCATTTGCGAACCGTGGCAGCCCAGCGCGGCGTCTTTGGCCCCGGCGCCCTGGACCGATTTTGGTTCCCGGACGACCCCCACTTCGCCACCACCAAGATGATTGCCATCGAGAACACGCACAACTGGCACGGCGGCACCATCTGGACGCCGGAGGAGGTTGTGGCCATTCAGGACACAGCCCATGGCCATGGCGCCGTGGTGCACATGGATGGAGCCCGCCTGTGGCATGCCGCAATTGCTCGCGACCAGCCGGAGACAGCCTGGACCGACCACGTCGATTCCGTCATGTGCTGCCTGTCCAAGGGGTTGTCTGCTCCCGTAGG
>JBFJXH010000193.1:0-2549 GCA_041623215.1 Thermoplasmatota archaeon
CACCGTTATATTCGAGCAAAAGCAGTGAGGTGCATGGTCTCTTGGAAACAAGTGTTGGCCTTCTCCCCCGCGTTGGTCCTTGCCAACAGCATGCTGGGCTTGTCGCAAGTTCTGGACGGGTTCTTTGATGTCTGGGCCGCCAGTCTCCTTGGCGATTTGATTTTCATCGCCGGCACCACGGGCGTAGCCTTTCTTGCCTGGGGGATGCTGACGGCGACGAGTCCGGCCCTGTCTTGGCTGGCTGCGCCTGCGGTTTTTTTCGCCAATTGGACGACGTATGTTTTGGCCTGGATGGCCACCGGCTCTGCCATGCTCGACGAATGGCAAGGCTGGCAATGGAGTGGCATCCTCGAAACCGGTTGGCCGGGGTTGGTCGCGGCCGCGGTCGCAGCCTTAGTGGCGGCCTTTGTGCAGGCCTACCAGCGGCGGGCCAGCGCTGAAACGGGGCAGCCTGCCGCATCCTAAGCAAGCTTGGTCGTCTCGGTTGGGGGCGGCTCAAATGCCGTTCAACCGGCCGCCATCCACCGCCAGCGATTGGCCACGAATGTAGGCCGCCGCTGGCGTACAAAGCCAAGCAATCGTAGCGCCCAATTCATCGGGGTGGCCGAGGCGACCTTCGGGAATGCTGGCAAGCCAAGTCGCTCGAACATCATCGGCGGTGCTGCCTTGGCGAGCGGCATTGGCTTCGGCCAGGCTCGCCAATCTTGGTGTGTCCGTGAAGCCGGGCAGGACGTTGTTGATGGTCACGCCGGGCGGTAATTCACGACTAAGCGTCTTGGCCCAAGCGGCCATGGTGGCGCGAATCGTGTTGGAGACGCCCAGGTTGGGGATGGGCTCTCGTACCGAGGTTGAAAGCACATTGACGATGCGGCCATAGCCCGCGTCTCGCATCGCTGGAAGCGTGAGGCGCAGAATCCGTTGTGCCATCAGAAGATGACGACCGTAGGGAACGAGAAAGTCCTGGTCCGTGGCATCCAACAGGGCGCCCGCTGGCGGGCCGCCGGTATTGTTGATGACAATGTGGACCGGGTGGTTGGCCACATGCTTCGAGATGCTCGCTTCGGCGCCGTCACGCTCGTCCAGGTCAGCGGCCAGCCAATGCTTCTGACCCTTGCCAGGCAACTGCGCTGCCGCCTGCTGCAGGCGCGTGGCATCGCGAGCCAGAAGCGTCACGTCTGCATCAAGCAAAGCCAACTGATTGGCGGCGGCCAGGCCGATGCCTTGACTAGCGCCGCAAACCAGCGCATGCTTACCGGCCAATGATACGTCCACGAGCCGGCGACCGGCAAGCGCTTCAAAAGGTGCTCCGGGGCAAACGCGCAACCGTCATGAGCCACGGCGCCCAAGGTGGGGTCATGGCGGTCGCGTCGTTCAACGGCACACAAGTTGCCGCGTCCTCCCGAACCGTGCAAGTGGAAGGTAACCACTACTTCCCACTGGCCGATGTGAATCAGGCCGTCTTACAGCCCAGTCCAACCACGACGGAATGCGCCTGGAAGGGCACAGCCCATTACTACGATGTTGTGGTGGACGGCGAAGTTGCACGCGACGCCGCATGGTACTACCCGGACCCGAAGCCGGAAGCGAGCAAGATCAAGAACCACGTGGCGTTCTGGAAGGGTGTTCGCGTTCACTAGCGCGGCCAGCACGTCAGTCACGAGTTGGGCAGCAGGGCCGCTCGAACCGGACTGGCGTCGGCGCCTTCCAACCTTAGGGGCAGGGCGATGAGCGTATAGTGGCCCGGAGCCACATGCGACAACACAAGACCCTCCAAGTTGCACACCTGGCGCGCCGCCAGCCGCTTGTGAGCGGGCAACTCCTTCGAATTCTGCAAGTCCGTACTGGGCGTGTCAAAACCCACCAAGACCACGCCGCGGTCTGCCAAAGCGTCAATCAATTCCGCCTCCGGCGCGGCAAAATCCTCGTTCCATTGCATGGGATCGGGAAATGTCCCGGTACGCATGAGAACACGGGGCGCCGATGGCTCAGCTTGTAGGTCCCGCCAACCAAAACGCTCGCCCCGGCGTGCTGCCACCTCAATCACTTGGCATGGACCATAATACGCCTCAAGCGGCATGGACGCCGCGTCCAGCCCCGTCGCATCGTAATGGCGATGCGCATCGGTGTGCGAACCGACGTGCAGCGTGGTGTGGATGCTGCCCAAATCCATGTGCGCACCCGCCTCAATGTCCAGCGACTTTGCCAAGCCAAACGGCACGTCGCCGGGCCACACCGGGATGCCAGAGCGAATGGGCGGAGAAATATCAATCAGCGACACGGGCAGCCGCAACGAGGCGACGCGACCACTTCAAGCAAACGAACCGGCCTAGGCCGGGCCACGGCCCGTGGAGTCGCGGAAGCCAACCAGTGTCCCGGGGGGAGCGCGGTATATCCGCATCAGTGGATTTCCAGAAGGGACTCCCAATGTATTCATGGGTTTCCGGTGAATAACAAGTTCGGTGCCTAGGCTACTCGTCCGTAGGGCGGTAGGTCCAGTTCTCGTCGAAAGCGCCGCGTTGTTGGGCCTTGTTGGCCCGTCGTTGCATTAG
>JBFJXH010000194.1:0-2546 GCA_041623215.1 Thermoplasmatota archaeon
ACCATGTTGAAGTTGATCTCGGCGAAGTCGTTGGCGGGCACTTCGTACGTGAACTCGATGGGGCCGAACGGGGTCGCTTCTTGGGCGTAGGCGGTGAAGTCGTAGTGGGCGTCGACGCCGCGGTCGATGGAGACGACGGCGGTCCACTCGCCGGCGACGACGGGGTAGGTATTGGTGACAAAGCGGTGGTTGTCCGATTCGCCCCAACCGTTGCCGTTCTCCTGGCCGGTGGGGTCGATGAAGTAGAAGTCCAGCACGGCGCCGGGGATGCGCCAGGTGAGAAGGCCGGCGACTTCCGTGGTGCCGTTGGGCACGTCGAAGGTGTATTCGTGGTCGCTGTCGACGCCGCCGACAAGGAATTCTCCTTGCCACGTCCAATTCATGGGTGTAAAGACGTTGGCCGCCGTCGGGTCATCCAGGCCAGGTTCCTTGGCGGGACTGGCGGTTTCGGTGAGGCAGCCGCTCAGGGCGACGATGCTGGCTACGGTGAGGGTGAGAATTTTCATGCTGGTTTCCTCCTGATAGCAATGGCGCTCAAGCGGACCACGAAAAGCGTTGCGACTACGGAGGCGCCCGGTGCCGATGCGACCCTTGCTTGGTGCTCCACTTGTGGCCACCCTGAACAACCTTCGCCGCCACCACACCGAGCAGGCGGCTGGTTATGTACTGTCAGCCCAAATTGAGGTGCATGCTGCGCGCGTTGTTGTTGGCCACGCTGCTTCTTGGCACGGCGAGCGCGCACGTGCCGTCGTTTGCCCAGGCAGGCAGTTCGCCTGAAACGGCGTTTGTTGTGCAGAATCCGGACCAGTCACGCGTCTTCTACGGTGACTTAAACGCGGGAGACCAGCATTGGTTTCGCTTCGACCGCGAGGTAGGGGATGCCATTGACGTGAGCATCCACCTGCCCCCTGGTGAAGCTTCGCGCCCGTCCCTGTGGCTTGTCGGCCCCGGGATCACGGGTACTGGACCTCACCAAACGCCTTCCGACCAAGGCGGCCAAGTGGCCTCGTTGGTTGACGAATTGAGCGTCGAGCCGTTTACGCCGCTCGCGATGCGCTTGGTGGCAAGTCTTGGTGAACAGGCACCTGCAAACGGCACCTTTTTCGTGGTCGTTGAAGCGGTAGAACCCGTCACTTATAGTGTGGCCATTGGGCGAGGCGAGTCGTTTACCCCAGCGGAATGGGTGGCCATTCCGGCTCAGCGCGTCGGCATCGTCGCATGGGCGGGGATTCCGTGGCCGGTTGGCTTGGTTGGTGAAGTGGTGGCCGCCAGTGCCGCTGGGTTCCTGGTTTGGAGGCGAGGCTTGGGTGCGCAAGCGGGACTCGGCATTGCGGCCGCCGCGACCCTAGCTGGCACGGCCTTGACTACCTTGGCCCTAGCCTTGATTGCAGCTATCCAAGGCGGTATTTCCGGGGCCCTTGCGGTGCCCCTGGTGTTTGCCGCGATTGCCGCCGCCGTCGGCTTCGGCTCGTACCGGGCCGTCCGCGCGGGCAAGCCATGGGCGGGCGTCGCGTGGGCCACCGCCGCACTGGTGGCATGGGCCGGACTCATCCTAGCACCCGTTGCACTATTAGTCTGGGCGGCATGGCAATGGGGTTCCAATCGCCGGGGACCCACACCCCAAACCGGACCCACAGACTAGCGCCACAGGGATAGGAAACCAGACACATTGGCCCGTCCGTGGCAACTGCCCCGCGCCATCGTTGCCGTGGACCATCCCGTGATTCCCCACCCCAGCCAAAGTCATCATATACCCCTCCCGCCCAATGGCGTAGTCGTGAGCTACTCGACTGCCATGGTCATGCACCGCATTACGCGGGACATGAGCAGTGGCAAGGTAGCTCTGTTTGTGTGCCAGAAGCGCGTTTGACCCCTGTCAAGCGGCTCTGGCCGCGTGAGAGGTGTCTTGCGCATGAAACCAGAACCCAGTGGAAACGAAACCCAACATCAGCCCATCGACCCTGTCCCCCGTGGACCTGCCGCCGCCGCGCGTGGCGTGTGCGGCAAGCAGGCTCGGAAGATGCGTGGCGACCTTGGCAACGTCCTACTTCTTACCACGTTGGGCGCGGTTGATGGCACAATCATCCTCTTGGCAGCCACGGGCGGCCTCACGTCCCTCGAAGCCGCCATTACCGTTGGCTTGACTGTGATTACGGGTGCCGGTGCCTGGATTGCGGCCCGCGAAGCCTTCGCGGGTCCGCGCTACCCACACGACGGTGCGGCCGCAGCGCTTGGGCGCCACACGGCCCTAGTTGGCATCGCCCTCATTAGCACAGTTGCGACCGTCACTGCCGCGTGGCTGGGCGCTTCGCTTGGTCAAGCCATGACGTTCCATGTGCTTCCCAAGGTCGCCGGCATTGTGCTTGGACTGGTAGCCCTAGAAGTAGGCGGCGTGCGCTTGCCGCGTCCCGGCCATGTTCCTGCACCCCTCGCGGTCATTGCTGCGGGCATCTCATTGGAGGTTGCTTGGGCATGGATCCCTTGACGGGTGCCCTCATTGCAGCCGGTGTCGGCTGGACCAGTATCGCCATCGTTGCCTACGCGCC
>JBFJXH010000195.1:0-2542 GCA_041623215.1 Thermoplasmatota archaeon
GCGGCGCGAGCTGAAACTCACATCATAGCCACGGGCCACGATGCAGGCGCCAAGTTGCACGCCATGGGTGGCGTCATGGCCCTGCTGCGCTTCGAAGTGTGAAGCTTCGCAAGGTCAAAGGGGTCCCGGACCAACGGTAAGCGCCGCCGTCCGACCCCGTACTTAGGCCCGCCAGTTGCCTAGTAGGCGGTTACTGCTTCCACTTCAACCGAGACGCCCAGGCCGCCGGGGCGCTGGGTCATGGATGCCGTGTGGACGCCTACTTGGTCCGGGGCGAACGTCACAGTCACGGAGGCGCCGGCGCCGGCGCCTTGCGGGAAGGTCGCCGATCCGGCCACGCTGCCGTCGGGCGCTGCAACGGAGACGGTGATGCTCCCGAAGGGATCGGGGACGTTGCTTGTCAACGTGAAGGTCACGGCGGACTCGGTTGCGCCTGTGCCGGCGAAGTACTCCATGCTGAACGTGTTCTGTACGGGGCCCGCTTGGGCGCCGATGGAGCCGCTGGCCGAACTGGTGGTGGCGGTCGCGGTGTCGTTCTCGTTGCTTTCACCGTCACCGTCAATGTCGTCATCCATGTAGTTGGCGGTGCCGTCACCGTCGAGGTCCTCAGAGGCGTTCAGACTCGGGTAGGCATCGGCAAACGAAGCCATCATGGCTCCATCTTCGCCACCTGTCTCCCCGCCCGAGACCACACTGTCATCAACGTTGTTGTACTCGTAAATGAAAACGCCGGCCATGACGCCGACGAGCAGGACTGCGCCGACAATGCCGACAATGGTATCAGAGGCCACCATATCGCTCAATCCAACGGAGTTAGGATGGGTTCATAACTACTGTAGGTCACGCGCGTGACGCTGAAGCTGTTGCCGGCGTCTTCACCGCGGGGGTTTTGAGGGTCCACCGGGCACGCTGGCGCGGCCGGGCCCACGGGCCCACCAGTCGTGCAGTCACCCGCTTCCAGAAGTGTTACTCGAATGCGCCATACGCCGCCGCCCCCCGCTTCATACTCGGGGATGATGCGCCGAGCTGCGTCCTGCACGGTCTCGTCCGGGTGTGCGCCCTCCACGATGGCGGCGGTGGGTTTGGGGTTGTGGACATAATTGAATCCAACTTCAAACGGCACGGCTACACTCGTTAGTCCGCCATTGGACTCGTCGGGGCGACCACTGGGATTGGCCAGCTCGAGCGTTTCGGAGGTGACCCCATCGGGGTCCAGCAACTCCACTTTGAACCGATCCGGAGCGCTCGAGGCCATGTCATCGGTCCAGCCAACGGTAATCGAGAAACCAATGAGATTGGCGCCGCTGGGGACGGGCACTTCGAAGTCTACCGTTTCGCCTTCCAAGAGGTCGGCACTGACGGTCGCCATTTCTTCGGTTGATTCGAGGAAGTCAAGCCGGAACTGGGGATTGGGAATGACCGTTTCAGGTAGCGTCACCACCAGCACGGCTGCCCAGATTAGCAGCGCCGTCCCAAGCACCCCCATGACAATGTCCACCTGAGCTCGGCGCGAGGGTGCTCCAGATCTGTCGCGGGCCTTGGCACGCCGCTTGGCGCCTGGCGCTGCCACTACGTGCCCAACGCGGGCGGGAGCAGGAGCTTCAATCACGGTGCCACGCCGTGCCACGAGGCGTCCACTCGGTGTCCGCTTCAAAGAGGTTGTCGGATGCGCCGACGAAACTTGACGTCCGGAATTCCCCGGTTTTCGGCCTACCGGTGGCGGTTCAGCGTGTCCTCGAGGGACTGCTTCGGCACAGCGCCAACCACTTGGTCCACGCGTTCGCCGTTCTTGTAAATGAACAGGGTGGGGATGCTCATGACACCGTTGCTGGCGGCGGTCGTCTGGTTCTCATCCGTGTTCAGCTTGCCAAAATGCACATCGTCCATCTCGCCGGCCAATTCATCAATGACGGGGCCAAGGCGCTTGCACGGGCCGCACCAGGGGGCCCAGAAGTCGATGAGGACCACGCCGTCCTGCTTGGTGAACGAATCGAAGTCGGCATCGGAAACGGTTGTAACTGCCATGGTCGCCGCGATTCCGCGACCCGTTTTAGCCCATGGGGTAGGCGACCAGACAACAAGGGTCAAGGCTGGCGACCCCGGTGGCCGACCATTGGCGATTCAATACTTGAGTGAGGCTTGGGGGGAAGCTGCCCTCCAGCGCCTGCGAGAGGACGACGACGTTCAGCGCGCGTTGGCCCGCGTGGACGTCAGCCTCCTCAGCATCATTCGAGATGCCCCCGAGGGCTGTTTCCGCTTCATTTACGCCCGCTTTGCCGATGGCGTCCTATCGGACTATCGCGTGGGCCACGATTTTGCTTCGGTGCAGGACGTTCCCAAACCAACATTCACCGTCAGTGGGGACTACACCACGTTTGCAGCGTGCCAAAATGGCGACTTGTCGGAGAAACGCGCCGTCCTGACCGGTCGCTTGCACTTGACAGGGGGCCTGACGCGGGCCCTACGTTATTGGCACGCGCTGGAAGCGCTGACAGAGTGCCTTCGCGCCATCGAGTGTGACACCGAGCCGCCGGTTACGGCC
>JBFJXH010000196.1:0-2531 GCA_041623215.1 Thermoplasmatota archaeon
CCGAGGGGGGCCACACGTTTGATGTGCGGTTTGTGGCTGACGACGAGCGCTTTCTGGGGCCGGATGAATGGCAGGGTCGGTGGACCCACCAGACGCCCGCCGGCGTCCAGCATACGTCATGGTCGCCGCAAGCCAGCGTGCAAATCGTGCTTGACCGACCCGGTCCTTATTGGGTCGATTTAGTGTTGCATAACCCAGAGCGGGGCATGCACGGGGTTTGGCAACTGGCCGGGGCCTGGAGTGCTTCTTGGAACGTGACGGGGACCATCGCGAATGATGTTCCTGGCACTGGCGCAACGGCCAATCGCTTCCTAGTGCCGGCCGACGGCCCGCACCGTGTGTCGCTGGAGTCACGCGCCACCGAAGCGTCGGCGGCAGGACTTGGTCGAACACTGGTGCTATCGGGCCTTGCCTCGTTTGGCTATGTGGAATGCCGTGGCGGGGCCTCGTTGGCACCGGATCAAGACGACACCCATCACTTCATGCTCATTGAAGCCTATGAACCAGGACAGGTGGAAGCTTGGGTGGGGGCCCCCGCCAATGGCTGCTATCGCGACGCCGGGCGCCTCAACGTCGAGGCGGTTCCCTACCAGTTATCGGTCGTTGTGGAACCTCTTGGCGCTGGCCGCTACTGGTACTAGCGGGTCAGCGTAGAAGGCCCCGAAGCCGCGCTTGCAACTCGGGCAGCGGCAGCTCGGTCACCAGGAGCGGGATCTGTTCGAATTCAGCCAACCGGTACGCCAGGCGGTCCACATCTTCCGGCTGGTGGTACACCACGACGCTGGGCTTCATGGGATGTACCCGGATGGCAATCATGGGCGAGCGACCGTACTTGATGCCACTGAAAATGAGGGCGCGCTCTGTGGACCAGCCGTACACGCGGACGTAGTCGTTGGCGGTCAAGCTGCCAATGGCTTGGATGGCATCGATGAGCGTGTAGCCCTGAATCTTCTTCTCTTCGATGCCACCAAGCACCAATGCCCGCGCCTCGATGGCCTCCTGGAATTCGAGCGCCGGCACGGACCTGGGCAGTTCCTGAATGTCCAAGATGCCCTCGGTCGGATTAATGAGCGAATGGTACCGAGCAAGAATTTGGCCGCCGCGCGCCTCGTCGAGGTCCACGAGGGATTCCACCATGCGCCGTACCGTGGCAATGCCGGGCGATTTCCGTCGGCCCGACTCATAGTCTGATACAACCGACGGGTTCACACCGAGGTGATGGGCGAGATCGGACTGACTGACCTCGAAGGCCTCTCGCCACTTACGCATCGTGGCTCCCGGTTGGTCGGATAAGGCAATTTCACCGGCCATCTTCTCCAGCAGGCGTCCGCGCACAAGCAGAAGACGTCGATAGCCGCACTTAGGTTCGTCGCATCACGAACTCCTGGGGTCGATGGCGCGCTGGCCGCAACTCCGAGGTCTTTTGTGCGCGCGCCCCGTGGCGGGGATGCCATGATGACTGCCGCCAACGACGCCTCCGAAGAAGCCTTGCAACAATTCATTGCCACCGTGCCCGGCGAAGGGGGCACAGCCATTCGCACCTTGGCGCATGCATGGTCAAGCGGAGGAGGCCGCCACTTGGCAGGCACCCACGCCGTTCGCCTACTGGGGCCGGACAATCCAGATGGGAGCCACAATACCGCGGCGGTGCTTCGAGGTGGCGGCAAACCGGTCATTGAATTGGCACGCATCATCCTCGAGCACCATGGCATCACGCATGACGAATGGACGTACTGGAGCGACGAGATCATTGATCTGCATCCTGACTTCGATGCCACCGCCAAATTCCCCACGGTGCCCCTGCTAGACTTGGACGCAGACCACCTCGTCCGGCTCGTCGTGGCCCTACGCGACCTAGCCATGCTTTCCTACCGCGGCGGCGCCCCCGAAACGAAGGCCTGAAAGCCGCAGCAGGAGGTTGACGGCCGTGTTTCCCTCGCCTGCTGCATCTGCTGGCCAAGCGGCCCGCAGCACAGGCACAGGAGCCACCCAAGAGCCGCCCTATGACCTGCTAGTCATTGGCGGTGGTATCAACGGCTGCGGCATTGCGCGGGATGCGGCGGACCATGGACTCTCCGTCTGTCTCGTCGAGCGCGACACCTACGGCTGTGGAACCAGTAGCAAGAGCAGCAAGCTCGCCCACGGAGGGCTTCGCTATCTGGAGCAATTCGAATTTGGCTTGGTCCACGAAGCGCTGCAAGACCGCGAACGCATGCTCAAAGAATTCCCGGATATCGTGACGCCCCTTCGGTTTCTCTACCCCATCTATCCGCACGTAGCAGCCCGCCGAACGGTCCGCGTCGGACTACTGCTCTACGATATCCTGAGCCACGGCAAAAGCCTCCCCAAGCGGGGATACCTCAACCGCCGCCGGACGCTCGAAGTAGCCCCCGGCCTCAACGAAGAAGGCTTGGTGGGAGCGGCAACCTACTACGATGGCCTCATTGACGACGTACCTGAAATTTGTCGACGTCTTATTGCCAAAGCGGAAGCCGCCGGTGCCAAGTGTCACGAGCAAACAAAGGTGACAG
>JBFJXH010000197.1:0-2503 GCA_041623215.1 Thermoplasmatota archaeon
CGCCACGCCCAAACCAGCGCCGAAGTTACCGTGACCGAGGGGCCCACATCCCCCGACCAGGATACGCCTGCCCCAGTCACCGTGACGTTCTTGGCCATCGGTTTCGCCGCCTTGATTGCCACGGCCCTGCGGCGCCGCTAGACGCCGGCAATGTCAGCGGCGTCAGCCGCATGGCCAAGCGCCTTGCGAGGACGCTTGCTGTCGCGCGCAGAGTACGTCTTGATAACCCACCTCGCCGTCCTCCAGTCGTGGCCTTCGACCCCGAAGATAACCTGTTCCTGCTTGCCGGGCCTGTCAAGATGCACCACCGGGTTCGCGCTGCGATGTCAGCCCCCGCCTTGGCACATCGTTCGCCTGAGTTTGGCGCCGTGAACGAGCGCATCTTTGACCACTGCCGGACCTTGCTTGACACGAAGCACGTGGCAATCCTGGCAGGTTCGGGGACTGCCGGCATGGACGCCGCCGTATCCAACTTGGTCCATTGGGGCGATCGTGCCATTGGCCTAGACGGCGGTAAATTCGGCGAACGGATGGCGGACCTGGCGGCGCATTACGCCGGACCCGAGGCAGTACGCATCACGGCCCCCTGGGGCAAGGCGTTTGATTTGGATGCCATCGAGGCCGCGCTCGAGGAGGGCGCCTCAGCGGTGTGCTTCACGCTGAATGACACATCAACGGCGACCATGAATGATGGCCGCGCAATTGCCCACTTGTGCCGCAAGCACGACGCGCTGTCGATTGCCGATACCATCACGGCCACAGGGGCCGTTCCCACACCCATGGACGATTGGAATCTGGACGTCGCCATTTTTGGTTCTCAGAAATGCATCGGTGGCCCAGCGGGTCTGGCGTTCGTTGGGGTCAGCGAGCGGGCCTATGAACGCTTGGATTCGCCATCGTACTACCTCGACCTGAAGAAGCACATTGACCGGGCCGAGAAGGACAATCAGACGCCGTTCACGGCCGCAGTGCCTCTGCATTTGGCCTGCGTCGAAGCGCTCGACCAGCTGATGGCCGAAGGACTTGAGGCGCGCTTCGCACGAACCAAGCAAATGGCCGCTGGGTGCCGAGCCGCCGTTGAGGCAACCGGCCTTGAATTGGCCGCCGATGCCGACGTACGAAGCGACACGGTCACGGCGGTACGCTACCCCGACGGTATCACGGATAGGGACATTCGGGGCCGCCTGAAGGAAGAGCTTGGGGTGGTCGTGGCGGGCGCCCAGGCCGACTGGAAGGGCAAGGTGTTCCGGATTGGCCACCTAGGCCAGGCGTCGTGGGCTGAGCTGGCGGCCGGATGGGCCGCGTTGGAAGTAGCCTTCAAGCGGGCAGGCCATCCGTTGCCCGCCGGCGCAGGCGTCGCAGCCCTGGTTGACGCCGTAGCGTAGCACCCCTTGGCCAGGCCGCCAAGAGAGGCGTTGCAAGCGCCCCCAAGTGCGCGCCACCCATCGTAGCCCACGCGCTGTGGCGCTGCACTCAAGTGGCTAGCCCGCCATCATTGGCTGTGAAGCGTCTTGGCGCATTGGTCATTGGCGACGAGATTCTCGCAGGGCACGTCCATGAATCCAACACCCATTGGTTGGCCAAGCGGCTCCAAGGCATGGGAATCAAGTTGGCCCGCGTGGAGATTTGCACCGATGACTTGCCGGATATCGTGGCATCCGTTCGCCGCTTCCTGCACGACCTGGACCTCGACTATGTCATTACCTCGGGAGGCCTCGGGCCGACACCGGACGACCGCACCATGCAGGGCATCGCCGACGCCCTGGGTGCGAAGCTCGTCCTTTCAGAGGAGCGCCGCGCGTGGCTGACAACTCGTGTACGCGAGGGGCACCGGCGCGGATATTTTGACACGGCCGAGCCAAATGACGGCATTCTGAAGATGGGTTATCTTCCAGAGGGAGCAGACGCAATGCCGAACCTAGTGGGGACGGCGCTGGGCGCGATTGTCACGCACAACACGCCCAACCGGACGACGCGATTGTTCACGCTGCCAGGGGTGCCTGCCGAGTTCATGCGGATGTTCGATGAGTGCATCGCCCCGACACTTGAGACGGCTGTTGCGGCCCACGTGGAGGAGCTGATTCTGTACACCGAGGAGTCCCGATTCTTTGGCGTTCTATCAAAGCTGGAGTCCGATTATCCATCCGTGGCCTTGGGCAGCTATCCTGAGACGGGGCACATTCGCTTTCGCGCCACAGGCCCGCAACGAGACGCCAAGGCGGTCATTGACACGCTGCGCGAAGCAGGCCAGCCGTTCTTGTCCCCGCCTCCCGGCCGCCAGCGATGAGTCCCAATTGCCGGCAGGCTTAGCGGGCCGTTGACACCGACCGCGACCATAGCGCGAGAAAACCCAGCTACTCGAATCAACCAAGGTTGATGTCGTCCTGGTCGGGCGCCAGGAACGTATCGTACTCAGGTGTGGAGTCCTCGCTACCGCCAATGGTCGACTGCACAATGTGGTAAATCTCGTCGAGGCCATTACGGTCAATGCTACTCGCCGGCA
>JBFJXH010000198.1:0-2483 GCA_041623215.1 Thermoplasmatota archaeon
ACCATTGCCGGCCACCTGGTATCCCTCGCGGAATCAGGCGTGCTAAGGGAGCTGGAACGACCACCAAGTAAGCACTATGCCCTTGCCGATCCCACGGTTCATCAGGATCTGTATGCGCGCCTTGGCCGCATCGCGGCCAACGTGGTGCCGGACGCCCGGCAACGCAGCCTGGCGACCCTGGGTGCCCTGCAACACCTACTGGGGCGCCCCATCTTTCGCACCGAACTGCAGCGGGCAAACGCCGCCATGGATCCGTTGCTATTGCCTCCCGCTAAGGTAGACGAGGCAGAACGCCGTCGCTACTTGGGACTCGTCCGGACACGCACGACCGACGCACTCCACCCGCCACGCGGGGACCCACTATACGACGGAGCGATGGCGACGGCCAAGGCCGGGACCCAGTGGCCAGCCATTGCGCAGGACCTGGTGCGGCGAGTGGCCCTAGAGGCCGCCCACGCCGAGCATCTGGCAGACCAGCGCACGCCGACGGCATCGGACTTTGCAAAGCTCGACGTTGCCGGAGGCGTGTCATGACGCTCCTGGCCAGCATCCTGGAGAAAATCAAACCAACCAGCGCGCAGCAGGACTCGATGAGGGTGACCGCCCGGGCTTTGGTGGCGCGTGCCAATGACAGCCTGGCGCGCCACGCCGATGCCGACTCGGCAGCCGAGGCAGTTGTCCAAGGCAGCATTGCCAAGGACACATGGATTGCGGACAGCCGAGACTTGGACCTATTTCTCCTCCTGCATCCCGACACGCCTGCCGACCAGCTGGCGGCGATTGCTAAGAGGGTCGCCGATGACACGCTGGAGGATGTGCAGCAACGCTACGCGCAACATCCGTACCAGGTGGGCACCTTCCAGGGATGCACGGTAGACCTCGTGCCTGCGTACCGGGTCCAGGATGGCGATCAGGCGAAGAGCGCCGTGGACCGTACGCCCTTTCACACAGCCTGGGTTTGTAACCATCTTGACGACGCCGCCAGGGACCAAGTGCGACTGGTGAAGCAATGGTGCAAGGGAACGGGCGTGTATGGCGCCGAGACAGCCATTGGAGGCTTCAGCGGGTATCTACTGGAGGTACTTGTCCATCGCTTCGGAGATTTTTCGGGCGTCCTTGCTTGGCTGGCACGTGGAGCCAATCCGCGCGCGCTGGACCACGGCGAAGGTCTGCCTGCCGATGACGCGGCGGTTCTTCTGGTGGCCGACCCCGTGGACCCCCACCGCAATGTGGCTGCCGCTGTTCAGCAAGACACGCTGGACCGGGCGATGCTAGCGGCGCGGTGCTTCCAAGCATCACCCAGCGAGTCGTTCTTCTTTCCTCGGCCGCGCCGTGCGGAATCGCAAGAGGTCCTCCAGGCGGCCCTGCTAGGCGGAGGATGGTGTGCCCTCCATCTTCGTCCCGCGACCGATCGTTTGGACATCGTGTTCCCACAATTTCAGAAGGCCACGAGGGCTGTTGCGGAGGACTTCGTCCGTGCAGGCTTCGGGGCCACTCGGCGAGCAACCCAGGTACTCGCCGATGGTTCGGTCCTGATGCAGTGGGCCACGACGGTGCAGGAATTGCCGCCGCAGGACCGCCGGCTGGGTCCTCCGGCAACAAGTGACCGGAATGCGGCACGTTTTCGCGACAAGTGGCAATCACACCCGGATGCGGCAGGTCCTGTCATGGAAGACGGGGGGCGGCTGGTGGTAGACGTTCGCCGTACGGCAACAACGCCTGCGGCTCACCTTGGGCACCGGAGGTCCGCGCTCCTTCAGGCCAAGCACGTCAAGCTGGCGACCGACGCAAGCGGTATCGTAGCAGATCCGGCCGACTTGCCGCCGGTTGCGGCTGCGGTCGCCGCAGATTTCATCCTGGACCGGTCGCCATGGGAACGTTAGCTGGCCAGGTCATCCGGGCCGGTTGGCATGACGAGGTTCCTGTCATTCAGCTCCGTCACGCCGGTGGACAAGTTGAATCGCTTCCCATCGGCAGCCGACTGGATTGGAATGTGGGCCAACAAGTGACTTGCACGGGCCGTTGGCAGGACGGGGCTTGGCAGCCTTGTCCCGACCACACCGTTGTGAACCGCATGTCACAATGCAGTCGGTGTGCGCCAGACTTGGATTGTGTCTTTGAGCCACGTTGCCAAAGCGAGGATTCGGTTTGTTCGTGCGATTTTGGCAACCAAGACCACACGGTGTATGTCGCCTACTACGGACTGCTGCCAAAGGTCGGCATGACTATCGCGTCCCGGGCCCCGCTGCGGGCGCGCGAGCAAGGCGCCGACGCTTGGATGTCGCTGGACACGCTGCCCAATCGGGGCCGTGCCCGCCAGCAAGAGCGCCGCGTCGTAACCCTCTATGGGCTTCCGGAGCGCCGGCGAACTCGTGAGATGCTGGGGCAGTTGGCACGACCGGTTCCTTGGGATCGCATCCACGAGCGGGCGGCGGCGCTGCGAAGCCGCCTTGCCAGCCGGTACCCGGATGCCGGCCCTTTAC
>JBFJXH010000199.1:0-2381 GCA_041623215.1 Thermoplasmatota archaeon
TACGCCAGCGACCTCGCGGTTGCACGCCACCGCTTCATCCAGCCCGGCTTTGTCAACCGTGCCTGGGGGCTGCCGGCGTATTACGCGGGGCAGTTCATGTTGGCATGGAGCATCGTAACCATCTGACGCAGCGCCAGGCGGAGTGCAGCGAGACCCCCCAAACCTGTTCGCCGGTTCAGGCAACGGCGCGCTGGACATCGTCCCGCACCCTGCCATGCTGCCCCTATGGTCCGTTGCTCAAGTCGGCGCGGGGTCGTGGAAAAAGCCGGTACCAAAGCACCAGCCCCCAAGCGACAATATTGGCCCCGAAGCCGAAGGTGACTCGAAGCGGTTGCTGATGCAAGATCCAGTAGGCAAGCGTCAATCCACTCGCACCCACCACGAGCAAGATGAACGGTATGGACAAGTCGTCGGCGCGCCCGAGGCGCATCGTTCGGACCACTTGCGGCAGCAGGGCCACTGTGAAGCCTACCGTGCCCAGCACGATGAGGGCTTCGCCGCTGCCAAGGTGGGTCATGGCGATGCTACTGGCGCGGCTTGGTTTAAGGACCGGCGACATGGTCCCCCGACGTGGACGAAGTGTCCCAGGATACCGCCGCTGCGGATGACGACGCAAGCAAGCTGTTGCCCAACAGCGGGGAGGGCCGGCGCTTCGAGCGCCACGTCTTCGTCTGCGTCAGCGGCAAGACTTGCCCACGCGACACGGCTTGTGAAACCGTGGCGGCGAATCTCAAAGCACTCGTGAAGACCGAAGGCCTTCGGGACGTCGTGCGCGTCAACAAGGCAGGATGCCTGGGCCAATGCGGGCACGGGCCAGTCATGGTGGTGTACCCGGAGGGCGCCTGGTACGGACACTTGTCCGAGGCGGACGCCAGACGCGTGTGGGATGAGCACATCGTGGGCGGACGCGTCGTAGAGGACCTGCAATTTCGCACCGCCTCGCCGGGCAACAACGTAGTGCCGCGCCGCGGCGACGGGTCGATCATGCGGGAACACCCTGCTTACGATCCGTGCAATCGGTGCGTCCCTGAGGCGTGAGTCTATTCGATGTAACGAAGCGCCTCGGCAGGGGGCGTACGGCCGGCTCGCACAACGGGCAGCCAGGTCGCCAACAAGGCGACCGTCGTGCTGACGGCAAACAGGAGCGCCACTTCGCTCCACGGGATGATGTACGGGTACTGTAGTTCTCGGATGATGGCGTACCACAGGCCGTACGTGACCAGCACGCTGGCTCCAAATCCGACGGCGGTGCCAACCAGCACGGTGCCCAGCACTTCCAGCAGGAAGATTCGCCGCACCTGGCGATTGGTGTAACCTAAGGCCCTCAGCATGCCAATTTCTTGCCGTCGCTCCAATACGCTGCGACTGGTGACGATGCCCAGGCTCAGCACACCCACAATGAGCCCGAGGGCCAAGAAGAGCTTCATCGCCCCCAGAATTTGCCTGAAAGCCTCTTGCTCGTCCGCTACTTGGCGTTCCAATGCCACCGCATCGAGGCCTGCGTCACGGTGATTTTGCTCAAGCAGCTTGGCGGTTTCCTCATGATCGACGCCCGCTGCCAGCTTCCAAAGATAAAGTGAATCGATATTGGTGAACATGGCTTCAACGGTTGTTTTGGGAAGCCAGACGCCAGGGAAGTGGAATTGTTCTTGGATGCCAATAATGGTGAATTCTCGGACGCCGTCCCCGAAGTGAATCTGGAGGGTTTCTCCCACTTCGTGCGAGAGGTCCTGATTCGCTTCGTTGGTGGAGTATTGGTAAGCGACAATGATGGCATCGTCGCGGTCGAACAGCGCCTTGTAAGCCGCTTGGTCATCCTCATATTCGTCGAGCCTCCAGAGAAGTCTGAGTTCTTGGTCGGCCGCAAACGCCTCGTCGATGCCGTAGACATGGTGCTCAGGCGGGCCAAATTGTCCCGTGCGCTCGCCGCTTACCGTGATGAATCCCGGGAAGAAGGTGTCGTAATCCAAGACGTGGTGCCGGGATGCGATGGCGCTGGCGGGAACTAAGCCCCGGTCGAAATCGTCCAGGTTCGGTACTTCCAACGTGGTGCGGCCTTCAATGTGAAATCCGCCGGTCTGGCTTGTCACGTCTGTTTGGAAAAGGGCGCCAAAGATGCTGAAGAAGCCGATGGCCAAGATGACGATGCTGAAGATGGCGAGCGTCATGCCGGTGCGGAATCGGCGGTGCAGGGGGTAGCTGACGGCGGGAATCGCCACTGGCCGGAGGCGTGGCACAAGCATCAGAGCTCGGCCAACGGCCCGTGTGGCTCTTTCCCAATGCACGACAAGGACCACCAGGCAGAGGGTCATGAGGACGCCTCGGACTGGCCCAACAATGTTGGCCTCCTCGATGTTTTTGTATTCCGTTATGAGGAAGTA
>JBFJXH010000200.1:0-2358 GCA_041623215.1 Thermoplasmatota archaeon
AGCCGGCGAACACGACGAAGGTGCCGCCCTGGATTTGGAGCCGTACCGCTGGTACTTCGACCTCCGTCGTTATGGCTCCGTGCCTCACGCTGGCTTCGGCCTTGGCATTGAACGCCTCTTGCGGTGGTTCACGGGCCAGGAGCACATCCGCGACATGCTGCCCTACCCCCGCACACCCAACCGGGCCTACCCCTGATGGCCCGAAAACCGATGCAAAAGGCTCGCCAAGGCATGTCCGTGTCGGACGAACAGGTAGCCACCTACACCGCAGCGATGGGCTTTCTCGTCGCCGAATGGGCTGGCGCTCTCCTGATGGTCGCCAGCTTCACCCAACTCTACGCGTACGGGTTGCGGCCGGGCGCTAACGTGACCCTGAGCCTGGTGGTCGGTGGCGTGCTTTTACTTGCGGGGTCGTTCATGTATTGGACCAACCGGCGTAACTACCTGGCCATGGAGTTTCCATGGCGACGCCGCTGGGAGGTGACGGCGACCATTTTCGCCGCCGCCGGTGCTGTGTTCTGGTTCCTGTTCATCATGGCCGCCGTGCTGGTTTGGCGCGGCGTGCCCGCGTTTGGCTCGTAGTCTGGGGCCCTGGTTTGGCTCGTGGACGAGTTCAAGGGCCCTGCGGCGTCCAGCGGTACGATTGTGCATTGTCCGTCCACCACATGGCCTGGCCCTCGCCGACAACTCGCTCGCTGAAGGGTGAGTTGGGGGCGTCCAATGCCAATGTGCTTTGACCCAGCGCCGTGCGAGCATCAGCAAAGACATCGATGTCCAGCACGCCCACAACCTGCTTGCCGTCGGTGGCGAAGTATCGCACTAGATACGAATCGGCTGTGGGTGCGAAATCGGCGCCGCTGGACTGGACGGCCACCTGCAGTTCGTAGGATGTGCCGGCGTCGCTTGCGCCGGTTCCAAGCCAAGCTTGCGCAAGGGGAGATGTGGCATGCTCCTGCGAGCGCTCCGCCCAGGCCGTGGTTTTGAATCCAAGATTGCTGAAGAAGTCTGCAATGCCGTTGCCAGCGATGATTTCCAGAACTACCCAGCCATAACCGGCTGCTTCTGATTCATCAGTAGCTTCGGCGCGGGCGGCCAGATAGAAGAGAAAGGCGTCCGTGTCCGTGACTGATTCCTCGTCGATCGTCGTTGTCTGGCAAGTCCACGACTTGACGGCGAACGTGGCACCGTCCTCGCGCCGCACGGGCGTAAATCCCTCCGGCATGTGCTCTTGAGCGAACGCCAGGGGTACGGTGTGGAACGAGTAGTGGCTTGCACAGCCCGATTGCAGCATGACTGGGGGGTCGGGTAGCGGAGGAGTGGTCGCCTCGGCGGCAGCCTCCGTGAGGCCAGGGCTTGGGTCAGCGGCGCCGGCCGGGTCCGCACGGTCGTCGTCAGCGTCGTGGGTCGGACCTGACGCCGACGAATCGGTGGGGGCGGGGGCGTCGGAGCCAAGGCACCCGGCGATGGCAATCACAAGCAAGAGGCCGATGCTAATGAGGCGCATGCCCAAAGCCTGGTTGCCCGGCATAACATGATTTTGGTGGCGTTCTCGTTGTGCGCCTGGACGCTCGCCCGTGGCAAGCACGATGAAGGCGTGTCGGGCCGCGCATTTGCGCTTGGCGACGGCAAAGCTTTCCCGGCCACCCGTGGCGTGGGGTGCATGATTCGTGTCGTCGTTGTTTCGCTTGTGCTCCTAAGCTCCTTGGCGGGATGTCTTGGCGATGGCGATGCAGCCTCGGATGCCGTGGCGCCCGCTGAGACTGGGGCAACCACCGGGGATGGCGGCCAATCGGCCACGCAAAGCCCGCCAGTGGCGGAGGAGCCGACGCAGGACCCCGTAGATTCGATGGTCACGGTGGATGCTATTGGCTACGTGCCGTACATGGAGTCCACCTTGGGTGGCCATCTCGAAGTCCGCATTGATGGTGGAGCGTGGGGGACGTCGGGCTCGCTGCACACGACGGTTGAGGGGGTAACGCATCCGGGAGACAATTCGCTCCTGACGCTGCCGCTTCCCGAGGGGGGCCACACGTTTGATGTGCGGTTTGTGGCTGACGACGAGCGCTTTCTGGGGCCGGATGAATGGCAGGGTCGGTGGACCCACCAGACGCCCGACGGCGTCCAGCATACGTCATGGTCGCCGCAAGCCAGCGTGCAAATCGTGCTTGACCGACCCGGTCCTTATTGGGTTGATTTGGTGTTGCAGGACCCAGAGCGGGGGATTCATGGGGTTTGGCAACTGGCCGGGGCCTGGAGTGCTTCTTGGAACGTGACGGGGACCATCGCGAATGATGTTCCTGGCACTGGCGCAACGGCCAATCGCTTCCTAGTGCCGGCCGACGGCCCGCACCGGGTGTC
>JBFJXH010000201.1:0-2356 GCA_041623215.1 Thermoplasmatota archaeon
CGGCGTCGGCGCCGGGCCAGTCACACTCGCCCGTGCAGACGTCAACGAGGGCGCTCCACACGCGGCCGGTGATGGGGTCAATGTCGATGTCGAAGAAATCGTACATGCCGCCGATGTCACCGTGGCAGCGGCCTTCGCAGCCACCACGCTTGATGGGCTTGTCCAGTTCGTTGACGGTCGTGATGGCGAAGACGGGCTCGTCGCTGTCAGCGTTGAGACTGACGCCGATGTAGGCGTGCCACGTGGTGTGCAGCAACTCGTCCTCGTCGTCATGGGCGTCCCAGCCGCTTGGCGTGGTGGTCCCGACGTACTGGAAGGCGATGCGGCCTTCGGCGCCAGCAACGATGCTTGGCAACTTGGTTGCGGTGACACCGGGTGCGGTGACGTTGATGGGTTCGCTCCAGGTGCGACCCTGGTCCTTGCTAATGACGAGGCAAGCGCCGGTGTCGTCTTCGCCGCACAGGTACAGGTAGTACGCGGTGCCGTTGGCGTCGGTGGCAATCATGGTGTCGTGGCTGCGGGTGCCGGGGTCCTCAGCGGGGGCGACGGTGACCACTTCGAAGGTCAATCCGCCGTCGCGGCTGATGGCCACTTGGGGCACACCGCACGAAGCGCGGGGCAGGTAGACGGTGCCGTCGGCCCAGGACGCGTGACCGTGGCCGGTCAAGCCGCCACAAAAGTCGAAGAAATTCTCGCCGCCGGTGCTCACGCCGGTGTAGGCGGGCACGCCATCAGCCCACGTGAGGCCACCGTCGCGGCTCGTGAAGCAGTGTGCTTCCGCGATGGCGTTGGTGCACAGGTAGACGTTGTTGGGGTACATGAGATTGGGCAGCCCCATCGTCGGGCCGGCGAAGATGCTCGGGTGGTCGTTGACTGGCACACCGGGGCAGGTCATGTATTGGGTGGTCCACGTGTTGCCGTCGTTGTCGGACCAGCTAACGTGGTTGCAGGCAACGTGGGGGCCCATGTCCAGGGCGAAGACGCGGCCGGTGGTGGGGTCAGCGTAGACGTACGGGTCGAAGCTGTACGGGTGGGCACGGCCCATGTTAGCCAGGTGGGGGCTGCGTTCAACCCAGGTTTCACCGGCGTCAATGCTGCGCATGAAGTACGTCTGGGGCAAGTTGCCCGTCTGGTCGAACTCGATGGCGGGGTAGAAGACGGCGTGGGTGCGCGTCACCGCAATGGTGGGCTCGCCACTCACGCGTTGGCTAGGCGTCACTTGGTCGAAGGTGGGCAGGTCGCCGCCGAAGGCGTCCACCGGCAAGGCATTGCCTTCGCCGTCCTGGACCCAGGTCATGCGGCCAGCGGCCGGCATCAAATCAAGATTGGAATCGGTCGTAGAATCAAGCGTCGTGGAGTCATCGTCGCCGTTCAAGCAGCCGGCCATGCCGACGCCCACGACGACGAGTGCCAAAAGGAGGCCTCGCATGGTTTTGGCCCACCTGGGACCCTTTATAGGCGTTATCGAAGGCCGACACCCGTGCACAAGAGGAAAACGGCTGTTGTTCCCGCTTCCGGCTAGTCCTCTTTGGCCGCAACCATGTGCTGCCCCACCGCTTGCACGACCGCTTCCTTCGATTGGCCGTCCTCGGGCTTGGTCACGAGCACGCGGCCAACCACGCGGTACGGTCGCGCAGGGTCCTTGACTTCGTCATCCGTTGTGGCAAAAAAGCCCGCCTTCCGGCAGGCACTGTAAATCCACTTGACATCTGGGTCTTTGACTGCGAAGCGGGCCGGCACGCGCCGCCCCTCGCCACGGCTCAGCTTCGCGTCAAAATAGCGCGGCCACAGGACGACGGTGTCGGCGCCCTTGCTGACCATGCAATCGCCTACTCGACCAAGACGCCGTTGAGGGCGCCGTGCTGGCCGGGGCGGCTCGTCACGCGGGCCTTACCGAGGCCGGTCTCGACGATGGCGCCCTTGGTGATGATGTTCCGGCGCACGTAGTGAACGTTGGCCGAGTTTTCAGTCACGTTGGTCAAGTCGGTGACCTTGGTCTTGCCGCTCTTGGGGTCGGTGACGTTAATCTTGTTGGTCGCCATCACCTTCACCTTCTGGTTGGCGCCCTTGGTGCGAACCAGTTTCTGGGAGTGGTCGGCCACGTGCGCCTGGATGCGCTCGCGAGCAATCTCGCTGCGCTTCTTGCCGCGCGCGAGGATGAGGCGGCCACCGGTTGGCTTGCGACGGGATTCTCCTTGCCAAAGCGCCATAGTACGGTCTCCTGTAGAGAGGCCGCGCGAGATGGAGGGGGTATATGAGGCTTGAGGGGGGAGGCTCCGATGGGCTAGAGGTCGCCGGGGCGGTACACCACGACACCCATGGCGCCCGGTGATTGACTCGACCACGTCACCGCCAG
>JBFJXH010000202.1:0-2351 GCA_041623215.1 Thermoplasmatota archaeon
CCGAGCCTGGCAGCGACGTCTTGGTCCGCCACGTGGCAGATCCCGCTCGCAAGCTAAAGTGGACCTGGGAGCTGGTTCGTCCCCGGAACGGCACGTGTTGGGTGGGCTGCAACACGCACCGACCCAACCAAGTGGTGTGGTGGGCAATTGAGGCGGGGCTCGTTCCGGGTCTGTCCGGCGACCACGGCCTGCGCACCGAAGTGCCGTACGGTGCCGACGGGCGAAGCCGCATTGACTTGCTGCTTGGCAGCAAAGAGTCTGGATTGACCTATGTCGAGGTGAAGAACACGACGCTGGCGGACGGGGCCACGGCGCTGTTTCCTGATGCCGTGACGGCCCGCGGCGCCAAGCACATGCGCGAGTTGGCCCATGTTGTCACGGAGGGCCACGAAGCGGCGGTCATTTTCTTTGTCAACCGGGAGGATTGTGACGAATTTGATGTCGCTCGCGACATTGATTCTGCGTATGGCATGGCATTTGACGAAGCACGGGAAGCGGGCGTGCGCGCCATCGCACTTGGCATGGCCGTGGATGAGCGAGGGTGGGCTGTCCGGGGGACGCTGCCGGTTGCGTGAGGACTACGCGTCGCCGTTCTTGCCCCATTGGGCCTGGGCGGAGAGTCGCTGCAAGTCCTTGATGACGCGGTTTGCATGTGTTAGCACATTGACGGCGCCGTAGGTCTTGGCGATTACCCCGTCAGGGTCAATCAGGTAGGTGCAACGCCGCACGGCGAAAGAGGTCCGCCCCAAGAGGCTCGTTCGCCACGCTTCGTAGAGGTCGTGCGCGTGCCCGTCGGGGTCGGCCAAGAGTTCGAAGGGCAAGTTGTGTTCTTTGGCAAAATTGCAGTGGCTCTCATGGTCATCCAAGCTTACGCCAACGACCACGGCGCCGTGTGCCGCGATATCGTCGTAAACGTCCCGAAAACGCTTGGCCTCTAGGGTACAGCCGGGGGTGTGGTCCTTGGGATAGAAGTACAGCACGATGGGGTTGCCGGATAGACTGCTTAGCCGGACATCTGCGCCTTGTGCGTTCTTCAGTACGAAGTCTGGGGCGGCGTCGCCGGGCCGGAGCACAGCGCTTGAGCGGCGGCCTGGGACAAAGGGTTTTCCGGGTCCCCGTGGGCGGACGAACCATCAGGCTAGGGCGGGTTAGACCATCACCTGGAATTGTTGTTCCGTTTCGCCCTCGTATTCGTCCATGAGGTGGACCTGAAGCACGTCCCCTTGTGGCACCGTTCCATCGGGGTGGGTGGTGACCGCGTGCAGAAACGCGCGGCGGGCTGGGGCCAGGGTGTCCACGGGCCCTTCGAAGTCGGCCACCGCGTAGCGGCCGGCCGGCAGAATCTCGACGCGCAATTCGTCATCGCCTTCGAAGCCACAGGTAGCGCCAATCAACACATCAATGGCGTCATCACCTCGGAAACGGAGCACCGAAGGGCCCCCGACCAATTCGTGCATGATCATGTGCTGATACATGGGTCTCCGGGTCGATTCGATGGTATCGGGGCCATCGTCGTGGCGGCGCACCGCGACTCGGCGCTCCGGCAAGTCCTCGAAGCGAATCTGCGTGGCGTCCACTTCCATCGCCTTGGTCATCAGGCAGTCGCCGCAGCAAAATCAGCCAGAATCATGTCGGCGTGTTCGGCCGGCTTGACCTTCTTGTAGTGTTTCAGCACGGTGCCGTCGGCGCCGACGAGGAATGTGTCCCGGCTAATGCCCATGAATGTCCGTCCGTACATTGACTTCTCTTTCCACACGTCAAAACGCTCCAGATCGTCTGGGTTGGCGGTCAGCAGCGGGAACGGCAAGTCGTACTTGTCGCGGAACTTGTTGTGCTTGTCGGAGTCGTCCTTGGACACACCATACACGGCCAGTCCTGCCGTGCGGAAATCACTCCAGGCGTCCCGGATGCCGCAGGCTTGCGTCGTGCACCCCGGTGTGTCGTCTTTGGGGTAGAAGTAGAGTACGAACGGCGTCCCACGAAGGGATTCGTTGGAGACCACTTTGCCTTCCTGGTCGGGCCAGGAGAAGTCGGGGACCGGATTGCCTTCCATGGCTGCTGGACGCCGGCCCCTTGCCTTAATGGCTTGCCGGCCCATCGAGACGGACACGACGTGCTGTGACTCGTGATTACGCGTACAAGTCCTTGCGGTCAAAGACGCGCCAGGCCAACAGCACCGCTCCCATGGCGAGGCCTGCACTAACGGCGAGGTAGACGAGGTCCAGCGCACCGTGGTAGAGGTCACTGCGGTGCCAATAGCCATAGGGCGTTGCGTAGCGAAGCCAGTCGACGTCGGGTACCAGACGGCTCAGGAGGTCTATCACGAATAGGCCGAACAAGCCACCCACGGC
>JBFJXH010000203.1:0-2311 GCA_041623215.1 Thermoplasmatota archaeon
CCAGGTTTTCTTGAACAAACCGCCGCTTTTCTTGAGGCTGGAACCAATCGATTCGTCCTCGAACAGTAGCACCGGGATCATGAAGAACGTGGCCAGGTTCCAGGCAATGCCTGCCAAGCCAGCCATCATCTGACCAACAAACCCGCTGCGCTCGCGAATGGCTTGCAGAATGACGTTGACCGTAGCAACAACGATGGACCACAAGAACAGTTTGCCCTTCTTGGCCCACGCCGCCTTGAGCGCCGATCCGACAGTTGGGTCGCCGCCTGAAAGGCGCTCGTTGGCTGCGGCCACAACGGCTGCATTGAAGAACAGGCCAACAAAAGCCAGCAAGATGTAGAGAGCAGCGACAAGGAGCAAGCCAACCGGGTCGATTGCACCGTCGTCGGCAAAGATCTCCGGAAACACACCCAAGCCAAACCCGACGCCAAAGATGCTCAGAAGGACAGCAATCGATGCAATCAGGGACAGCACCGGCATCCAAAGCAATTCCTTGTCTTGGCGCACAACAGTTAGACTCGTCTTGAACAAGGACCAGGAGCGGGCGAGGCGGCTCATGCGTCCCATTCCATGCATCGTGGCTTAAGCATGACGCCCCGCTATGCGCGCTCAGTTGACCTGCCCATTTCCCCTGTCGGGGATGCCCTGTCTTATAACCGGCATGCTCGTCCGCGGCGCCGATGCCCCCCGAGACCCGCCCCGGCGAAACGCCTGGGCCGGCACACCCCACCAACGCCTTGTCCACGTACCGGACCGACCTCTGGTGGTTGCAATCGGCTGCCCTCATCGTGACCCTCGTCGCCTTCGTCGCCTACGCGACCTGGCGCGTGTTCGAGAACGCCCATTTTCTGGCTGAAAATGGCGGCGCCCACTACATTTCCCCCTTCGGTAGTCCGGACCTGACCTTCCTGTTCCCGGTGGCGTGGACGGCCGCTGTACCCCTGCTCGCGTACCCCGCGTTCTTGGTGTTGCCCATCCCCGCCGGCTTCCGCTTCACATGCTACTGGTACCGCCGAGCCTACTACCGCGCCTTCGTGGCTCGTCCCGCCGCCTGCGCGACCGAGGCCTGGAAGGGACCCGGCTACAAGGGCGAGCGGGGCATCATGATTCTCAACAATCTGCACCGATACTTCCTCTACCTCGCTATCGCCAAGATGCTCATTGACTCCTACCACGTCGTGACCGCTGTCTTTACCGGCCACGGATTCTACTTCGGCCTTGGCGTCGTCATCCTGGCGATTGATATCGTGCTGCTGTGGTTCTACGTGCTTGGCTGCCACGCCCTTCGCCACCTCGTTGGTGGCCGCTTGGATTGCTACTCCTGTGACGCCGTCTCCCACGCGCAATATTCGGTGTGGAAGGGCTTCAGCGTCCTCAACCGTAAGCATGGCCTGTGGGCAATGGCGAGCCTGTTCAGCGTCGGCTTGTCCGACTTCTACATCCGGTACCTCGCCACCCACCCCGAGCTTACCCACATCCTGGGGGTTCCCGTATGAGCGGGGCCAGCAAGAAAGCAACGCGGCACGAGTACGATGTGCTGGTAATTGGTGCCGGCGGTGCCGGCATCCGTGCCGCTGTTGAAGCAGTCCGCCAGGGCAGCAAGACCGCCCTCGTCTGTAAGAGCCTGCTTGGCAAGGCGCACACGGTCATGGCCGAAGGCGGCGTCGCAGCCAGCCTGCGAAATGCCGACGACCGCGACAACTGGAAGGTGCATTTCCGCGACACCATGCGCGGTGGTAAGTTCCTCAACAACTGGAAGATGGCCCTGCACCACGCCCGCGAAGCCCCGGACCGCGTCCGCGAACTGGAGATGTGGGGCGCTGTGTTTGACCGCACGCCGGACGGCTGGATGAACCAGCGCAATTTCGGCGGCCACCAATATCCGCGCCTGGCCCACGTCGGCGACCGCACGGGCCTCGAAATCATCCGCACGCTCCAGGACAAGGGCGTTCACTCGGGCATTGATATCTTCATGGAACACTGCGCGACGACGCTCTTCAAGGATGGCAGCGACGGGCGCGTCACGGGCTGCTTGACCTACGAACGCGAAACCGGCGACTTTCATGCCTTTAGCGCCAAGGCGGTTGTCTTGGCCTGCGGCGGTATTGGCAAATCGTACAAGGTGACGAGTAACAGTTGGGAATACACCGGCGACGGCGCCGGCCTAGCGTACCGCGCCGGCGCGGACCTGCTGGACATGGAGTTTCTGCAGTTCCACCCAACCGGCATGGTCTATCCGCCCAGCGTGCGCGGCATTTTGGTCACCGAGGGTGTGCGTGGCGAGGGCGGCATCTTGCGCAATTCGGAGGGA
>JBFJXH010000204.1:0-2213 GCA_041623215.1 Thermoplasmatota archaeon
GGGCATCTGGGCCGCAACCCGGCCCGCTACATCCTTGAGACGGCGCGAGCCCTCCGGCTGCTGCGCAGGCGCCGCCCGATTGCCGTCTTCTCAACCGGCGCCGAAATTGCCATTCCCTATTTTTTGGCAGCTAGAATTCTGGGCATACCGCGCATTTACGTCGAATCGGTGGCAAGGATTACCGCCCCCTCCGGGACCACGAAGGCGTTGCAGCGCATCGGCGCCACCATCTTCGTGCCGTGGCCGGAGCTCGTGGACCAAATACCGGGATCGCGCTACGAAGGAGGATTACTGTGATTTTCGTTGCCACCGGGAGCAGCACGTACTTCCCCGGATTTCCACGTCTGCGAGCCTGGATGGACGCGTGGGCCAAGGACCACCCGGAACCTGTCACCATGCAATTTGGTGCCGACCCCTCGCCCCCCGTGCACGCGACGGGTTTCGACTTTGCCACGCTTGAGCAGATGGACGAGCTTACCAAAGAGGCACGCGTCGTCGTCACACACGTTGGCGCGGGCACGCTGCTTCGATGCAAGGCGCTCGGCACTCCGGTGATTGTGGTGCCGCGGGACCCCGAGCATGGGGAGGCATTGGACGACCATCAGGAACAACTAGCCAACCGCCTCGACGGGCAAGCATGGATTCGCGTAGCGCGCGACGAGGCCAGCCTCCACCACGCGTTGGACGATGCAGTGCATGGTCGGCTGGCCAAGCCGCCGAAGCCCGATACGGCCCAACTTGCGGCGGCCATCGGCGCCGAACTGGACCGGGTGGACCCATGACCCAGCGTGACCCGCGGGACACCGGAAGCACGCCCCGGCCACGCGCGGCCATTATCATCGTTACGCACAATAGTGAAGCGCACATTGCGGCCTGCTTGGAAGCGGTGCAGCAGGAACTGCTGCCAAGTGACGTGGTGGTGGTCGTTGACAACGGCTCGACGGATGGCACCCGTAGCGTGCTGTCGGCGTGGACAGGAATCCACGTTTTGGAACAAGAAAACAAAGGCTTCGGGGCCGGGTGCAATGCAGGGGCCCGACACCCGATGGCGGCGGCCTGCGAACTATTGGTGTTCGTGAACCCGGACACCCGTGTGCGACCCGGTTGGTTGCAGGGCCTTGCCACGGAAACGCGGCCCGGAGTTCTAACCACATCCAAAGTGCTGCTGTCCAGCGACCCCTCCCAAGTCAACGTGTTTGGCCTCGACCTTCATTGGACAGGGATTGGCTACGTTCGGCACTACGGGACAAACGGCGAAAGCCTCGCCGAGAATGAGCCGGTCACAGGTCTTAGCGGCTCATCGTTTGCCGTTCATCGACAGGACTGGCACCGGCTTGGTGGGTTTGCACCGTGCTTCTTCCTCTATCACGAAGATACGGACCTTGCATGGCGGGCAGCCCGCATGGGAATGGACCTCGTAGCCGTTGCCGCATCTGAGGTGGACCACGCCTACCACGTCACCCTCCACCCGTCCAAACTGCGGCACTTCGTGGCCGGTCGCATCATGTTGCTTCGCCGGCACTACCGGTGGTTTCATTGGGCCACCTTGTGGCCGAGCCTCCTTGTGACCGATGTGCTGTTGCTAGCTGCGGCGCTTGGCCAAGGCCGGACGGGCGTTCGTGCCTTTGCCGCCGGCCTCCGGGACGGTTGGCGGGCGCGCGTTGCTCCGCCTCGACATTTGGCGGCCTGGCGACTGGTCCATGCTTGCCCTAAGGCCAATTTAGTGGCAGTTGTCCCCACATGGGCGCGCGGGCCGGCACGCGTCGTGCAAGCGCTCTACCGCATCAATGCCCTTCGGTAGACGTCGTCAAGCTGCCGGGCAATCTGGCGCCACGTACGTGTCTCTAGCACTACCTTGCGCGCCAGCTTGGCCTGGTTGGTTAGTCCCGCATCACTGCGGGCAACCGCCTGCAGGGCGGCACTCAGCCCAGGGACATCGTCGGGCTCCACCACGGTGCCGAGGCGACCTCCTTCGACCATTTCGACCACGCCGGGCAGGCGGGTGACGACCACAGGCGTGCCGGATGCCATGGCCTCGACAAGCACCAGCGGACCATTCTCGGGGCCACGCCGACTCGGCAAAACGAAGGCTTGGGCCGCCCGGTAGTAGGTGGGTAGCGCCTCGTCCGAGACACCTTGGTGAAAGGTCACCCGCCCCGCTACGTCCAGTTGGTCTGCCAGGCGGGTTAGCTCAGGAATCAGGTCACCTCGAC
>JBFJXH010000205.1:0-2204 GCA_041623215.1 Thermoplasmatota archaeon
GTCCGCTGGCTGCCATCCAACTCAAGACTGCGGTGCTCGCCAAGCACTCGGACCTGCGGGTGCAAGAGGCAGTTGCCGGCATCGACGAAATCACGGCGGAAAGTGCCCGCTTCATTGATGGATTGTTGCAATTCAGTCGGGCCGGCAAGGGTGCGCGTCGGGACCATGTTGACCTGAACCGCGTGCTGGAACAGGCAATGGAATTGAGCGCAGCGCCCGTCCACGTTGAGCACGACGCCCCACCGGACCTGGTTGGAGATGCCACGCTGCTGCAGCAACTGTTCTTGAATCTCATCAACAATGCCTACGCCTATCGGGACCCGTCGCGCGAATTGCACCTGCGCCTTGAACACCGCCGGGATGGCGAGATGGTCGAATTACGCTTCTGCGATAATGGGTCGGGCATTGGCGATGCGGACCCTGAAGAGCTGTTTCGGCCGTTTCGCCGTGGCACGGACCAAGGCGATGGCCATGGGCTCGGTTTGGCGACCTGCGCACGAATCGCGACGGCGCATGGCGGCACCATCCACATCGAACCACAATCTGTTGGGACTTGCTTTGTGATTCGCTTGCCCGCCGCAGACAAGCCGGTTGGATTGGCGCCGAGCGAAGCTCGCTCGACCGAATCTCAGGGCGTCTTCGTGGAGCGTCACGGCCGCTTCCGGCAGCCCCCGGCAGCCGCCGGACCCACGCGCAGCCGGGCCCAGAGGAGGCGACCTTGGCCACGCTTGAGGAGGGCGGCGAAGTCGGAGGGCGGGGAGTCGGACGACGCCACCAAGGAAGCACCCCCTCCAGGTAGAACCTGAGCAAACCCTACATGCCGGGCCCCGTGGCCGACCTATGCACATCCGTTTGCTGGTGGCCATGGTTGTATTGACTACAGGTGGCCTTGCGGGCTGTCTCAGCGATGACCCCATTGATGATGAGATGGACGATTCGCCTGGAACTCCGGAACGCTTGTCCACTGACGCCTGGAAAGCCATGCTGTCGGAGCCGCAGTTCTCCAGTTACACGGAAACCATCCATGAAGTGACGGCCGAGGACGGGACGAGCCTGTACCTGACCCTGTACTTGCCAGATGGTGTGCCTGAAGGACAACAATTGCCGACCCTCATGGAAATGACTCCGTATCAGACGCTGGACCGTGGACTTGGTATGGCCTTCGGGAGCTCGGACCTTGCGGGATCCGCTTGGTCGCACTACGTCGAACGTGGTGCCGCCTTTGTGCGCGCCGACGAACGTGGCGGCCATAATTCGGGTGGCTGCCTGGACTTCGGTGGTAGCCTCGACCGCTCGGATGCCCGCATCTTCATGCAGTGGATTCGTGAACAGCCCTGGAGCAACGGCATCATCGTGACCGACGGCGTCAGCCACCCCGGCATGGGCAGCGTCGTTGCGCACGTCGCTGACCCTGCCCTGACTGCGGCCATCGCCGTCGCGCCGGTCGTCTCGTATTACCAAGACGAATGGCTACAGGGTGCCAAATTCGAAGACCAACTGAATGGCTATGCCTACCAGGCCATCGACCTGGCACCCACCACGTCTCCCACCGAACCGACTGCCGTCGCCAATCAAGCAGCCGCGTGCCATGGGCAAATGGTGGCTGATTACGCTCCCATCGATGGTCAATTCACGGAGGTTTGGCAAGACCGCGACCTCGCCTTGCAACTTGAAAACGGCAACATTGCGCCTTCGCCCGCACCCATCCTGCTAGCCCATGGCTTTGCCGATGTCAACGTGCATACGGACCACAGCCAACTCTACTGGGATGCCCTGCCCGATGACGCGCCCAAGTACGCCATCTTCGGATGGTGGGCCCATCAATGGCCAGTCATGGACGGCCATCCGGCGGACGATTACGCCGACTGGCGGCACCGCTGGATGGACGCAACCTTGTTCGGCATTGACAACGGCATCTTCGACGAGCCTCGTGTTCTCGTTGAGGACAGCCAAGGAAATTGGCACGAAAGCCATGATTGGCCGGTGGACGGCAGCCAAGAAATCCGCTGGTTCCCCGCCGCCGATGGCGCTCTGTCTGGGATGGCGCCGGCCAGCGGAGAAGCCTCTTATCGGGACGATAAGGAAACGCGCCGGCACAACTGGGTCGGTAGCGTCCGGTTCACAACCGAAGCACTGGACGAAGACCGGCTCATCACGGGTGCCCCGACGCTCAACCTCGTGGCTACAAGCACGCACACGGCCAC
>JBFJXH010000206.1:0-2124 GCA_041623215.1 Thermoplasmatota archaeon
CCGGCAACCCAATCGCCGACGCGCGCCGTGCCAAGCCGTTCGGTCAGATAGTGGCCGCCGGCCACAAAGTGAATGCCTGCCTCTTTGCACAAGTGATACACCGATTCGCGCGGTTCGCCCGTGACAAAGCAATCGAGCCCCAAATCAATCGCGCTTGCCACATCATACGCGCCAGCACCGGACACAAAACCAATGCGGGCCACTTCGTCGGGGCCAAACGGCCAAACCTGGAAGGGGCCCGTGGCCACCGAGCAACCGGCCCGGAGCGTCTGCTCGAGCGCCTCCATCCATGGTTCAAAAAGCGTCGTTTCGGGCAGGGTTCCGACCAGGCCAATGGGCGCCCCACCGTGGAAAAACGCCGGCGACCACTCGCCGGGTGGAACCCCCGCGGCCTCGGCGAGAGCCGCGTTGTTGCCAAGCGTAGGGTGGGCGTCCATCGGCAGATGGTACGACAGCAGGTGCAAGCCGGCATCCATGGCAGTCTTGAGGCGCCGGTGCAGGATGCCCGTCACCGCGTCCACGCCGCCCCAGAGCAATCCGTGGTGCGTTAGTAGCGCATCGGCTCCGGCCGCCAGCGCAGCTTCCATGGTGGCTTGATTGCACGAAACGGCCGTCGCCAAATGGGCTACGTCACCAGTGCCCTGAACCTGCAAGCCATTGTGCTGGCCATCCTCGAAAGCCCCCGGTTGCAACGCGGAATCAAGGGTATCGACGAGCGTTGCGACGTCCACGGCGGCCATGGTCACACCAGTGCGTGGAGGTCCAACTCAAGCGCCACCGTGGCGGCAGTCAATCCAAAGTTGACCACCGTATCGGGGTGCAATTCACCAAAGTGGCCAACCGGCACGCCGTTGAGCACAAAGTCGCCTTCACGGCCTCGGATGAAGCCAGGGGCTTCGCCCTGCACAATCGCTACTCGGCCAGCCAGACCTAGGTCGCGAAGCACTGCTTCGGCCAAGCCCTTGATGTCGGCGAAGTCCGTCTTCGCTCCTTGTTCAACGGCGGCGAAGCGGAGGCGGTTGCCGTGGCCAGAATCCATGCCAGGGTCCACAGCGAAGCCCAATTCGAACAGCCGCTGCGGCAGGGGCCGGTGCTTGTTGTGGCCAAGGACGCGAAGGAGGCTTGGCGTCAGCCAGGTACGCAGGATGGTTTGTTCTTCCAACACGGGGTTGCGGACTCGTACCGGTGCATGGGCCGCTGCATCGGCACCCCAATGCGTCCATTGGTCCGCCTCATTGCTGAGCGTCAACGTCCTCGCCTCATGGAACCCATGGCCCACCATGGCGGCTCGGAGACGGTCCTCCAAGCCCTGGTGGGGCAAACGTCCACCGAAGGTCAAGGTTCGCGGCAATTCACCGTCAAAGTGCTCAAAGCCGTAGCCGATGGCCACGTCTTCAATGAGGTCCCAATCATGCAGAATGTCGAAGCGCCAGGCGGGCGTGTTCACCAACACATTGGTGTCAAAGGCCTCCGCGCTGTGGCCCATGCGCTGCAAGCAGGCCGCGATGGTGTCGGCGTCCACCTTGAGTCCGAGGATGCGCTTCACGTCGTCCACTTCAATCCGCCGCTCGGCGCTTCGCAGGTCCGGACACGTCCAGGCACCCGATGCGTCGTGGACGGTAACCGCCTCAATGGTGCCGCCTCGTTCGGCGAACCCAGTGGCAAGCAGCGCGATGGTGCGCTTGACGCTTGCAGCGTCCGTGCCGGTTACGTCTAGCAGGAGGTCGCGGGTGGCGGGGGTCACCGTGGTTTTGGCCGCATTGATGACGGGCGGCAAGGAGAGCACGTCGCCGTTGCCGTCAAGGAAGACCGGGAAGGCATTGTCGGGCAGCAGGTGGGCATATTCTCGGCCTTTGGGATGCTCGGCCATGATGGCGGCGGGCGTCATTTCGCGAGTCTCAGCCAAGGGCACAAACGGCTTCTCTTCCGGACCCACGCACGTGTAGGTGAACGGACCCGGCAAGGCGTGGCCGCCGGGAGCGGCATCGTGCACACCGATGGCAATCTTGCGGCGCTTGCGCCCAGGCGCCAGGGTGAGTTTCTCCTGGGCATCCATCACGGTCTTCACGTAGTCGTCGTCGAACGGCACGCCGCGGACGAAACAGAGCGCCGCAAATGGCCGAA
>JBFJXH010000207.1:0-2050 GCA_041623215.1 Thermoplasmatota archaeon
AAACCCGAGCGGCGAGCCCACGTGGGTGTCATCGCTACTATCGCCACCGTGCGCCAGTCGCGCATTGGCACTGGTGCCGCTGACGGTGGCCGCATTGTCGGGTTGTGGTGGCAGGACACCGTCGAGGAACAGGGCAATGTAGCGGCTTGCTTCGGCAATTCCCAAAGACAAGGCCCCGCCGGTGCCAACCCCCCGGCTCGCCTCCCCTGCGTCAAATTGGTCATCACTCTGGCTGGACGAACCAACCAGGTCCACCAGCCAGGCCTGGGCTTCATCATCGAGGAACACGAATGCAAAGCCCATGGATTCGCGGCCAGCGGTGTATTGGTCATGGTGTTCCACGCCGTCGCCGCCCAAGTTTAGCAGCACGCCCATGGGCGCAATCGTTTCCGCCCCGAGCGAGAAATCATGGCTCGCGTTGTAGTGGCCTTGGCTGCCATCGCCGGCCTCGAAGGACGCCTCGCTTCGCGCGCCGTCGCCCACGAGACGAATCAACGCGCCCCGGCCCAGAGCCTCGCCGTGGCCTTGACTCGAGTGGCCCGGCTTTTGGTCGTCATCGAGAACCTGGTAGCTCGAGGCCACCGTGGCGCCTTCACCCACCTGTTCGATGAGAAGCCCCACTGGAGCAAGCGCACGGACGGCAGAAGTGTTGAGAGAGGTGGATGTCGCATCCCCACCCACGGCCGAGTTGACATCAAGGCCCGGTGCTGACCCTTGGCTGTAGCTGCCCGCGATGAAGGTGTTCGTGGTGTCCGTGTGGTCGTCGGCGAAGTCCACGAGGACGGACAGGGGCGCCACGCCGATGTGGCTGTTGCTGGCATTGGTGGCCAGCGGATGGTTCACGCAGGCCGCGCCTTGTGCACATTCCTGAGTGCCGGCGTCGTAGGTGTCGCTGCCACCAAGGTCAAAGAGGAGGGTGGTCGGAAGCACAACGTCGGTGGGTGAAATGAGGTTGGGGCCGTTGAGGCCTTCGTCGGGGTCGGCTGGCGTGCTGAAGGGGGCGCCGGCGCGGTGCAGGTAGGTGTCGTCCCCGCCAAGGTCAATGGTCAGAACGGCCTGGTTCTCCCAGGTGTCATTCTCACCGCACAAGTCAAGATTGAGAATACCCGGGAACTCTTTGGGCGACGTCTCACAGTTGTAGTCGGAGTCGCGGAACAGTCGCGGCAGGCCTTCGATGAGGCCCATGCTGGAAATCATCAGGGTGTTGCGGTTTTCCACAACATCCACGGAGGCCGCCATCCAGGGAACCGCGTCCAGAAGCTGCTCGGAAGCGTGGCTGCCGGCCACAAGCAGTTCACCGTTGGAGAGAAGTTGACTCCACTCTTGGATGATGGCGGGGTCGCTCTGCACGGCCGCCGGCACGGGAAGGGTAGCAAAGTGAGCCTGCGCTTGCATGTCGTTTTGGACCGCCCGGAGGACATCCGCAATGAGGCGGGCTGCCAACGGGTCCATGCTCGCTTGCGCTTGGCGCGCGTCGGCACGCAAGGCATCCAAGTTGGCGTCCAAGCCGACGTAGGTGGCAAAGCCCACGATGGCATCTTCCAGGCTCGTGGCACCAGGCGTTCGACCATGGAGCGTGGGAGCTTGGTTAGCAAACAGGAGCGGCGTTGGCCCGTTGGGGTCGGGTAGCCCCACGTTGGGAGGCTGCGAGGCGGCCATGTAGCGGGTGGCCATCGCCTGTGCGTTCCAGATAGCTAGGATGGGCTCTACTTCTCGAGCCGCGTCCACGACGCCTTCCACGAGAGCGTCGGCGCCATCGGCATCGACGGCGGCTAGGGCGCCGGATTCACTGGGAAGCGCCGCGAGGATATGCTGCAGTGCGGCCAAGCCTTCGGCCGGACCGCTCGACAATTCGGCCTTCAGCTCTTGGCGTGCTGCGGCCAAGTCAGGGATCAAGTCGGTTGATGCTTGGGCGAGAATTGTGCTCGCCAACGCGTCCAAGTCGGCCGGAGGCAAAGCCCGCGCCGTGGCCGGGGCGCCATGTGCCTGGGCCTGCGAGAGGCGGCCCTCCAAGGTCGCCATCTGCTGGTCAACTGCAAGGCGACTTTGC
>JBFJXH010000208.1:0-2048 GCA_041623215.1 Thermoplasmatota archaeon
CGCAGAACACGGGTGGCGAATTGACTGCTGAGGGCAACGGCTACGGCGACTTTGGCCCCGATGCTCTCATCTGGGATCCGGTGCCGTTCCAACACGGTGGACAAATGTTGACGCTGGCGTCGTACGAACGCCCGACGTTGACGTTTGCCAGCAAGTTCCAAGCGTCCGAGCGAACTGGCTACGTGGTGGAAATGCAAGTGCCCACGCGCTCCTGCACGACTGTCAACAATGAGCGGTCCTGCTCCTGGTCCTTCACGTGGGGTGAGGACGACCGGACCTGGTACACGTTGGCTGGCGACGAGACCAATCTTGACGTTGGCAGTGGCCAAGAGGCGCTGCGGGCGCGGGCGCCGTTCAATTTCAACGCAGGCGGCCAGGATGAGGATAACCAGTACCGCAAGCCCGAAACTTGCATTACGACTGACGAGGGAACTGCTTGCCAACGTAACCTCGGGACCAACTTCCTCTCGGGCCGCCATGGTCTGTGGGGCGCGACCTCGTCTGGACTGCCCAGCAACGAAGGGTGGCAACGCCTTGAGTACCCCCTGTGGCCCGGTCTGCAGACGGCTGGCAGCGGTTCCACCGGCGCCGAGCCCATTTACGACGACCTCGGCGACTACTGCAGGGAAGTCATGGAGCGGGATGGCAATGTATGGACGCCTGAGAGTGCCTTGGCCCCCTGTCAATATGCACGCGCCGACCCCAGTAACCCGAGCAGCCCGCTGATTTCCCGCCCGGTACGCTTCCGCTTCGTGGCGGCCAGCTACGGCGGCGATACCGGTGTGAGCAGTTGGGCCATCGATGATTTGGCCATTACCGGCCACGACATTCGGGTGCTCGGTGCAGACACCATTCCCCTGAAAATGACGGACGACGACAAGCGCATCATTCCGATTCGCGTCCGCAATGATGGTGCAGTCGAAGACGCCTTGCGCGTCACGACCACGTCGGAACTACGGTTCCCCGTGCCTGACGTGCACACGGGCGTGGCCTTGACTGAGCACGCTCAGCCCGTCGATGAGTTACTCCTTCGGTTACAGCCCGGCGAGGCACGCACCGTGTGGGTGACCGTTGAAGTGGGGCTGCGTACCGGATTCGTCAATTCACCCAACATCGAGATTCCCTTCACGGTGGACATCAAGTCGGCCTTCGACCCGTCCTTGCATGTGCCCATTCTGATTGAAGCCGCGTTTGACGCGCGCAGTTGGGCGGACCTAGAGGTACGAGACTTTGTGCTCGGTGTCGACAAGGACAGCCGGCCGCTCTCGGCCCCGGTCAGTGTGCCCATGCCGGTAACGCTCGTGATGCGAAACGCTGGCCAATTGCCTCTGGGTGTGTCGGGAGAAACCATCACCGTGGACCTGATTGAGGAGCACATTGACCCGGCTACCGGTGAAGTGACCCTGCGCCGCCATGCTGTGGACAGCGACGGCGAGCCGCTTTCGACCACGCTCGAAGCGCCGCTGATGCCGTACCGGCAAACCGGTCGCGACATTACGGTGGACGCCTTCGAATGGACGCCGACCAGCCAAGGCCTCGTGCGCTTGTTGGCGGTTGCCAACGTCCCGGACAACCTGAACCTCCAGCTGCCCGAGAATGACTTTGACAACAATGTCGTCGACCGCCTGATTGCGGTCGGCCCCGTGCGCTTGTCGGACCTGCGCATCCAGGAAACGTGGTTGGAAACCCTTGATGGCCATCGAGTTAACAGCGTCATCGAGGGGCACGTCTACCGGGTCGGAACGCGCATCACGAACGCCGGTCAAGCCGATGCCTTGTCGCCAACCGTAGAATTCCGGATTGGGTCCGCAGACCCCTTCAGCATTCGGACGCTCGAGACCTTCCCCGGCCAAAGTGACCAGACCTTCATGAGCAGTCCGTGGCGAGCCGTGCGGCCTTCGTCCGGCGCCGACTCATGGCACTTCAGCATCGACGTAGGCAGCGACTCCGCCTCGGCTACCTTGGAGGAGAAGAACGTTGTATGGCGGGTTCCCATCGCTCACTACACGCTGGCCGTGCTGGACGCCCCTGAGGGTGTGGAAGTCCGC
>JBFJXH010000209.1:0-2005 GCA_041623215.1 Thermoplasmatota archaeon
GGGCTGCTTCGAGATGGTGCTCGGCGGCGGCAGCACCACCCTCAACATCTCCGTCGTGGGGCCCTCTTGGGCAGGTGCATCCGCCCAATCGATTGAACTGTCGCCTGCAGACTGCCCCACCGCGTCCGGTGTCCTCAATGTCACCGGTAGCATTGACTACGCCATCTCCGCCAGCGCCCCTGGCATGGCGCCCGAATCCGTTGAAGTGACGGCCAGCATTGGCGACTCGCTTGGCACCGCAACTACCAGCGTCACGGCTGGGTACCGCGGCACCTACACCCTGGGCACCGACACTGAATTCCCGGTCCAAGTGACCGAAGACACGGTGACCTTCAACATCCTGCTCACGGTTGACGCCAACGCCGATACCATGGTCATGTTTGCCACGGACGACGAGGTGCAAACCATGGGAACCATCGCGGTGCCGACGTTCCTCAACTTCCGTGACCTCAGTGGCCCGACCACCAGCGAAGTGTCCGTCACCTACACGGCGCCCACCGCTGCTTGGGAGCAGGACCGCTTCCAGTTCACCACGTGGAGCCACTACCTGAACGACGGCGCTGTGAAGTCGCCTGACCAGGTCATCACCTGGTCGTTTGACAACGCCGGCACCACAACCGGAAACGGCGCCGACGAAGGCGAAGACAGCCCGGGTGCCCCGTTGGTCCTCCTTTCACTGGCCCTCGTCGGTGTCGCCATGGTGCTGCGACGCCGGGCAGCCTAGGTTCTCCGTGCGCGTCCGGCCATTGTGGCCTGCTGATGCCCCGGTAACGGTTCCTGGCGGCCACCTCATTCCGCGCGACAGCGTCGTGGGGCGACTAGCCTCGAGCGATGCTGATGCCATCCTCTGGGTCGGCCACGGCACGACGTGTGGAGCCATCAACCATGCAGGCGGCGTGATGGTGGCGCGGGGATGCCGCGTTGAAGGGCCCATTCGTGGCGGCCACGAGGTGCTCGTGGGTGCACACTGCCGGGTGGCGGGCCGGGTGGAAGCTGACGGCCGCGTCGTGGTCCAAGCAGGCACGCGAATTGATGGCAACATTCGGGCCGGCGGCGACGTATTCCTGCTAGGCGACAGTGTGGTGGGAGAAGTCGAAGCCGGCGGCGACATCGTGGTCGTGGGAGCGCCGCGAACAGGTAGGTTGTTGCCGGCTGGACGGGTTGCGGGCCGGTTGTTCTAGCCGCCGTACTGGAACATGGCGTCAATGCAGGCCCGGGCCGCAGCCGCTTCGTCGGCCGCAATTGTCACTTCGTGGGCCGAGCCGTCCGCTGCTTGCAGGCAGCGCAGAATGCTGCCCAAATCGCTCTTCTTCATGTGGGGGCACAAGACGCAGGAGCCCGTGATGTGGGCCATGGGTAACTCGCGCCGGAGGCGGTCGGCCGTGCCACACTCGGTGACTGGCAGGATGTCGGTCACGCCCTCGGTTTCCACCAGGCGCTTGGCCTCGGCCATCATTTTCTCCGTCGAACCGACGAAATCAGCCTGCAGAAGAACGCGGGGGTCGCACTCGGGGTGCACAAGGACACGCAAATCGCGCCCGTCGCGTCGCGCCTCTTCCTTCCAAGCCTCGATGCTTCCCTCCTTGAACTGAACGTGCACTTCGCATTCGGCATCCTCGTACACGTGGACCGTCTTGGTCCCAGCTAGCGCCTCGCGCAAGTGGTGCCCCATGAAACGGTCCGGGACAAAGATGAGCTCGTCGCCCGGCAGGTTGCGTGCAACATCCAGGTAGTTACTGCTTGTGCAGGTGGCGTCGCACTGCGCCTTTACCGCCGCCGTCGTATTGATGTAACACAGCACCGGCGCCCCTGGGTGGCGCGCCCTGAGTGCCTGCACATCGGCAGCCGTAATGCCGTCCGCTAAACTGCAGCCTGCGGTGGGCTCTGGAATGAGCACCGTCTTGTCGGGATTGAGAAGTTTGGCCGTCTCGGCCATGAAACGAACGGAGGAAAACACGATCACGTCGGCGTCCGTCTTTTGCGCTTCCACGGACAAGCCATACGA
>JBFJXH010000210.1:0-1997 GCA_041623215.1 Thermoplasmatota archaeon
CATTCGCTCCACGGGATGCCATTTGCGCTGCTCGTGGTGCGACGCCACCTACACGTTCACGGGGGGAGAAACGCGCGGGTTGGACGATTTAATGGCGTGGCTCGGGGAGCAACCGACGAAACAAGTTTGCTTCACCGGCGGTGAGCCATTGCTGCAAAAAGACGCCTGGGACTTTGTCAACCGGTTATTGGACGACGGCTATGAGATTGTCCTTGAAACGGCGGGCAATCTAGATTTCACCGGCGCCGATGGCCACGCTCGCCGTGAGGCGCTGTGCGTGAGCATGGACATCAAGTGCCCGTCAAGTGGCGAGCACGAAAAGAACACGCCTGAACGGCTACGCGAACTGCGACCATCCGACCAATTGAAGTTCGTCGTGGCCGACCGGGATGACTACGAGTATGCCGTAGGCGTGCTCCGGAAGATTGGCTTCCCGCAATGCCCCGTCTACTTCAACCCCGTCGGGGGGGTTGAGCCGGCTGACCTGACCCATTGGGTGCTGGCGGAGACGGAGCCGCTGCCCGTGCGCGTTGGCGTGCAACTGCACAAGCTGGTGTGGGGCGACAAACCCGGCGTCTAGGTTCGCCGCCGTGAGACTCGGGGCAGCCATTCTTCAATGACCCTGTGTATGCCACATGGTGTCACGTGACTTACCCACTACGGCCAGCCAAGCCTGCCGGACGTTCCTGTCGCACCCGAGCCCCGTCGTGCTATCCATCGGGACCGCGGTCCTGCTTGGTGTGCGTATTTGGCTTGGTCAGTGGACCTGGTGGGACGTCGTAATTCCGGTGGCCCTGGCTGCCTGGTGGCCGATGCATGAATGGATCATTCACATCGGACTTCTCCACGCAAGGCCCATCCAGCTCGGTCGCCTGACCGTTGATTTCAAGGTGGCCAAGATTCACCGCCATCACCACGCGGAACCATGGGACTTGCAACCCACCTTCATCCCGTTCCATATTGTCCCCTTGACGGGCATTCCCCTAACCGTGGCAGCGTACCTGCTACTGCCCGCCAACATCGCAACCACCTTCCTGCTGGCCTACATTACCTACAGCTTGCACTACGAGTGGTGCCACTACCTGGCTCACATTGACTGGTGCCCGCCCCTCGCTTATTACCGGAAACGTGTCCGGCTGCATCGACTCCATCACTTCCACCACGAGCGCCTATGGTGGGGAGTATCGACGCTGTCGGCAGACCGGGTTCTTGGTACCGCCCCCGCCGTTGAAGCTACAGCACGCTCCAAGACCACCCACGACCTCTTGGCCGGCCCGTGGTTTAATCACGACGACGCCGTCCGGCAAAAGTAGTCAATCGCCCGCGCCGCTCAGGGTCCCGATTCTTTGCGTGGTGCCACCGCAGGTGCCGCACCGGCCGAGGCCTTCGCGGCCTGCTTTCGGGAAGCGGACGCGTTGCCCACCACGATGCCGGCAATCACCAACGCAGCGCCCAGGGCTTGGCCCCACGACAGAGCCTCGTCAAGAAACACCATGGCAAGTGTCACTCCAAACACGGGTACCAGTCCAAGGCCAGGCGCCACGCCGTCGGGCCCAAGGTGCTGCACGGCCAGGTACCAAGTGACAAAACCAACGGCCGTAGCAGCAATGCCGAGGTACGCCATGTTCAGCCAAGCACCTAGCGGCCAAAGGCCGCCGGGCACGATGGCAGGCGGGCCTGAAATCAGCCACGCCACGGGCATCAGCAGCACGGCGCCAATCACCGTGGTCCAGAAGATGGACTCGACGGCTGGCACTTTGCCGACCAGACGCCGGCCCAGCACCGTATAGACCCCCCAGACAAGCGCCGCAGCAAAGAAAAGCACGTCACCGACCAGCCGGTCCGGGCTTGCTGCCGAGGCTTGCCACGCCGACCAGCCGATGGCCAACGCACCCGCCGTGGCCAACGCGCCGCCAAGAAGCGCTCGGGGTCTGGGGCGACTTCCATCCAAGATGAAGGCCCACAAAACGCCCGATAATCCTGCCAAGCCAGGGGTA
>JBFJXH010000211.1:0-1915 GCA_041623215.1 Thermoplasmatota archaeon
GTACCGATGCTGGGCGTATGTCTGGGCATGCAGGGCATGGCCCATTGGACCGGAGGGCGAGTCGCTCCTGCCCCAACCGTGGTGCATGGCGAAGCGAGCCGAATCGCGCTTGGCGCATCTCCGCTGTGGGTCGGGCTCCCCGAGGCCATCGATGTTGGGCGCTACCATAGCCTGGTCGTAGACGGCGCGACTCTCCCGGATGACTGGCAAGTCACCGCAACCACGCAACATGGCACTGTGATGGCGATGGACCACAAGCGCCTGCCGTGGCACGGCGTCCAGTTTCACCCCGAAAGCATCCTGACGCCCGATGGCCAAACGATCATCGGCAATTTCCTGGAGTCCCTACCATGAGCGCGCGCAAGCCAAGTGAAACAGTGCCCTTGCGAAACGGTCGCGCGGGCGGCGACTTTTCCCATATCCTCGAACAGTTGCTTGCTCGCAGTCCATTGACGGAGCAGCAGGCGTACGATTTGTTTGACACTCTCTTTGATGGCAACCTTCCGCCGGAGCGCCTGGCGGCCTGCCTCGCGGCCATCGCGACCCGCCCAGTGGCGCCCGATGAGTTGGTGGGATTTGCGCGAGCCATGCGCCATCACGCGGTCCGTTGTGAAGCGCCGCCCGGCGTCGCACTCGACAATTGCGGCACAGGCGGTGCACCCCGGAAGACCTTCAACATCAGCACGGCGGCTGCGTTCGTCTTGGCAGGTGACGGGATTTTTGTGGCGAAGCACGGGAATCGTTCCGTCACCCGACCCAGTGGCAGCGCGGACGTGCTGGAAGCGGCGGGCGCGCGTCTGGACCTCACCCCGGCGCAGGCGCAGGCGGTGCTGGCTGATGCGGGCATTTCGTTCCTGTTTGCCCCAACCTTCCACCCGGCCATGCGATTTGCCGGCCCGGTCCGTGCTGCCCTCGGGGTGAAGACCGTCTTCAACCTGCTTGGCCCGCTCGCCAACCCTGTGCTTGTTGAACGGCAAGTCGTCGGCGTGTACCACCCGGACTTGGTCCGCCCGGTGGCTGAGGCGCTGGCTCGCCTCGGCTGCAAGGAAGGATTCGTCATCCACGGCCTAGACGCCGACGGCCAGCCGGGCTTCGATGAGGCCACACCGTGCGGCCCGGTGGTCATGGCTCGCATTCGCGCTGGAGAGGTCGAGCCGGTCGGAACATGGAATCCCGTATCGGAAGGCTTGGTGGAGCCACGGACGCCCGAGGAGATTTGCGCGGTGTCCAAAGCAGAAGCGAGCCAGCTTTTCCTGGACCTTCTGGCTGGCACCGCGAACGAAGCGGCAACCGAGACTGTGGTCCTAAACGTGGCACTGGGCTTGGTGGCTGCTGGACGTTTCAGCCATCCGTCTGAGGCGGTGCCGCGAGCCACGGAACTCTTGCGCGACGGGGTCGGCAAGGCCAAATGGCACGCCTTTGTCGAAGCAACCCAGAGGCTTGCATGAGCGACGACAGCGGACAACCAGCAGCGGGTGCCGGCGCACCCGAAGGCGACGGGCAACCAACGGTCGGCGGCGGGGGCGGCGCAGGCGAAAAGCCGGCAATTCTGCAAGAATCGGTCTTCGTCGTGGAAGAGTCCTGGCTCTACAAGCTAGCACGAACGCTCAGCATCTGGCTCAACAAGTTATTCTTCAGCAGCCTTGTTCTGTTGGCCGTGTGGTTGGCGATTGGCGATCCGCAATGCGTTGAAACGGTCAACGTAGCAACGGCACCCAACGGCACGAGCTATGATGACGGAATCAAGGAACAATGCAGCGTTTTCCTAAGTGACACGGCGCGTTTCCTGGGAGGTGCGGCCATCATTAGTTTCATCCTGAGCATCGCCTTTGGTGGTTTGGGGCTCATCGTCGGCAAGAACATCTTCGAAACCACGCGCACGGAGGACGAAGCAGGCGCCGAAGAAGCGGTGGAC
>JBFJXH010000212.1:0-1881 GCA_041623215.1 Thermoplasmatota archaeon
GCCAAGTGGCGCCGTTTGCACGCTGATGAAGTAGGTGTCATCCTGGGTACCTTGGTTGTGGATGGTGAAAGGCACACGGCTCGGGACGCCTTGGGTTACACTGATGGCGGTGGCGTGGAGCGTCGGGATGAAGTCGTAGGCACCAATGATGCGCGCCGTGACCTTCTGGGTGTCCACGTGGGAGCTGCGCCCGTTCACTTGGGCCGCTACTGTGACATCGTGGCGGTCACCGATTTCGGCGTCGGCCGGCGGCGTCAAGCGGGCAATGAAGGCCACTTCATCGTAGATGCCGAGGCGGCAGTTCCAGGTGCGCTCGGAGGCGTCCGTTGCAGCGCAGTTCACGCCGGTGGGGATGCGTTCCGAGACGGCCAACTTGTGCGTCCAGCCGTCGGTTCCAATCGGGATGCTGATGGTGACATCGCTGATTTCGTTGCCCGTGTTGATGGCACGAAGGCGGAACGGAACGGGGGCCAGCGTCTCGATGCTGGAGGTTCGCACCGCCTTGGCGTTGTTGTCCATTTCAATGGTGACGCCGTGGAAGGCGCTGGGGTAGAATGAGTCGGCGGGGTCGAAGGTTTCTCCGCGGCCCTTGACGGTTGGAATGAGGTCAATGGTGTCAACGACGGTTCCGTCGTTGGCGCTGCGGGCTGTGATGCGGTACTTCCCTACTAGGCTAGCCGCCTGGCTGTTGCCAATAGCTGGGCAGGCGTCGGCGATGTAGCCGAGCTCAATGAACTGATATGTGGTCGCGCCGGGAGGCTGGGTAAGCTTGGCCAATTCTCGGATTCCTGGTTGATCATTGTCTGGCATGATGCCTGTCGGCGGGAATTGGTATCGCCAGCCGTCTGGGACCCCGTTGCCGGTGGGGTCGCCTCCGGCGCACCCGGCGCGGTCGGTGCCAAACCCGCGAATCCAGGAGCCTTGCAGGGTAAAGGTGTCCTCGCGGTCGCCGCTGTTGGTTACGGGAATCCTGAAAACGGAGGTGACATCTTCTCGCTCGTCGGGCTCGAAGCCGATGGCCGTTGGATTACTTGCGGCGCAGCTCGTCACTTGGAAAGCGCACTGAGCGGCGCCGGCTCCACGCATGTGTCGCTCAGCAGTGCCAAAGACATCCAAGTCAACCCCAGTCCGGACGTTGATTTGCATGGGAATCAGCAGACTTTGCTGGTCGCCGCCGTGGTCGAGGCCTTGCGCGCGAACGGAGAGAACACAGCGTTCGGCAGCGGGCGTGTTGCTGGGCGGTGTTACCTGGACGATGACGTCGTGGCGGCTCTGGCTGGGGATGCGCGCGGTGGCGCTGTCCATGCCGAGGCCCCAGGTTTCGCAGCTGTTCTGGTCGGTGCTACCGTGGGCGGCGACGGTGACGATGAAGGAGTCCTGGCGAAGGCCCGTGTTGCGAAGCGTTACGGGCACAGCGTTGACGATGCCGGGTCGAACATCCACGACGGATTGAGCGGTGGAGAGGGCAACGCCGGGGCGAGCGTCAGCCTCGCTCACAATGTTGGTGATGATGGTCGCCGTGCGGATGTCGTTACCCGTGCTGACGGCCGTGAGCACAATCTTGCCTTGGTCGCCTACTTGGGCGCTCTGGGACGGCGTCACGGTGACGCGAACGTCTTGGTAGTCGCCGGGGGCAACTTGGAAGCCGGTCTCTGAGAGTTTCGCGGTCCATCCGGCCGGAGCAGGGCGCAAGGCTAGGCTCACGTGGTCAGAGATGCTGCCGTTGTTGTACAGGCGCACGGTGAACTCCGTCGGCTCGCCTGGCAAGGCCTTGTGGACGAGGCTGCCGCCGGGCGCGGCCGCCATGCCGAAGTCCAACGTGGCAACGTTGAAGCGGTGGCCAACGACCCACGGGTTCACGTGGGTTTGGGGCTGGTAGAA
>JBFJXH010000213.1:0-1860 GCA_041623215.1 Thermoplasmatota archaeon
AGCGGCCAATCATTCAGGACTCTCACTCCTGCGACCCGGGTTCAAATCCCGGCGGGAGCACCATTGGTTCTTGTGTTGTTGTTGTGGGTTTCGAAAGGGGCGTAGCCCCTTCGCATGGCTGCCGGTGCTGCGACCCGGGTTCAAATCCCGGCGGGCACCCGTTTTCCTCTATCGGAACACCTAATATCTGCTCGACGCACGTTGTTCTTGGTGGTAGCCCGCAGCATCCCCCTTCTGGCCGCGCTCTTGCTAGCGTTGCCGTTGGCCGGCGCCGACCTAGTTGATGATGCCGGCATGCAGACTTCTGCCCTTCATCGGCCGGCGAATAATTTGGGCTGCCAGTGGACCGACGTATCTGCCACTACTGGCTGCGAGCGCTGGCAGCAGGCTGTGCCCTTGGCCGGCGTTGGCGGCGTGACTGCCATGGCGGTGGACGAGTTTGGGGACAGGGTATTTGTTGCAATTACGCAGGCGGCTGGAGGGCGTTCGGCGGGCATCATTGCCTATCAGGCTTCGACCGGGCAGGTGTTGACATCCGTCAGTTTGCCCGGAGCGTATGCGGCTACCTACCCCGAGGTCGAGATTAATGACCTCGTGTATGCGAACGGCCGCTTGTATGCGGCGGGCGGGGCCAAGTCAGCCGGCGGCGATTGGGATGGATTGGTTACTGCGTTCTGGTTCCCTTCGACCGGTCAGATGCAATTGGCGTGGCACTATGACCACGGCAGTGGCGCGGCCTTCGGGTCGTTCCAAGCCATCGAAGTCGGGGTTCCCGTTGCTGGCACCGAGGGCCAGCGCTTGTTTGCAACGGGGCGGGATGGCTCGCCGTTTCAGGTGATGACCGTTGCCCTAGATGACCTTGGCACGAGTTACGGTGTTGCGTGGTCCGACACCCGGACTGACATTCCGCAAGGCCGGGGACGGGTCGTGGCGGTGGACCCCGATGGCTGGGGAGGGTTCCATCAACCGGCACGCGTCTTCGTCGGCGCGGTTGGCCTTGATCCCAACCCGCAAAGTGGCGGCAACACAGGCCAGGATTTCTTCGTCGTCGCCTATGAACAAGCGACGGGCGCTTTGCAGTTTATCGCGCAAGATGGGCATACGGGCACGGAGGAACTTACGGCCGTTGCGTCTAACGGCAACATCGTCTTTGCTGGGGGGTATACGCGACCCGAAAGTGGGCAGCCACGCCTTGACGCTCGCCTTACGGCGTTCCACTCGTTCAAGCCAAACCCCGCCCTGGACGGCGCGATCAAGTATTCCCGTGAGCCAGGCAGTGTCAGTGGCGAACCGCTTGGCGAGTGCTTTGAAGGCCTGATGGACTTGCAAGTGCGAACGTCCCAAGTGGTGTTGGCCATGGCAGCGGAATCGGCGGGTGCCTGTCCGCAAGCGCTGAAGGACCTGCCAGAGGAGGGCGCGGGCTTGGAGCGAGGTGCCATTGGCCAAGATTACCTAGTGGCTGCGTACCAAGCGAACACGGGAAGCCCTGATTGGATTACCCGCAACGCATTCTATCCCGGCCAAGGGGTGGGTGACGATGTGCCCTTCTCGATTGCACTCGACCCAAGTTCGCAGCGGGTCTATGTGGCGGGTGTCAGCGCGAGCGTGCTAACTGGCGGCGACGATTTGGCCGTGGTGGCCGTGGACGGTTTGTCCGGCATCGTGCAAGGCGATGTCCGGCATCGCCGCGAACCGGGCCAGCAAACCATGCAAATTGACACCATGTCCTGGAATCCTGCGTATCTGGCAATTCGACCACAAGTGATTGTGAGCCCAAACGGCCGTCAAGTGTTTTCGTCGGCGACGTTCCTGGATGACCTGGGTCAGGCGACGGCCGTGACCGTTTCGTTTGACCGGGAC
>JBFJXH010000214.1:0-1816 GCA_041623215.1 Thermoplasmatota archaeon
CCGGCAACCATGGATTGGGACTGGCGGCCGCGGGCAAAGCCGTTTTCACTAAGTGGACCGCCATGGTACTAGCTGTATGGGCATCCTTGAAACCACGCTACTGGCGGTGATTCCAGCCGCAGTTGGGTTGTGGGCCGTAAGTCTCGTAAGCAAGGATGCGAGCATCATGGACGTGGCGTGGGGGCCATTGTTCGTCTTGGTGACGGGCGTGGCCACGTGGCAAGGATCAGGGGACATTGGCCGGGTTTTGTTGGTGCTGCTGCTGGTCTCGGTGTGGGCGTTTCGGCTCGCCTTGCACATTGGCCGGCGCAACCAGGCTGAGGATCCGCGCTACGCCGCCTGGCGGGAAACCTACGGTCGCCACTGGTGGTGGCGCAGCCTGTTTCAGGTGTTCTTGCTCCAGGCGCTGCTGTTGTCGGTCATCGCCCAGCCCCTGCTGTGGAGCGTGACCTATCAAGGCCGCAGCCCCGGACTCACCTGGATTGACGGCATCGGGGTCGCCGTCTTTGTCACCGGGCTGCTCATTGAGGCAATTGCAGACCGGCAACTGGCTCGGCACGTAGCCGACGAGGCGACGCGTGGTACCTTGCTGCAAACGGGCCTCTGGGCTCGCAGCCGCCACCCCAACTACTTCGGCGAAGCCCTGCTATGGTGGGGCCTTGGCATCATCGCACTCAACATCCCTGGCGGCTGGATTACGCTTGTTGGGCCGTTGCTTCTAACCTACCTGCTGCGATTTGTTAGCGGCGTCCCCATGACGGAAGCGCGCATGGCGACCAAGCCCGGTTGGGCAGAATACGCGGCGAAAACGCCCGCCTTCGTGCCAAGGCTGCTCAAGCGGTGACCGTCTTGTCGGGCTTGGACTTGCTGCGCATCACGACGCCGCCCTTGCCAGGCTTCTTGGCATTGCGAAGAAATGGCAAGCCAGTACGTTCGTTCACGCCCACTTCCTTACCATCGGGAAGGGCACTCGGATAGCCGCTCTTGGGCGCCTTGCCCTTACGGCAGAAGAACCAGATGCGCTGCTCCCGGCCACCGTTTAGTTCCACCCGCCGCGTGTGCAAAACATAGATGCGCTCCCCAGACTGGAATTCAAACGGCCCCTCTTCGACCGGCGTTTCCTCAACGGCACCAAGTCGCGCCTGCAACATAGCGACCGACGCTGTAAGCCGCCTAGCTTCCTCTGCTTCCTCCGCGCGCTCCCTGGCCCGCGTCGCCTCCTCCTTGGCCAAGCGCTCCTCCAGCGACGCCACTTGGTCCGCCAAGGACGATGATAGTTGCTGCTCGCGATGCTTCAGCACATCCCACGAAGAGCGCATTACGCCCAAGACAACCAGCATGACCAGCGTCAACATGCCCACCACCACAATCATGCCCAGCACCGCCTCCGACAAGGAGAACAGCCCCGGGCCAGCAAAGCCCTGCCAAGCCACAAACACGCCGCCCACAATGCCAACCACCACCCAGGCCAACAAAATGCGGAACCAAGTTTGCGCTTTCTCTACGCGGCGCGTTAAGCCAGCAGCGTCGTCCTGGACTGGTTGGTCAGCCATGGCTCGCAAGCGCATTGACGCTGTTTGAACCCTCCCGTGGCACCAAAGAGGCCATAAGGGCCACCCAAGTCGCACGGCTTGCGCCACGCGCACACCCTGTAGCGGGGTGGGGTAGCCAGGAGATCCCGGCGGGCTCATAACCCGCAGACCGGTGGTTCAAATCCACCCCCCGCTACTCAACACGAAAGTGGCCTTTCTTGCGGGCCACTTTGCTTTCCGGGTCGATGGTGGTGGCCCTCGCGAGTAGCCGCGCTTGGCGGAGG
>JBFJXH010000215.1:0-1801 GCA_041623215.1 Thermoplasmatota archaeon
CGTTCGGACTGCCATCCGCCTCGGCCAAGCCGTCATTGTCCAAACAGCCAGCCAAGGCAAGCGCCAAGAAAATCCCAAGGACCGGCAAAGCACGTAGGTTACCCATGCGGCTTGATTGGCGGCTGCAGTCAAAGCCTTGCTGCCGTGGCCCGGGGCGGGAGCCTATTCGACGGGGACCTCACGTCGCTTCATGGTCGCGGCTGCCGCCAGCAAGAAGACGGCGGCAAGCCCCAGAACCCGCCAAACAGCGTTGCGGCCCTCAGCATGCGGCAGCAAGAGGACTCCTTCATCCAGCGGCCAATGCTGCAGGGCGTTGGCCAACTGGATACTGATGGTGAGGTTGCCTACACCTGGGACCATGAAGGGAACGATGGTCTCCCAACCAAGAACAAAGACCACACCCCAGAGGTACGGTCGCTCCACCAACGTCCCGAGGAAGACGAAGAACGCGCCATAGGCCAACAGCGCCAGTAGGCTGCCGATGAAAGGCGTCGTGAGGAAGCCAATGTCGCCACCGGGTAACTGAAACAGCAGCACAAACGCCAGGATGACGCCAATAACCACCGCCAGAGAGGCCAGCAATCCGCCGACCAGGAAGCGGCTCAGCGGAATCATCCACCTTGGAACGGGGCGGGTGAGCATGTACACTAGGTCCCCTTCTCGGCGGGGGTCAGCCAGCACGCCGACCGTGAACGCCATGGCGATGAAGGGCACGACCACGCGCAATTGCAATTGGGCAAGGACGGTGATGTAGAACTCCTTGATGGTGAGGCGCGCAGGCGGATCGGGCGGGCTGGCAGTTTCATCGACGACGGGCTGCACGACAACCGATTGATTGCGCTGATTATTGGCCGCAAAGGAATCGAACGCCGACGGCGGCGGAGCCACCGAGGCCTGCACCCATCGAACGCCTTGCTGAGCCACCCAGGCAAGTTCTACTGTCTGCGCTTCGCCGGGCTGCAAGGAAAGTTGCTCGATGCGCTCGTCGGGGCCGAACAACTCACCATTTGCCAGTGTGCCAAGGCGAATCGTGGCGGTTGCATTGGCCACCGCGTTGCTGCCCCGATTTTCAAACGTTGCACGAATTGTGACGCCGTCACCCGGCACCAGATTGGACGGCACCGTCAGCGCCGTTACGGCCAGGTCCACCGCCGTGGTACCATTGCCCGCCCAGGAATCTTGAACGGCCGGTTGGTCAGACCCGGACGGCGGGCGGTACTGCACCGCCAATTGTCGGACCCGCTGGTTGTTGAATTCATCCAGCTCTCCAATGGCGTCATCGGAATCGCTGTCCAGGACCACCCAGAAAACGCCAGCGCGAGCCGTCCAGTCCAGGCGAAGCTCGGCTTGCTCGCCCGGTGCCAAAGCCGGCAGTTCGGTGCGGTTTTGGCCGGACGCAGAAACAAATGCGGCGCCGTCGGGGCCGGTGCTCAAGCTACCCACGGTGAGCGTGGCGTAAGCTGCTGGCACGGCCCTTTCCCCATCGTTGCGAATCACGCCAATGATGGTGGTTTCGTCGCCTTGGACGATTCCGTCGTCAAACGAGATCTCCGCCGCGGCGACATCTGCCTGATGGGTGCCAAGCCAGGCACCAGCCAGGGCCAGCGGGAGCAGGGCTGCGAGGGTGGCCAAGGCAATTCCACGCTTGGTGGTCCAGGCTGCCAAGTCGGTCTTGAGAAGGGTCGTGAAGGTCTTCATTTGCCCACCACCAGGTAGCGGAACACCGCTTCCACGTCGTCGTCCAGATTCTCAATCGCTTCGAACGGCATCCCAGATTCCACGAGGAAATCTCGCAGGTGCA
>JBFJXH010000216.1:0-1790 GCA_041623215.1 Thermoplasmatota archaeon
ATGGCGGCGGCAACTGGCCTCGCGGTTCACCTTCAGCACCCGCCCTCCCTGCTACCCGGCGAGACGCAGAGCCTGAAACTGGTGATTACAGCCGGACGGGCGCTAGCCCAGGACGCCGACTTGCCTGCCATCACTGTGACGACGCACGAGGACGACCTGGTCCAAGTCCCCTTACCAATCGACCTCCAAGTAGGGGCCGGGGCAGTCGCATCCACGGTGTCGGCCTCCGGCATCGACGCGCTGGAAACACGCCCCGGCGACCATGCCATTTCCGCCGTGGTGGACAATCAAGACAACCAGAAGCTTGTCTGGAGTCTGGTGGGCGTAGACGGGCCGTTGGCTATCGTTGACAGCACGTGGTCCGTAACCACAGATCCGTTCACGCGAAATGTGCTGGAGTTGCCCGTTGCCATTGCCGACCACACGGCTCCTGGCAGTCACGGGGCGCGCGTTGACTTCGTCGCCAAAGGCAAGGGCGTAGAACGCCTCGTCAACACGACGGTCTTGGTTGACGTCGTTCGGACTCCGGCGGGGTCGGCTTCGGTGGAAGACCCGGCACTCCAGGTAGTCATGGGCACACCGGCTGAAACTACGCTGATCTTTGCCAACGATGGCAACGTGCCACTCGTGTTCCGCCACAGTCACTCGGTGGATGAGGGTCGCCTTCAGGCCATTGCCGAGGATGTCACCGTCGCGCCGGGACAGGAGGGCCGCATCGTGGTGAGGACGCAGGGTGCAGACACCGAACGGGTGCTTGGCCTCTCCCGTGTGGAATGGCGCCCGGTTGACCGCCCCGATGGCCCCTGGCAAGAATTGGTGCCACTATCATGGTCGGTTGAGCAGACCCCTGCGGCGCTTCGCATCGTTGCGTCCGACCTTACCGAAGGCGGCATCCGTGCCGGAGGCGAGCATCGCGTGAGTGCGCTCATCCAGAACAGCGGCCGAGCCGAGGTCGAAGCCGAGGCCATCTTGGTCGTTGACGGCATTGTCCACGACGCGGTCACAATCAGTGTCAAGCGACTGCAGCAAGTGGAAGTGGAATTGGGCTTCTCGTCAGGCGGGCCAGGCGCGGTCCATCAGGTCCAGTTATTAGTACGGCCGGCGGGTAGCGGCTTGACCTTGCAAGACCCAGCCTTCCACCAAGTGGCCGATGCCACATCCGGACGCCTTACCGTCGAAGAAGACCAAGGCATTCCCATGCCGGGCGCCTTCCTTGTCCTTGCCATGCTTGGTGTGGCAACATGGGGGCGACGTAGGAGCCGCAGGTCATGAGGCAGGGCGCCCCGGCGTCTTGGGCCGTTGTCGTGCTCATCGCGGCGATGGCTTGGCTTGCCGCAGGCACCGCGGCGCAGGAAGCACCTGCCCCCGGCGCATGGGTCGAAGGGCCCCTGTCCGACGTCGGTGTGCCGGAGGGAGACGGTCGCCACATGCGTGTTCCGCTGACCGTGACCGTTCCCGCCAAGCTAGCTGCAGCGGCCGACCTGGTCGCCAGTGTTGACCTGGATTTGCCTGCGTTGTTGGCTGCGGCCGGGCACCCGGAGCCGGAAGATATCCCTGGTTTTGCCATTGATGCCGGTTCGTTCGTGGTCATTGAGACCGATGACGATGGCGTCCCGCTGCAAAATGGGGCTCGCGTGCCGAGTGCTTCGCATGAACTCAGCCGCCAAGGGGAGGGGGTTTACACGCTCCGCTGGACGATGGGGGCACCTCTCGTATTCGGCGGTGTGGCGAGTGAACCTGAAGCCGCCAAGCAACGCTGGTACCACCTGTACTTCGATGCCAATAACAAC
>JBFJXH010000217.1:0-1694 GCA_041623215.1 Thermoplasmatota archaeon
ACGCGCAAGGACCCCCTTATTTTTTCAAGGACTGCCGAGCCGTCGACGCACATCTGCCTCAATGGCCTGTGCCTTCTCGGCGGAGATGCTGAGGCGACGGCGTGCGGCATCCAGCAGTTCCGCCTCATCGTGACTTAGGCTTCCGTCGCGCCACGCTTGGCTGACCAGATCTCGATAGACGGCGCCCGCATCATCAAGGACCGCACCAAGCGGCCGCTCAGGGCCATCCTGCAGCGGTACGGCCGCGGTACTCACGCGCTCCGCCAACCGTTGCACGGGTGCCAGGAAGAACACCAGAAGCGCGGCGGCGACAATGCCCGTGAAGGTGCTTCCCGTTCGGCTCTCGAAGAAGGCCGCTGCGCCTTCGCTGACGGCAAAAAAGACGGCGATGAATACCGCTGCAATGGTTGATTGGCGAACCGCGAACCTGACCTTCACGTCGAGGTCAAACAATTGGTGCCGCACAATCGTGTACGCAAGCACCGCCACACCGGCCAGCCGCGCCAATCCAAGCGGCCCGAGGTCGGATGCATGGTTGGGGGCCAGCAACGCCAGCACCATGCCGGTGAGTGCCATGGCGGGCGCCAACAGGACCAAGTTACGCTCACCTGGACTGGGTGACCGGACCAAGTTAGCCACCCAGAGAAGCACAATGACCGCCACCACGGCGACGTCAAGGAGTGAGCCCGTTTCGGCCTCCGCGGGCGTGTGGCCGCCGGCCAGCCAGCCCACGTCAAAGCCCGCATCCATGGCAACGAACATGAGGATGGCCGCACCCACAAGCACGGAACGCGACCGATCAATCGCCGTTTCCGTTTCGTGCCGCAGCGGCAGCAGCAGGAGGAAGAACCAAAGGCCCGCAAAGAGGACCTCCGTGGACAGCGAGGCCAACCAATCGTACGCCCCGGGAGATTCGTGATTCACCCAACGGACATACTTCGTGGCCAGCACGGCAACCACAATGGACGACGCAGCTACCATGCGCCCGGTATCGCCGCGCCTCACGGGAACCGGGAATCGAAGACCCAGTGCCACAAGCCCGGCGCCAGCAACCAGCGCAGCTACGAAAATGGGCCACAACACCCACTGGGCTTCAATGTCCACCAGCCCAGAACCAGGGGCGGTTCCAAACTGCGCGATGTTGCCAAGAAAATACCGCATGCCGAAGGCGATGGCGAACGTGGAGAAGGCGATATTGACCGGCTTGCGTGGCTTGAGCGTCGCCACCCAAATACCCAGGGCAACGAACACGAGACCACTGGCTGCGTCAACGCCAAGCCCAATGGTCCGCATCGTATCTAGGTCGGCCACGGGACGAGACGGCGATGGCTCCCTCTTGGGGTTTGTGATGAGCGAAGATTCGCCTAACCAAGCGAAGCCACGGTGGCAACGACAGCCCCAAGAGCCCGCCAAGAGTCGCACCCCCGTGCCGCCGCAGTCTCCTGTCGACCCCGCTGCGTCCAGTTACCTGCAGGAGGGAATCGATCTCTTCAACGCCGGCCAGCACTGGCACGCCCACGAGGCCTGGGAACACTTGTGGCTCACCCTATCCGGCGATGACAAGCGCTTCGTGCAAGGCCTCATCATGGCAGCGGCGATGCTCGTCCAATTCGACAAGGGCATCTGGCGCGGCGTAGAAAATCACTGGAACAACGTCCTGGACCGGCTGCCACCCCACAGCCCAACCAAATGGG
>JBFJXH010000218.1:0-1684 GCA_041623215.1 Thermoplasmatota archaeon
ACGCGCAAGGCTTCAAGATTGGTCGCGTCCGTCGTTGGTGCATGGCGTTGGAGCAACTGGTCCGCCCTGTTTGGCCACCCCTGCGTCACGTCGAGCGTGGCTGGGCGGCGCTGTCGGCTGAACAACAGGCGCATGTGGAATGTCGGCTGGCCAAGGTGCTGGAAGGCCACGTCTGGCCTGACCACATGGACCGCGAGGCGCTAGCCACGTTCTTTTCGTTCTTGGCCCAAGTGGAAACCATCGCCATTGAGATTCCCCTTCGCTTCTTGCCCGCGGCGTCACCGGAACAGGCCGAGCTTCTTCGGGAGCAATTGGTGGACGAGGTGTTTCACAGCGTCGCCTTCGCCAGACTGGCGCACGAGCTTACCGACGGGGCCTCGCCGCCAATTGTGGCCAGTGCCGAGCGGCTGCTCGACCGAATCAGGGCCACGGAGGACCTAGCCACGGGGGCGACGCTACTCAACCTCGTCGCGGAGGGCTGGATTGAGACGCTCTTTGAACACGCTGCGTCGTGGGGCATTGCCGACCCGTTGTTTGCTGCGGTGCTCGAAGACGAGTCGAGGCATGTGTGCGAGGCGTTAGAGCACGCTGCTGGCATGGATGCCGCTCGCGCCCGCGACGATGTGTGGGCTTTGGAGGCAGGGCTGCTGGAAGTCCAGCAGGAGCCAGCAGTCAGTCTGGCGATGCTGCATATCGCCGGACCAAGCGCGTACGGTCGCCTCGTGGATGACCTCTGGTCGCACCATCGGCGTCACTTGGCCGCAGTGGGCTTAGAGCCCAGTCCCGCCTGGCAGGAGATGGAGCGGGTGGCCGGAGATGCGGCACGTGCCCGGGACGCGACCGATGTGGCCGGTGCCGCCCAGGGGGATGGCTCACTGCCGGTCGGCTCGTTGCCGAAGCGAATCGAAGATTCGCCATGGCGGATGGCCGCCCGGAAGGTCTGGGACGTACCGCGCAATCCAACCATGCAAGGAGGATTCGATGTCCCTGTGGGTCACGTCCCGAAGCGCCTGTTGACCCCCGTGCTAGTCGCCGCGCTGGGACGCGCCTGGCACGCGAATCCCCGCTTCAATCGCATTGTCCACCAGGATGGAGTCTGGGAACTTCCTCGCGCCAACGTGGGTGTCCGCGTACTCGTTGGCGACGGCGAACTGGCAACGGTCGTCATTACCGACGCTCACCGCCGCAGCGTGCGCGACATTTCATACATGATTCGTGACGGCGTGGGTCAATTAGAGGCGCTGTGGCACCGACGCCCCCAACCCTCCTCGACGGGCCAAGCGGCCGATGCGCCGCCTGCCTTCGACCCGGCATTGGGGAAGTGGCTGCCGCCGGAGGCCGCGCAGTTCAGTGTCGCCCTATCCAATCCTGGCAAGTTCGGTCTCGTGTCCGGCGCGGGTGCCTTCAGTGGTCATTTGTCGCCGGCCACCGACATCAGCGTCGGCGAGCGACGACGCCTGCCAAAATGGCGGGGCCTGGCGTATCTGCCTGCCTGGCACGTCCACCTAGGGTGTCTACAGGATCACCGTGTCTTCGACGGTCGCGAGGCAGGCCAAGCCATGACTGCCCTGCGACAACAATTGTCGCGCCGCAATGTGAAGGCCATCTTGCAGACGCCTGATTCGCTTGAAGTGCCGCGAGACCCGCCCGTCTATGACGATGCCTGGTTTGCCGCGCTCCCCCC
>JBFJXH010000219.1:0-1590 GCA_041623215.1 Thermoplasmatota archaeon
GGCACGCGGCGACCACCGCGCGTTGGCGATTTGGCTACTGGTTCGCGGGGGTGCCTTGGCGTCGCAGCGGATTGAGTTGCTGACGGACGGCGCTGCCAGCCACGCATGGGGCGCCATGGCGCGTCACTTCCACTTGTGGGCAATTGTGGCATTACTGGTGTTTGTATTCCTCTACGTGGCACCACGGACCCGCGCTCGACAAATCTGGACGATTGGGGTGGCTTTGCTGGCCCCCGCCGCGTCACTTTTCCTGATGAGCAATGAATGCCTCGACGTATGTGCAACAAATTCCCAAACCAGATTGGGCCCAATCTTTCTAGCCATCGAATCATATCCATTCGTGGCCGGCGCCGCAGGCCTGTTGTTGGTGGTAGCGGCAAGCCAACAAAAACCCGCTTTGGCCCGCGGGACGATAGTTGCGGCGTCGGGCCTTTTGCTGAACGCAGTCTTTGACGGGACTATTTTCCTGGCAGATGCGTTGTTAGTGGGTCCTGGCTGGCTTGCCGCACAAACCCCGGATATCGGCATTGCGTGGGCCGCGACAGTTGTTCGGGTACTCGCATTGACGGTTGGCATAGTAGGTGTGCTGTACATGGCTGCGGCACCCACCGCCACCAGCCCACAGAAAGACGCAAGCAACGCGTGGCGCTTGGCACTATCGGCGCTTGCAGCGGCAGGATCGGGGGCAATCGTGGCGTTCGAGTTCGGCGCCGTCGGGGTTGCGGCCGCCGGCTTCTGGAGAATGGTTGTACCAATTCTCATCTCCTACGCACTCATCCGGCACTGCATTCTCGATGTGGACCTGCGCCTCCGCTGGACCGTGCAACGGGGAACTTGGACCGCGATTCTGGTTGCTGTATTCTTCGTGGTCAGCGAAGCGGCGCAGGAGTTGTTCTCCGGCTGGTCCGGCAGTCCCTATCTTGGCATCGTCGCAGCCGGCAGCCTTCTCTTCGCCATCCAACCCCTGGAGCGAGTCGTCCAGCGCGTTGGAAATGCAACAGTGCCCCCCAGCAGGACCGAAGCGGTGCTGGCCCAAGACGCGCCCGCCGCAGCTAGATTAAGCCTCTATCGGGAACAAGCTGCCATCATGTGGGCGGACGGCGTGATGGGCCGTCGCGAGCGTGCATTGCTTGATTCCCTACGGACCCGACTCAGCATTCCGGCCGAGGCGCTGAGCTTCATTGACACGATCGATCCGGGTAACTACCGCAAAGGCTCGCTGTTCCCGTATGCCGCGGTCGCGATCTGCGGCCACGAATTCGGGGATCACGACCTCGCCGAGGCGGCGCTGAATTCCATGGACGAAGACTGCGGGCGCGTGGAAGAAGACGGCGTGGTTTCCTATACGAAGGCGTCGTGTCTCGCGAACGTCTGGGCGGTCGAAGGCAAATTGCTCGGCACCGGGGATTTCCGCAATACGTTCGTCAAGGGCCCGCCGGCCGCCGCGCTCTCGGGTCCCGCGCTGGCGGATGCGCGTTACCCCGACGTGCTCGTGGCGAAGGCCTGGAGCGACGGTGCGGGGCTCGAACTCGTGCTCTATCCGGGACGCGAGGACGGCCTGCAGGGGCTCGGCTTCGAACGCCTGGTACC
>JBFJXH010000220.1:0-1581 GCA_041623215.1 Thermoplasmatota archaeon
ACGAGCGTTTCCGCGCCCACGTCTGCCGAGGAGCCTCTGGCTTCCGCCATCATGAAACGTCCGCCTTCAGGCACTTCAAGAGGCCGGCCAGCGGCTTGAGGGCCGCCGGGGCCGCCGGCCCAAAGGGATTAGTCCCAATGGTCCAAAGGTCGCTGCTGCTTCACTGTGGCCAAGAGTTCCGCGGATTGTTGCCATGACTTGAAGCGGGCGCGGCGGTCCATGTGCCGCAACGCTGCGTCCATGTCCTCAAACACGAGTGGGTCGCCTGCCAGGGCCCGGGCGCAACCTTCGCGAACCACCCAGACGCCCAACGGCGTGGTGTAGCGGTCGTCGATTTCACGCAGGCAAACGGCCGTCGCCTGCCGACCGAAACCTGCCAGGTGCTCTAGCACACTGCGCCTCGTCGCGTAGTACCCCCCGGTCGTGTTGGCGGCATAGGTTGTTCGACCGCGATGGTCCTCCCAATCCTCCGCCGGCACCACCGCACGCGCCCAAAACGAGCCCTTGAGCCACACCTCGATGTTGTCAAAGCCCCACACCCGCGGCACCAACAGCACCAAGAAGCGATTGCCAAACGCCTCCCCTTCGTGGACCACCGGCTTGTCAATTGTCGGGTAGTCCCGCACTTCATCGATGAGCCGGCGTCCAATCGTGTCGTCCGTAGCCGTAATGCTCCATCGCGTCGGCACCAGCCGCCGCGCTGACCCAAGCCCCAACATGCCAGCCGACAAGACGCGCTCCAACTGATAGGCGTCCGTGCCCGACTGGTACAGACTCCACAACGCGTCGGCGGCCAGCAAATCGGTGTCCGAAACGGCCGCTTCCATGCGTCGCTCCACCGGCGCATTCTCCCCCAGTGTGGCCCGTTCGACCGTTGCACTTGGCCCGTGCGGCGTCGTAAAGTCGGTCACATGCCCAAGACTCCATGCCGGCGCTTTGGCCAACACCACTTCCGTATCCACGGGACGACTGGCCACGGCCAGCTCCTGCGACAAGCGGGTAATGCGGTCCGCCGTCTCCGACAACGGCTTGGCAAGCCGACCTCCCAGCAAACCATCATGGCCGCCAATGGACCGCTCGGGACGGCCAGGCGCCACGCTCTGGACACGGACCTTGTGCAACGTCCGTACCAGCGACGAGCGTAGCCCAACCACATCCGCGATGGTGTGGTCCAACCAAGTCCGTGGCGCGTCCAATGCGGCAGCAGCTGCGGGCTCCAAATGCTCGGGCGGCAACATGGGACCGACGTTCACCGCCGGGTAGCCGTGGCGCCCCACGAAGAGACTTGGAGGGCTGCTGCCCCACAAATGCCGCCCTATTGATTGGCCGGCCCTGACCCCCTGAGGCAAATGCGACTGCACGCGCCGCAACAGGGGACAAGGGTCAATGCCACAAAGGCCCCGCGCCGCCTTGCACTGCACGCAGAGCTCCGGTGGAATGGACGCCAGAAGGCTCTCAACCTCGGCTCCGCCAGGAGGCACGTGCGACGGAAGGGCGGCATCCACAACCCCTGCAGGCTGCTCCCCTGTGTGGGGTTTGCGCTAAGCGCAGCAATGGCAGGGGAGCCAGCAAAGCCACGAA
>JBFJXH010000221.1:0-1563 GCA_041623215.1 Thermoplasmatota archaeon
AGGTGGAACACAGGAGCAGCGGGAGCGATGGTTAGAGGGGCTGGCGACTTCCACCACGTTGTCTGCGGCGAGCTTCACTGAACCGAACGTCGGCTCCGACCTTGGTAGCGTCGAGTGCCATGCCAAGCCCGCCGGTGCCGATGACGGGTCGGACGGATGGACCTTGCATGGCGAAAAGACCTGGTGCACGATGGCCCTGCAAGCCAGCGTCCTCACGGTTCTATGCCGGACGGACCCGGACCCAGCCAAACGGCACAAGGGCCTCAGCATTCTCCTGGCTGAGAAGCCCGCCGATGCGTGGGCGGAGCCCACCATGACGGGCGGCCCCATTCCGAGCATCGGATATCGCGGACTCAAGTCTTACAGCGTTTTCTTCGACGGGCATGAAATCCCGGCAGACAATCTCGTCGGCGGCCAAACCGGCCTCGGGTTCAAGCAACTCATGAGCACCTTCGAGATTGCCCGCATCCAGACGGCGGCGCGCGCCGTCGGCGTTGCCCAAGCGGCCCTGGATGCTGCTCTCGACTACGCCACGCAGCGTCGCCAATTTGGCAAAACACTTGCCGAGCAGCCAGTCATCCGTCACAAGCTGGCAGAAATGGCGGCACGCACGGAAGCCGCACGGCAACTCACCGCCCACGCGGCCCGGCAAAAAGACACCGGCAAGCGCGCCGACTTGGAAGCCGGGATGGCCAAAATGGTCGCCACGGAAACAGTCGAATTCGTGGCCCGAGAGGGCCTACAAATTCACGGGGCGTACGGTTACTCGGAAGAATTCCCAGCGCAGCGGTATTGGCGCGACTCGAAGGTCTTTAGCGTCTTCGAGGGCACCAGTGAAATTCAGGCGGACGTGGTTGCCAAGCAACTGCTAGGACGCCACGCAGCCTAACGCAAGTGCAGCGTGCTATGGGGCGCGACCGTACGACCCCACGGGGAGCGGATTCGAGAACGAGACATAGTCCTCTAGCGCCCCCTCCAGCGCAGCGTCCGGGTTGATGTCGGTGCCGGGAATCGGGTTGGAGAAGTCAACGAAGTCAACCTCCACCGGCGCTTCTTCCGGCAGCGGAATCATGTCCACCGCATCGGTTACGTCGAAGGGCGTAAGCATGGCAAGCAGCGTGAAAATCAGCCACATACTCAGAAGACCGCTCGAACTGATATTTACGTAGATGGGTGACATTGGCGTTGTTTGTCGGAGTGATCTGCGGGACCTTGGCAACCCTGCCTGAACCAGTCCCGGGTGGGTAAATCGTCAAGTGCAGGTACTCCAGTAGTGCCCCGTGCACCATCTGACCAGTGACACGACCTACTTCGAGGACTTCACCGTTGGAGACGTCCTTGTTCACGCTCGGGGCCGCACAATTCCAGATTCGGAGCACGTCGTCGCCACGACGACCGCCCTGAACACGGCGCAAATCCACTTCAACCAGCACCTGACCACGAACGATCCTGCCATGCAGGCGCAAACGGGCGGCGAGCGGTTGGTGGTGGGCACGTACGTCTTGGCTGTGTGCATGGGACTTGCATCGCAAGACACGACAGAGAATGCATCACGCATCGTGC
>JBFJXH010000222.1:0-1553 GCA_041623215.1 Thermoplasmatota archaeon
CAAGTTGCTTGGTGGCCGCAGCCCCTTCTTTGGGCAATTCAAACAAGGTCTTCTCTTCCTTCTCGGCGGCGACGGGCTCGTCCGCAACAGCGGGTTGCGCGTCATCTTCCTTATCCGATGAAGCCGAAGCGCCGCCGGCACCATCGTCAATGTCGGCGATGACTTGACCCACTTGGGCCATGTCGCCTTCGGCGAAGTACAATTTGCCGATCTTGCCGGCGCGGGGACTGGTGAGTTCGACGGTTGCCTTGTCCGTCATGACCTCGACGAAGGGCTCGTCCTCGGCGACGGGGTCGCCTTCCTGTTTGAGCCAGGATACGATTTCGCCTTCCTGGATTCCTTCGCCAATATCGGGCAGTTTGAAGCTGAACATTTGTTGTCCTCGGTCAGTAGTTGATGACGCGTTCCATGGCGTCCATGATGCGGTTCGGTGTGGGCATGTAGAGCCCTTCGAGCGTGTAGGGGAAAGGTACGTCGTAGCCGGTGACGCGAGCGATGGGGGCTTCCATGTATTCGATGGCTTCCTCCGCCACGGTGGCGCTGATTTCACTGCACATGCCCCCCGTGAGCGGTGCTTCGTTCACCACGACAAGGCGACCCGTCTTCTTGGCGGAGGCGAGTACCGCCTCCTTGTCCCATGGGTAAATAGTTCGCAAGTCGATGACTTCTGCATCCACGCCACTTTCCGCTGCGGCTGCCGCTGCCTTGAGCGTCATGGGCATGGTGGACCCGTACGACACGAGAGTAATGTCCGTGCCTTCGCGGCGCACGGCTGCCTTGCCAATCTCCTCTTCGTAGTAATCCTCACTCACATCGCCCTTGGCGGCTCGATAGAGCGCCTTTGGCTCCATGAAGATAACTGGATCATCCAGATTGATGCTTGCGTGCAGCAATCCCTTGGCATCGTGCGGGGTGCTTGGCGCCACAATGGTGAGGCCGCTTCCGTAGAGGAAGGGCGCCTCGCCGCTTTGCGAGTGATAATGGCCGCCCCGGATGCCGCCGCCATAGGGCGTCCGGACCGTCATCGGGCACCAGTATTCGCCGCCGCTGCGGTACCGGAGCTTGGCGGCCTCGTTGACCAGTTGGTCGTAGGCGGGCCAGATGTAATCCATGAACTGGATTTCTGGTACGGGACGTAAGCCGTAGGCCGCCATGCCAATGGCAGCTCCCACGATGAGATTCTCGTTCAGGGGCGTGTCGAAGCAGCGGTCTTCCCCGTGTTTGGCCGTAAGGCCATCCGTGGCCCGGAACACCCCGCCGTTGGGCCCGACATCCTCGCCGAAGACCACCACGTCACGGTCGCGCTCCATGGCTTGGTCAAGCGTATGGGTCACGGCTTGAATGAGGGTCATGGTGGTCATGCTGCCACCGCCTTTTGTTGCCCCCATGCGAACACCATGATGCCGAGGCCGAAGAGCGCAATGCCAAGGATGACGAGATCGGTTGCTAGGCTCGGGCCCATTCGGCCCACGGCGAGTGCGGCGGCGGCGCCCGTTGTGAGCCCCGAGCCATACCACAGCGTTTCACCTGGTTTCATTGCGCTGCCTCCGATG
>JBFJXH010000223.1:0-1527 GCA_041623215.1 Thermoplasmatota archaeon
ATGGCGGGCAAAGTCATCGCCTTGGCGGAGTTCGAGGCGTTCGGCGCCCAGTACGCGGCGGACATTGTGGCCAACGCGCAGGCGCTCGCACAAGGCCTCGCCGCACAGGGCATCGAGGTGCTTGGGGAAGCGCGCGGCTATACTGCGAGCCACCAGGTGGTAACGCGCCACGGGGCGCCAGACGACGGTTCCGGGGCCCAGGCAGCGGCGCTTCTCGAGGCAGCCGGCATCATCACGAACATGAACATGCTTCCAGGCGACACCAAACCGATGCGCCCCAGCGGATTGCGCCTTGGCGTGCAAGAGTTGACTCGCGTCGGCTGCACCAAAGATGACATGCAAGACGTCGCCCGGTGGTTCCGCGAAGTGCTCATGGACGGCAAGGAGCCAGCCGCCGTCGCCGCGGAAATCCAATCATTCAGGCAGGAGCGACAGTTGGTGCACTACTGCTTCAACGACGAGGGGCACGGTGGCTATGCGTGGCACGACCTCGTCGGCAAGCCGACCGTGATGGCGTGAACCGTGATGTCGTGAGTCGAACGGCCATCACCGGCACCCCCTGCACGGGCAAAACGACGCTGGCCGAACTGCTGCGCAGCCAAGGACACACCGTCGTTGACCTCAAGCAGTGGGCAAGCGAACAGCACGCAGTGGTCGGCCACGACGACGCCGATAACGCGGACATCATTGACATGGAGGCCTTGGCCACAGCGGCCGAGCGTCTGCCGACATCCTGCTTCATCGAGGGGCACCTCGCTCATTTGTTGCCCCTTGAGGCCATCTGGGTAATCCGTTGCGACCCTGCGACGCTACGACCACGACTCCAGAAGCGGGGCTATGCCGAGACCAAAGTGCTGGAAAACTTGGAAGCGGAGGCACTGGACATCATCCTCCAGGAGGCGCTGGCTGCTTCCGAGCAGTCAGGCGCCCGCGTAATACAACGCGACGCGAGCACGCGGTCACCCGAGGCGTTGTTGTCGGCGTTCACCGAAAGCTCCATCGAAGCGCCTAAAGCCCACGACTTGGAGCCGGTTGACTGGAGCCATCGGCTCCCCTTCGCGTGAAGCCCCATGGTTCTTGATCAACACCGTGCCGTGCTCGACTGGTGGCTCGTCCCCCTTGCCAAGGCGTGCCGCAACATCAATCCCAACACCATCACGTGGATTAGCTTCGCCTTCGCCGTGGCTGGCGGCTTGGCCTTCTGGCAAAGTGGTCCCGAGGCGCTGTGGCTCCTGTGGGTTGCCGCGCTTTGCACAATTGCCAATGGGGTGCTTGATGTTCTTGACGGCAAAGTAGCCACGATTACCGGGCGCATGACGCCCAAGGGTGACTACCTAGATCATGCGCTGGATCGCTTCAGCGACGCGGTCCTCATCGCGGGCATTGCGTTTAGCCCGTGGGCGCGCATGGAGTGGGGGTTGTTGGCCATCATCGGCACCTTGCTAACCAGCTACCTGGGCACGCAGGCGCAAGCCATCGGCCTAGGCCGCAACTATGGTGGCATGCTGGGCCGCGCCGACCGCTTGG